>CALXWM010000011.1 GCA_944392425.1 uncultured Clostridia bacterium
TATATAAACATTTATTGATAGTTTTTCTAATTGGTGCCTCGAAGTGGAATCGAACCACTGACACAGGGATTTTCAGTCCCTTGCTCTACCAACTGAGCTATCGAGGCATTTATAAAAAAAAATGGCGACCCGAAACGGGCTCGAACCGTCGACCTCTAGCGTGACAGGCTAGCGTTCTAACCAACTGAACTACCGGGCCATATAAAAGGTGGTGGTCGCTATAGGGCTCGAACCTATGACCCTCTGCTTGTAAGGCAGATGCTCTCCCAGCTGAGCTAAGCGACCTCGTCTTTCGACTTTCTTAGTATACTAAATTTTTTAATAAATGTCAACACTTTTTTTAAAAGTTTTTAATTTTTTTGAGGAGCAATTGCTCCTCTTTTATTCAAGTTCTTCTATCGCCTTTTTTAACTGTGTGTCATTCTCTAAGTCAAATGTTCCAGTATATAAATAATCATCAATTTTTATGTCAGGTTCTACACCTATTTTATTTATTTTGTTATGATTTGGTGTAAAATACTCATTTGTAGTTATTTTTATTCCACTTCCATCTGTTAATGGATACAAGGTTTGTATAACACCTTTTCCATAAGTAGTATTACCTATTAGAGTAGCATTTTCTACATTTTCTTTAAGAATACCAGCTAATATTTCTGATGCACTCGCAGAATATTCATTCACTAAAAGTACTATTGGCATTGTTATTGTTTTGTCTTTTTCTGAAGTTATTACTTCTTCATCTCCATTTTTGTCTGACTCTATTAATAAAGTTTGACCTTTATCAGTCATCATTTCTGCAATATCTATAGCCTCATCTACTATACCTCCACCATTGTTTCTTATGTCAATTATAAGCGAGATTATTCCCTGATTTGCCAAATCATTATATGCATTTTCAAATTGTGTAGATACATCTCCTTCAAAACTTGCTATACTTATATATCCAATATTATTTTCTAATTTTTGAGATGTAACATGCTTTACTTCTACTGTTTTTCTTTCTATTTCAAAGTTTAATTCTTCACCGTTTCTTAATATTCCTATATTAACTTTTGTGCCTTCTTTACCTTTAATGCTATTAGTTATAGTGTCATAGTCATCTCCATTACATTCTACTCCGTCTACACTTGTAATTATGTCTCCTGTTTTTAAACCTGCTCCTTCTGCCGGCGAGTCTTGGATTGTTCCATATACTAAAATTTGATTGTTTTCTGTGTCTTTAGTTATATACACACCTATTCCAACAAATTCCCCTTCTATATCTTCTGTGAAACTAGTCATTTCTGTTTTTGGTAAATATTCTGTATATTCATCTCCTAAACCTGCTACATATCCTTTAACTGCACCTTCTATTAAAGCATTTTCATCTATTTCTCCTATGTATTCTTGGTCTATTTTATTTCTTATAACTGATAGCTTTGCAGATAAACTGCTAGATTTTGTAGCATTTCCAATTGCTGTTTCTGTAGAACTATTTGTAGCACTACCATAGATCCATACAGTTGTTATTATAAATGTAACAATTGCTGTTGCTAGTATTGTCATAATTGTTTTATATACTGAATTACCTTGTTTTTTCTTGTTTGTATTCATAAGTCTCCTTTCTAATTTGCAGATAAATAATTTTTTGGATCAACATGAGATCCGTTTTTTCTTACTTCAAAGTGAACGTGAGGTCCTGTTGAATTACCTGTTGAACCCATCTCCATAATAATATCACCTTGTTTAACTGTATCCCCTACATTTTTTAACAATTTATCTCCATGAGCATATAATGTAACTATTTTTACTCCTTCTGCGTTTAATCCATGGTCTATCATTATCATATTTCCATATCCACCAGTATTAAATTGAGAATATATTACAATTCCATCTGCTGATGCATATACAGGGTCACCCGTTTTGCCTCCTATGTCTATTCCGTCATGATTTTTAACTACACCTTGAATTGGATGAAGTCTTGAACCATAAGGTGATGTAATATATGAACTTTCTAGAGTTGGCCAAATCATAACTCCACCAGAATATTTTAGTTCATATGTTGACCCATTTATGGTATACTGTATTAAATTTTCCAATTCTTCTTGTTGTTTTTTATATGTTTCTATTTGTGCATTTAATTGTTTTTCACTTTCTGATAGACTATTTTTCTGATTTTCATATACTGTTCTTGTATTTGTTAGTACTACAGTTTGTTTTTCAGCCTCTATTTTTGTAATTTTCATTTGGGCTTTAGCTTCTTCTAGTTCATTATTAATTTTTTCAAGATTTGTTTTTGTTTCTTTTAATTCTTCTATAGTTTTAGCATCCATTTCGGCTATTCTTTGCACTGCATAGTATTTTGAAACAAAATCTATAATACTTCTAGAATTCATTAAAACGTCTAAATATTTTGTTTCTCCATGTTTATATATTGCTACTAATCTCTTTTTTAAAAGATTCGATTTCTTATCATATTTTTCTTGTGCTTCTGCAAGTTGTGCCTCTGATTCTGACACTTTTTGTTGTAAATCTTGATACTCTTTATTTACTTGGTCAAGTGTTTTTTGATATTCTCTTATTTTATCGTCCATTTCTTGTAATTGAACTATAGATTCGCTTAATTCTTCTTGAACATATGTTAATTGTTCTTCTGCTTTTGCAAGTTCTTGCTCTACTTGTTCTTTTTGCTCATTTAAAGAAAGTGTATTTACTGAATTTGAAGTTTGATTTGTATTTTCATTATTAACACTATTTTCTCCTTTAGTAGCACTATCTTCCGCCTTAACATAATAAAGGCAAGAAGATAATATAAGAGTAGTTAAAATTAGCACTGCTATTGTTTGAGCTATCTTATTTTTCATTTATCTTTTTGCCTCCTAATTAATTATTGAATTTAGTAATAATTTAGCTATAAATCAAACTAGGATGATTTGTATACGATAATGGATCAACTCTGTATCCTTTGCTTCTTCCACCTACATAAACCTCATAATGTAAGTGTGGTCCTGTTGAAATACCAGTATTTCCAGATACTGCTATTTGTTGACCAGTTGAAACTACAGTTCCTACTGATACTTTAAATTGTGATAAGTGTCCAAATGCTGTATAGTAACCACTACCATGATCTATCATTATATAATTTCCATATCCTGAAACATATTGAGCTATTATTACCTTTCCATTTGCTGGAGCATAAACTGGTACATAGCTTACACCAATATCTATTGCACCATGGTTTGTTGATGCACCTGCTGTTGGTGCAGTTCTGTTTCCAAATATTGATGTTATTCTATTATAGCTATATGAAATAGGCCATTCAAAGCGACCACCTGAAAAGCTACCTTCATATCCTCCGCCTGAATTATTTGCTGCATCAGCAATTTCTTGTTGAGCTTTTTCAATAGCAGCTTCAAATTCATCAATTTTCTTTTGTAATGCTTGCTCTTCTGCTGAAAGATTGCTTATTGTACTTTGTTTTGCAACCTTAGCTGCTTTTAATTCTGCATTTTTTGCATCTGTTTCACTTTTAATACTTTCAACTTGAGCTTTGTTATTTTCAAGTTCTTGTTTCTCATTTTCAATATTCTTTTTTTGTTCTGATACTTCATTAATAAGTTCTGTATCTTTTTCAGCTATTGTTTGAATAGCATTGTATTTTGTATACATTTCTATGTAATTACTTGAACCTAATAGTACGTCCAAATATGTAGTTCCGCCACCTTTATACATAGCCACCATTCTTGTTTTTAGTAATTCTTCTTTGTGTTCAAGTTCAGCCTGTTTGTCAGCTATTTCTTGTTCTTTTTGACTTATTGATGAATTAAGTTCATCTAATTGTTTTTGAAGGCTAAATATTTCAGATTCTATACCAGAAATTTGTGCATTTATTTTATCCAGCTCGCTTTCTGCATTTTCTCTTTGCTCAGTTACTTGATCCTTTTGATCTTGTGCTTGTTCTTTTTGTTCATTTAATTCACTAATTGATGCCGCTATACAATTATTAGTATATGCCAAAAGTAGTAATATTATAGCAATAAATGAGATGATTTTTTTGTTCATAGGTTCCTCCAATATTTAAATTATATTTGTTTTTGCTTTTTGTTAAATAATTTTGCCTATAAAAATTCTTCTTTTGTTTGTTATAATTAAACTTTCAAGTATTTTCTCATTGATATTACACTACCTAATACACCAATTCCTACGCCAAGTACTAAATATACTGTTAATACTAGTGAGAACATATCCGAAAAGCTTAGTAATCCAAGTCCCATTTCTTGAATTAGTATTGAACCTCCAATGTTTGGCATAATTGCATTATATGATAGTCCTAAAATTATTAAAGTTATAATTGCTGATATAACGCCTATAATTATACCTTCAACTATAAATGGTCCTCTTATAAAATTGTTTGTTGCACCTACATATTTCATTATTGATATTTCTCTTCTTCTTGCATGTACGGTTAATTTGATTGTATATGCAATGATAAATATTGAAATTATTATTAACAGTGCAAGTATAACAATTGTTGTTATTTGTATACCATTTGCTAAGCTACGTAATCTATTAATTGTTGTGTTTTCACTAGCTATTTCATCTACATTGTCTAGTTTTAAAATTTCATTTTGTACTTGTTCATTAAGTGAAAGGTCTGTTAATGTTACAAAATATGAAGCTGGAAATGGATTTTCTTCATCCCATCCTTCAAATAAGTTTTCATCACCCAATGTGGTTTTCATTGAATTCAAAGCATCTTCTTTACTTACAAATGTAACTTTGTTTACCCCTTGAATCGACTTTATTTGTCCTTCTAAAGTTTCAACCTCAGTATCTGTTGCATCTTCATCTATAAAAATTTGTATGCCTTGTTCACTTTCTAATTGTGTTATTACACTATTTACATTTTCACCTATTACAAAGAAAAGTCCAAATATAAACATTGTAGCACACATTATAATTATTGATGCACTTGTCATTTTCTTTTGTTTAAAAGTGCTTTTAAAACCTTCTTTTATTAAATAGCTAAATACATTAAACCTCATCATATCCACCTTTTTCGTCTCTTACAATATTTCCTTGATCGATTCTTATAACCCTTTTGTTCATTTTATCTACTATGTCTTTGGCATGAGTTGCTACTACAACTGTTGTTCCTCTTAAATTGATGTCATTTAATAATTCCATTATATCCCAAGCAGTGTTAGGGTCTAAGTTACCAGTAGGCTCATCTGCAATAAGCATTGATGGATTGTTTACAATTGCTCTAGCTAGAGCTACTCTTTGTTGCTCACCACCTGATAATTCATTAGGATAAACTTTTGCTTTGTTGGCTAATCCAACAAGTGAAAGAACCATTGGCACTTGTCTTCTAATGTGTTTAGGTGTAGCTTTTACAACATACATTGCAAATGCAACATTTTCATAAACAGTTTTATCTGGAAGTAGTCTAAAGTCTTGAAAAACTATACCCATACTTCTTCTTAAAAACGGTACTCTACTTGGTTTTAAAAATGTTGTATCTTTACCGTTTATAATAATATTGCCAGATGTAGGCTCTTCTTCTTTTAAAATAAGTTTAATTATTGTTGATTTTCCAGAACCTGAGCTACCTACTAAAAACGCGAACTCTCCCTTATTTATTTTGAAACTAACATTATGAATTGCTTCTGTTCCTGTGTCATATTTTTTGCTGACATTTCTAAATTCTATCATTTCTATAAAAAATCCTTTCTTGCTTGTCTTAATGGAATTCATTAATTTTGCATTTTTAATGCATATTTTAGAATGTAAAATAATTTATTTAAGTAAAATTTTGTCGTAAAATAAACCAAATTAATCATAACAATAATTTAAATTATTTTCAATAGCTTATAGAAAAAAAATTGTATTATTTTTAACCAAAAGTAGAAAAAAATGTATATTTTGTAGGATTGTGAAAATTGTGTGAAATTTTTTTACGTTGGGGACGGTCCTTTTTGTAAAATAATTTTATTTTTTAAGCTAGCAATATACATTCTCTCCCATTTCACTGCGTGGGTCGCGAGATAAAACTCGCTCCAACTTGCACGCTACACTCTGCAGTCTTACTTAGTTAAAGACAAAGATGCTCGCGCTGCAACCGTTCGCTGAAATGTCGAGAAGTATATTGCTAGTTTTTTATATATTTTGTTTTTTACAAAAAGGACCGTCCCCAACGGAAAAAATTTATTTTGCATCAACAACTAAAATTTGTTTACTTGATTTAGTTAGAACCTCTGACTCAAGTTTTCCAACTCTAATGGTATCTTCAATTCTTATGCCGTATTTACCAGTTAAGTAAATGCCCGGCTCATTTGTAACGACCATGTTTTCTTTCAAAATACTTTGAGAATTGTGGCTTAATATAGGTAATTCGTGAACATTTAATCCAACGCCATGACCTAATGCATGTATTAATGTATAATTATATAAATAAAAATCATTTTCTACACTTCTTGCAATCATTTTACAGCTTACGCCTTCTTTGATGTCCTTTGTAGTTCTAAGTTGATTCTTTAATATATAATTATACAAGTTTTGTAATTCATCACTTACTTCTCCTGCAAATATTGTTCTAGTCATATCTGCACAGTATCCTTTATATTTAGCACCAAAATCTATTGTAATTGGATCTCCAAAGCGAATAATTTTATCTGATGGTATTGCATGTGGTTTTGATGAGTTCTCTCCTGAAGCAACAATCGATTCAAAAGCTACTCCATCTGCTCCATTATCTAGAAAAAACTTTTCTATTTCAAATGCAACTTGCCTTTCAGTCATGCCTATTTTTATATAATTCAAAAGATGTTCAAAACATTTATCAGTAATCTCACACGCTTTTTCTATATATAAAATTTCTTTTTCATCTTTAATCATTCTCTCTTTTTCAATAATTCTGTCTGTTTCTTCTATATTACGTATTCTGTATTTTCTTATAATATTTTCATAATTCGCATAAGTAACATAATTTTCTTCAAATCCTACATTCTCGCAATCACTGAAAAATGTTTGATTATCTTCTTCTGATACATCTTTGTTATCATAAATAATAAATTCATCATTAATTGTTAAAAAATTATTAACTTCTTCTATATATCTTGCATCTGTTATAAATACATTTTCTTTATCAGTAAGTAGAATTGTGCCTTCTACCGGAATGCCTATTATATATCTTATGTTTTCAGGGTTAGAAATTATTAATCCTTGTATATTTAACAATTTCATTTTTTCCCTAATACTTCTAATTTTATAATTCATAAGGCACCCCTCCTTAAAATATTTTGGCTTTGTCAATATGAACTCTCCTCATTGACACAACTAACCTTGATACATTCCAAGTGTAAACACTTTCAAAAGTGCTAAAAGCATAATATTTTCTGGAATTAGCATTACCATAAATGTTGCTATAACTATAAATGGACCAAATGGTATATACTCATTTGATTTTTTCTTTTTAGATACTATTAAAATTATACTAATAATTGCTGCTAATAAAAATGAAAGTACCGATATGACAACAATATTGTATGCACCAAATATTATTCCCAATGCTCCCATTAATTTAACATCTCCAAATCCCATTGCTTCTTTACCAGCAATTAAGCCACCTATTAATGTAATAATTAAGAAAATACCTCCTCCAATTGCTAGACCTAGTAACCTATCTAGTAATAAGCTAAAACTTGTACTACCTTCAATAAACGCAAATAGTAATCCTACTTCAAATAAAGTTAGAGTTAATCTATTTGGTATAATTTGCTCTTTGTAGTCTATAGCAAATGCTGAAAGTAAAAATGGTGTAATTATTAAATACTTTAATAATTCTAATCTCCATCCAAACATAAACAATAATACCACATAAATAATTGCAGTAAGATACATGAATCTAAAGTTTAATCTAAAATCTTTTAAATATATTTTATAAAAATCTTTGTGTAATATAGGTTTATGTGCACTTAATCTTTTTGTTACCCAGTCAAATAACTGTCCAACTGCTAACCCTAGTAAACCTATAAAAAAGTAATATAATATATGTATGTTATTAATATACATTTAAGTTTCCTCCTTGGTAATTATTTAAACTCCTTTACTTTGTAGTTTAAAATAAATTTTCTTACTTATTTATTTTTTTGACTTTTAAGAACCCTTTTTTCCAATTTTCTTTTCAAATTATTTATTTTAACTTTTTCCTCACATAAAGGCTCCGTTAATATAGAAAACATTTTCATTCTATTAGTTCCTAAAACATCTGTAAAAAGTTGATCCCCAACTTCTGCTATGTTTTCACTATTTTCTACCCCTAATATCTTTTTTGCTTTTTTAAGACCTATTTTTGTTGGCTTTATTGAAAAATGAACATAAGGAATATCTAGCATTTTGGCGATTTTTTCTATTTTATCCTTTTTCAAACTATTTGAAGCTATGCAAAAATTAATGCCATTTTGCTTCATTTCATCAATCCATTCTTTTACTCCATCTAATGGTTCTCTATTTAAATCAATAAGAGTATTGTCCACGTCTAAAATCATAGCTTGAATGTTATTTTCTCTTAATATATCTATTGTTATATCTGTAATTTTATTAACTTGCATATTTGGGGTTAATAGCATAACCTTCTCCTTGTTTTTAATAATATTTTATTTGCAATTTAATTTTAACATAGTAAATTTTATTTTTCAATCATTTTTTTCAGTTGGAGACGGTTCTAAAATCGAAAATTTTATAATTGCTTAAGCCACAATATACTTCTCTCCTATTTTGCTGCGCGGGTCGCTTCGGTATTTTATACCTCGCTCCAGCTTGCACGTCTCGCTTAAGCTCCTACGTCGCTACGCTCATCTAAAATATCGAGGAGTATATTGCTGGCTTTTACAAAAATTTTATTTTTGATTTAAAACCGTCCCCAACTGAAAAAACTACAATCCTCTCATTGAAAGTTTTACTTTTTGTCTTTCATTATCTATGCCTATTACTTTAACTTTTACAATGTCTCCAATTGAAACAACATCTGAAGGTCTTTTTACATATTTATCGCTAATTTCAGATATATGTACTAATCCATCGTGTTTTACTCCCACATCTACAAAAGCACCAAAGTCAGTAATGTTTCTAACTGTTCCCGTTAATATCATTCCTTCTCTTAAATCTTCAAATTTTAGTACGTCATTTCTAAGTATTGGTTTTGGCATATCTTCTCTTGGATCTCTGCCTGGTTTTGAAAGTTCTTTTATTATATCTTGAAATGTTATTTCTCCAACATTTAATTTATTTGATAATTCTTTGATATTTATCTCATTTAATTTTGCTTTTATTTTGCTTAATTTTTCTTTATCTAATAAATCTTCTTTGGTAAATCCTATACTCTTTAATAATTCTTCTGCAACTTCATAGCTTTCTGGGTGAACACCTGTATTTTCCAATGGATTTTTTCCATTTGGAATACGTATAAATCCAGCACATTGTTCATATGCAACCTTTCCAAGTTTAGGCACTTTTAAAAGTTCTTTTCTTTCTTTAATTGTTCCGTTTTCATCTCTATATTTTACTATATTTTTTGCAATTGTTTTGTTTATTCCTGAAACATATGAAAGAAGTGAAGGCGTTGCGGTATTTACATCAACTCCTACTGTGTTTACTGCATCTTCAACTACTCCCTCTAGGCTTTCTGACAATTTCTTTTGGTCAACATCGTGCTGATATTGTCCTATGCCAATTGCTTTTGGATCTATTTTTACAAATTCAGCAAGTGGATCTTGCAATCTTCTAGCAATAGATATTGCACCTCTTAATGAAACATTTAAATCTGGGTATTCTTCTGAAGCTAGTTTTGATGCGGAATAAACAGATGCACCTGCTTCACTAACAATTGTGTAATATACATCTTTATGTAAAGTTTCTTTAACTTTTTTAAGAGTATTTGCTACAAAATTTTCTGATTCTCTTGAAGCAGTACCATTTCCTATTGCTATCATTTGAATATTATCTTTTACAATAAGTTTAATAAGTTCTTTTTCTGAACCCTCTATATCATTTTGAGGTTCTGTTGGATATATAACTCCTGTATCCAAAACTTTTCCTGTTTCATCTATTACAGCTAATTTGCAACCGGTTCTATATGCAGGGTCAAAACCCAGTACAGTAAGCCCTTTAATAGGAGCTCCTAGTAACAGCTGTTTTGCATTTTTGCCAAACACTTCAATTGCTTGTTTATCTGCTTTTTCTGTTAAATCAGCTCTTATTTCTCTATCTACAGACGGCTCGATTAATCTTTTAAAACTGTCTTCAACTGTTTCTTTCAGTATTTTCTCATAATTATTGCTTTGAGTTGTTTTTTCTTTCTTTTGAAAGTTCATAATTTCTGCATTACTACTAGTTATTTTATTGTTTAATTTTTCTTTTACATAATTTTGCTTAACTTTCAAATTTTTGATAACATTTTTCTCAATAAATTCAAGTATTTTTTCTACCGGTTTATCTATGCTAACTTTTAGAAATTCTTCTTTTTCCCCTCTATTTATCGCCAAAATTCTATGACTTGGTATAGTACTAATTTTTTCTTTAAAATCATTATACATATTATATATTGGATTTTCTTCTTTTAAACTTTTTGTAACAATAAATCCCTCTCTATAATACATCTTTTTTATTTGTTTTCTAAACTCTGGGTCGTCTGAAATTTCTTCTGCTATAATATCTTTTGCTCCTTGAACTGCATCCTCTACAGTTTGTACATTTTCATTTAAATATTTTTTAGCAATTTCTTCAATTGGTTTAGTTTCTTTTTGTTCTTTTATAATTTGTGCAAGTGGTTCTAAGCCATTTGCTTTTGCAACAGTCGCTCTTGTCTTTTTCTTTTGTTTATATGGTCTATATATGTCTTCAACTTCTGCTAAAGTTTGTGCTATTTCCAAGTTTTTTATAATTTCATCTGTTAACTTTCCTTGATTTTCAATAGATGTTTTAACTTCGCCTTTTCTTTCTTCTAGATTTCTTAAATATTTTAATCTTTCGTCTAAGCTTCTTAAAGTTTCGTCACTTAGTCCTCCTGTCACTTCTTTTCTATATCTAGCAATAAATGGTATTGTATTACCACTATCTATTAATTCTATTGTTTTTTCGACTTGATAACTTTTAACATTTAGTTCATTTGCAATTGTTTGTACTATATTCATATATGCTTCCTTTCTTTATTTTTCGACTGCACAACTATAATTAAAATTGATTAGTATTTTTAGCCTATTGTGCCTTTGCTTATTCTAGCATAGCGAATTATCAATTGCAAGGAAAAGTAATCTATTAAAATATTATATTACTTTTTTAATTTTTATTCTATTTCAATTGCACCAGTATATAATGCATAGTACATTCCTTTTTTAGCCATAAGTTCTTTGTGGTCTCCACGCTCTAGAATTCTTCCGTGGTCTAGTACCATAATTAATTCTGAGTTTCTTATTGTTGATAATCTATGTGCTATAACAAATACTGTTCTGCCTTTCATTAGTTCATCCATACCTTTTTGTACAATTTGTTCTGTACGTGTATCAATGCTTGATGTTGCTTCATCTAGTATTAATACTGGTGGATTGTATAATGCAGCTCTTGCAATTGAAAGTAGTTGTCTTTGTCCTTGAGATAGGCCTTCTCCGCTTCCTGATATTACCGTGTCATATCCGTCTGGTAAGTTTCTTATAAAGTGGTCAGCATTTGCAAGTTTTGCGGCTTTTACAACATCTTCATCACTTGCATTTAAGTTTGCATATCTTATATTATCTTTTACTGTACCTGTAAACAAGCTTGTGTCTTGTAATACCATACCAAGTGACTTTCTTAAATCCTTTTTCTTTATTTTCTTAATGTTAATTCCATCATATCTAATTTTACCATCTTGTATATCATAAAAACGATTTATTAAGTTCGTAATTGTTGTCTTTCCTGCACCTGTTGCACCAACAAAAGATACTTTTTGACCTTCTTTTGCTTCTAGTGTAATATCATGAAGTACCATTTTATTTTGAACATATCCAAAATTTACATTTTCAAATTCTACATGTCCACATAATTTTGTATATGTAACTCTTCCATCATGATGTGGATGTTTCCAAGCCCAAAGTCCTGTTCTTTCTTCACTTTCTACTAAATTTCCATTTTCCATCTTTGCATTAACAAGTGTTACATAGCCATCATCTATTTCTGGTTCTTCATCGATTAGTGCAAATATTCTTTCTGCACCAGCTAAAGCCATTATAACTGAGTTCATTTGTTGAGATACTTGGCTTACTGGGTTTGTAAATGCTTTTATATATTGTAAGAATGCTGCTATACTACCTATGCTTAAAATATTATTTACAGATAGCATACCACCAATTATTGCAACAAAAACATATCCCAAGTTACCAATGTTTGCAATACAAGGCATTAAAATGTTTGCATACATATTTGCCTGTGTACTGCTATCACATAATTCTTCATTTAATTCATCAAATTTTTGTTTTGACTCATCTTCATAATTAAATACTTTAACAACTTTTTGTCCTGCCATCATTTCTTCAATATATCCATTAACTTTGCTTATATCATTCTGCTGTTTTACGAAATATTTAGAACTATTTCCACCTAAATATCTAGCGCAGAATATCATTAATACAACCATTCCTAAAACTATAAGTGTTAAATATACATTTGTTGCAAACATTGAAATTAAAATACTTGCCATTGTAACTATCGCAGAAAATACTTGTGGAATACTTTGACTTATCATTTCTCTTAATGTGTCAACATCGTTTGTGTATGTACTCATTATTTCACCATGAGCATGTGTGTCGAAATATTTTATAGGTAATGTTTGCATATGATTAAACATATCTTCACGTACTTGTTTAAGTACTCCTTGTGAAATATTTATCATAAGTCTATTATAAATATATGTAGCTGTAATACCAATTAAATACATTACACCCATTCCTACAACAGCCATAAATAAATTACTTAAATCCGGGTTTTGCTGTCCCATTAGAGGAGTGATATAATCATCAATTAATTTTTGTAAAAATCGTATTCCCATTACATTTGCAATACTACTAACAATAATACTGATAATAACTATAACAAATTGAAATTTGTAAATTCCAGTTGCGTATTTTAAAAGTCTTTTAACGGTTTTAAAATCAACTGAACCTGATTTTTTCTTTGCTTTTTTGCTATTCTTGTCAGCTTTTGTAGCTAGTTTAATTTTTTCTGTCTTCTTGCTGTTATTATTTTCGTCATCTAAACCGTTAATTATCTTTTCTTTCTTACTCATTATCTTCTCCTCCTTTCATTTGTGAATTATATACTTCTTGGTATATTTTATTTGTTTTTAATAGTTCCTCTGAAGTACCAATACCATTAATTTTTCCTTCATCCATTACAATAATTCTGTCACAATCTTCTACTGAAGTTACTCTTTGTGCAATTATAATCTTTGTTGTATTTGGTATTTCCTCTCTAAATGCCCTGCGTATATAACTATCTGTTTTTGTATCAACTGCACTTGTAGAGTCATCCAATATTAAGATTTTTGGTTTTTTCAAAAGTGCTCTAGCAATACATAGTCTCTGTCTTTGACCACCAGATACGTTTGTACCACCTTGATCAATATACGTTTCATATTTTTCTGGGAATTCTTGAACAAAGCCATCAGCTTGAGCCAATTTACTAGCTTTTTCTAGTTCTTCGTCATCTGCATTTTTGTCTCCCCATCTCAAGTTTTCAGCTATAGTTCCTGAGAATAGTACATTTTTCTGTAAAACCATTGATACGCTATCTCTTAGTGATTCCATATCATAATCTTTTACATTAACTCCTCCAACTTTAACAGTTCCTTTTGTTGCATCATAAAGTCTTGGAATAAGCTGTACTAGAGATGACTTAGAACTTCCTGTTCCACCTATAATACCAATTGTTTCACCAGATTTTATTTCTAAATTAATATCCCTAAGTGCGAATTTATTTGGATCTTTTTCATCACTATATGCAAAACTTACATGTTCAAATGTTATAGAACCATCTTTTATTGTTTTAATTGCATTTTTCTTATTTTTAATAGATGGCTCTTGATCTAGAACTTCTACAATCCTTTCTGCTGATGATTGTGATATAATTATCATTACAAATACCATAGAAAGCATCATTAAGCTCATAAGTATTTGCCATGCATATGTAATTAGGCTAGATAATTCACCTGTTTGGAATGTTCCACCAATTATAAACTTAGCACCAAGCCATGAAATAATTAAAACTGAAAAATATACAACAAATTGCATTATTGGGCTATTAAATGCCACAATTTTCTCTGCTTTTTTGAAGTAATTATATACTTCGTTATTTACATCTCCAAACTTCTTTTCTTCGTGTTCTTCATTTGCATAAGCTTTTACAACTCTAATGCCACTTACATTTTCTTGAACAACTTCGTTTAATTTATCATATTTTTTGAATACTTTTTCAAAATTTGGATGTGCTTTAATTGCTATGTAAAATAATGCTACTCCTAAAATAGGTATTGCTACTAAGAATACGCAAGAAAGCCTTGCATCTATGCTAAATGCCATAAACAATGCTGCAATTAACATTACTGGTCCTCTTACTAATATTCTAATAATCATCATGAATGCCATTTGTACGTTTGTAACATCTGTTGTAAGTCTTGTAATTAAACTTGAAGTAGAAAATTTGTCTATATCTTCAAATGAAAATTCTTGAATTTTATAAAACATTCCCTGTCTCAAATTTTTAGCAAATCCTGATGATGCTTTTGCTGCGAATCTACCAGAAAGCATACCAAAAACTAATGACATTATTGCAGATATTGTTAGGAATATTCCTATTTCAAGTATGTACTTAATGTCCTTATTTGGAATACCAATATCAATTATTTTTGACATTAACATTGGTATTATAACTTCCATTACAACTTCTAACACAACAAAAAGTGGTGTTAAAATATTTGCTTTTTTGTATTCTTTAATATAACTTGCTAATTTTTTTATCATTTTCTTATTTCCTTTCGTATTAATTTAGGTTTTATGGTTTAACCTATAAACCATAAATTTTATTGTATAGTAAAACCTTGTTTTTTCCTATACAATAAAATAAGTGCAATTTAAAAAGAACAAATTACTTTGTTCTTTTTTCAAATTTAAAAGAAGCACCTATTTTATTAGGCACTTCCCTTTAGAGTTTATTTTGCATAATCAATTACTCTTTTTTCTCTAATCATATTAATCTTTATTTGTCCTGGGTATTCCATTTCATTTTCAACCTTTTCTGCAATTTTTCTAGCCATAATAGTCATTTCATCATCAGAAATTCTTTCTGGTTTAACTATTATTCTAATTTCTCTACCTGCTTGTATTGCATAAGATTTTTCAACTCCTTCAAATGAATCTGCAATTGATTCAAGTTGTTCCAATCTTTTAATATAAGCATCTAGAGTTTCTCTTCTTGCTCCAGGTCTTGATGCTGATATAGCATCCGCTGCTTGTACTAAATATGCCTCTGGTGTTTGTGGTTCTACATCACCATGATGAGCTTGTACTGCATTTATTACTCTAGGGTCTTCTTTATATTTTTTAAGAATTTCTACACCAATTTCTACGTGTGTACCCTCCATGTCATGATCTAAAGCTTTTCCTATATCATGAAGTAATCCTGCTCGTCTAGCAAGTTTTGTATCTAATCCTAACTCATCTGCCATAATTCTAGCAAGGTTTGAAACCTCAATAGAATGGTTTAGTACATTTTGGCCATAGCTTGTTCTATATTTAAGCTTTCCAAGTAATTTTATTATATCAGGATGTAAATTCATTACACCAGTTTCCATAGCAGATCTTTCGCCTTCTTCTTTAATGGTTTTAGCAACTTCTTCTTTTGCTTTTTCAACCATTTCTTCTATTTTAGCTGGATGAATTCTTCCATCATCAATTAGTTTTTGAAGTGCAATTCTTGCAACTTCTCTTCTAAGTGGATCAAATCCTGAAATAACAACAGCTTCAGGTGTATCATCTATTATGAAATCTACCCCAGTTAATGTTTCCAAAGCCTTTATATTTCTACCTTCTCTACCAATTATTCTTCCTTTCATATCATCACTTGGAAGAGCAACAATTGATACAGTTGATTCTGAAGTATGGTCTGCTGCACATTTTTGTATAGCATATGTGATAACATTTTTTGCTGTTTCATCAGACTTTTCTTTAATGTCTTCCTCCATTTTTTTAATTCTTTCAACTTTTTCAGATGTTAGTTTTTCATCAACTTTAGCTAATAATTGTTGTTTGGCTTCGTCTACTGATAATCTTGCAATCCTTTCTAACTCGTCTAATTGAGAATCCTTAAGTTTTTGTACTTCACTTTTTTCTTTTTCAATTTCGTCTTCTTTCTTATCCAACTGTCTTTCTCTTTGCTCTGCTGAATAAAGCTTTTTTTCAAGATTTTCTTCTTTTTGCATTAATCTTTTTTCTTGTAATTGAATATCACTTCTTCTCTCTCTAATCTCTTCTTCAAGTTCATTTCTTGAATTAATAATTTGCTCTTTAGCCTTAACTATTTCTTCTTTTTTAGCATTTTCGGCTTCTTTTTGCGCATTATCTAATATTCTTTGTGCTTCTTTTTCAGCACTTTGTATTTTAGATTCTGCGGATTTTTTTCTTACTATATATCCTATAAATGAAAAAATCACTGCTGAGACTAGAAAGATTATAATATTTAATGTAATTTCCATATCATACACCTCTTTCTATTAAATTTTCAATGTTCAAATATATATAATTTATAAATATATTCTTCCTTTATTATTTTATTATTATTATGTGAATATGTCAAGTGGTAAATTGGTCTTTTTTAGTAATATCTTAAAAAAGAAAATAAATTAAATGACTAAATCAAATAATTTATTTTCTTTTTAAATTAATTTATTTTTTATATTATGCTCTTGGATGAGCATTTTTGTATATATCTTTTATTCCTGGATCTTGGAACTGTGCATATACTTGTGTTGAAGATATGTCTGAATGTCCAAGCATTGCTTGAATAGATTTTAGGTCTGCACCATTTTGTAAAAGATGTGTTGCAAATGAATGTCTTAAAACGTGTGGTGTGATATCTTTTTCAATGTGAGCTTGTTCTTTATAGTATTTAACTATTTTCCAAAAGCCTTGTCTTGTAAGTCTTGAACCATTTACATTAACAAATAATGCTTTATTGCTTTCATCTTTAATTAATATTGGTCTAGCTTTGTCTATGTATTCTTTTAATGCTTTTTCAGCAAGTGCGCCAAGAGGTATGGTTCTTGTTTTTTTGCCATTTGAACATGTAACTGTATCTTCATTAAAATTTATATCATCTATATTTAAGTCAATTATTTCAGTAACCTTCATACCTGTAGCATATGCAAATTCTAGCATTGCCTTGTCTCTAGTTCCTTTTAAGTCAACATCTTTTGGTTGGTCAAGTAATAATTCTACTTCGTCTGATGTAAGTACACAAGGAACTCTTTTTTCTATTTTAGGAGATTGTATTGAAACTGTAGGGTCATTTTTAGCCTTCTTTGTTCTAAGTAAAAATTGATAAAAAGACCTTATTGATGCTAAGCTTCTTGAAGCTGTAGAAGTCTTTTTGCCCTCTTCTTGTAATTCTTTTAAATAATTCTTAACATCTTCTTCTTTTGCTTTTGCAAAATTAATGTTATTTTTCATCACATAGTCTCTAAATTGCATAATATCTCTTCTATAAGATTGTAGAGTATTATCTGACAATTTTTTATCATTTTGTAAGAATTCTAAAAAAAGTTTAATCTGTTTATCCATTTTTGCTCCCCTATTCTTATATATTTTTGTATTGTTTACTTAAACTTATTATGTTATATCAAATATTTACGTAAAAGTAAAGACTTTTTATAAATAATTTACAATTATTTTTTTGTCATGTCACAGTTCAATATTATAAATAACTTACAACACTTACAAGTAAATTACTGCTTATATATGTTTCAATCAATGAACCAACTGCCATTACGACAAGCATTATAAGGCAAAATAATGTGTGTCTAATTATTTCTATTTTTATATTTTCTTTTTTTCTATCTTTTATTATTGATTTATATAAGTTTATTCCACTAACCGCTACTGCAAGCATGCAAGGTATTAGAATTATATTATGTACTAACATGGATGATAATACAAATACAATACCTTTTCCTGTACCTAATGTCATAACAACAGATGAAATGGTGTACCCCATGCAAAATCCTTTGTACCCCACCATTCCATAAACAGCTGGTATACCTATTACAGCCAAACTCATAAACCACAGAATAATTACTAAGAACAAATTGTTTCCGAATGAACTTTTTAACAGCTTAAAATAGTCCAGTTTTGAACCATTTTTTAACTCCGTAATAAATGTATTAATATAATTTGTTATCTCGGTTTCTTGCTCTTCTGAGGAATTATTTACTACAATTAGTCCAATAATTAATCCTAACAAAAATATTATTATTAGAATAAAATATGTTCTTATATTTCTAGTTATATGTTCCTCTATAACTTTTTTTATATTTCTCATTCTATTCCTCCTAATACATAATATCTATGTATTAAAAAGGAGAAATAGAACTTGTTTTATCCTATTTGTACTTTTCCATATACTCCGCCACCACCGGCATGTATATGCATTTGACCTTTTCTTGCACCATCAATTATTTCTGCCTGCTTTGCACCTATTGCAGCTTCTATATCGTCTTTCGCAATTTTATGTAAAATTGTCATTTCTGTGCCAAAGTTTGATAATAGTTTTTCAATTGTTTTTCCACCTACACCCGGCATAAATCCAAGTGGAATTTGATAATTATATTTTGGTCTAAAGCTTGGGCTTGTAGACTCTTGGTCTTTTATAATTTCAATTCTATCATAAACACCCATTGTAATATTTGTACCACCACATTTGTCGCAAACAGTTGCTGGTGGAGGCGTTTCAATAGAGCAGTTACAATCTTCGCAAAAACTACGATTGTACTTACCAAGTTTAGGGTCTAAACCATAGTTTGCTAAAATTTTTCTACCATCTTCCATTTTTATAGCTTTCATAATCTCTTTAAAGCTAATTTTATCTACTAATAATTTATTGTATTCTCTAGCGATTTTTGGAAGTGAGTGTGCATCTGAGTTAGTTATAAAATTTTTATTTGCAAGCTCACTTATTTCATCAGCAATATATGTATCAGCACTTAGGCCAAGCTCTACTGCAAATATTTTGTCGTATTTTTCTTTGAAAATTCTTGATAATCTTTCTGTACAATTTCCATAATAACTTTTAAATGGAGTAAATATGTGAGCTGGTATTAACACACCATTATATTTTTCCACTATATCTATAAGCTCATATCCTGAAATGTCAGATTTTTGAGTACTTAGAGTTATGTTATGTATATGTTTTGACATTTCATTTGAAAAGCCTTTTATATCTTTTAAACTTGGAAAATAACATAGATTGTGTGCACATCCATGTTTTCCATCTTCTCTAGTTTCAGTAGTTTCTACTTCACTACCAAGTATTATACAAATTTTATCTTTGTATATTATTCCGCCATCTTCTATTTCGTAGGCTTCACCTGTTTTTAAAAAGTTCTCTATATCTTCAATTACATAAGGTGATGCACAGTCTATTATTCCTACAACATCTATTCCTTTTCTTTCAAAACATTCTTTAGCAATATTTGCAAAGTTTAGTGACTTTGCTGCTGTTATTTTTATTGGTTTTCCATTTTCACTTCTTCCTATGTGTACGTGTAAATCTGCAAATATTTCGTTCATTGTTTAGTCCTCTCTAAATTTCTCTTTCATCGTCTTTTTTAGGTGTTTGTCCCATAGTTTGTCTTGAAGCCCCATCAACATCAGCCATAATAGAAGCTACTAATCCCTCTGTGTCCAAATCTTGGTTTACAGTTTTGGTTTGTTCTTCTTGTTTAACTCTAGCAATAGCTCTAGTGATGCTCTCATAAAATGTTCCTGCATAATTCATTCCTCTTCTTATATTTTCTAATTCTTGTCCTACAGGAGTATTTTGATTTAAGGCTGTATTATATGGTTCAGCCGCACTTTGTAAAGCATTCATACTAATCAATCCTTATCTAATGTATTTAGGTTTTTAAAGGTTACCCATAAACCCTCAACTTATTATTTTAGTCTTATACCTCCACCTTATCCATAAAGTTTACAAATCCTAAGAATTTGTCTAAATATCTATTATATTTTCCGTTTAAATTTCTATATTTCAAAAGCACTACCGCTTCATCAGTTTTAAAGCCAACTCTTTCTGGTCTATTTAAAAGCATACCTCCAAATTGGTCTGTAAGCTCTATTATATCACTTTCGGGCTCTCTATTTTCTGTAATTGTATATCTATTAACACCTTCACAGATTCTGCAAAAACGTTCATCAAAACCAAGCTTAGCTAAATATTCTGCTCCTCTTTTAGCATAGCTTCTTATATCATCTAAATCAGTTGCATTTTCTTTTTTCATGCAATCACATAAAAGCCTAGCTGTAATAACTAAGTTATCGTCAATATTCTCTTCCGGATAATTTTCATGTAAATAATCTAAGAAAAGCTTAGTAATAAGTGTTTTAAAGACTACTGTATTATCATAAAAAATTCCTGTTTTCTTTTTTAAATAATACATTATCTCCATTTTTTTAAGCCAGTCTTTTTCCCCTAGCATATAAGACGCAAATGTTTCTCCTCCCATTTTGCTTCCTCCTCTTTGGTTTAAATTATATTTCAATATGTAAACTTTTTCAATCTTTGTAACAGAAATGTAATATTTAAATTTTAGCAAATAGTTACTATTCACAACTAAATGTATTATTTCAAAGCTACAATATATATTCCTCCGCATTTGCTTCGGAACATATATTGTAGCTTAAAAAACGAAATTTAAGCTGTAAATACCTTTTATTGCAATATAAGGCCTTTTGTGTAATCAAGTCCTGCCTTTGAATCTTTTTTATATCCTATTGTGTATATGTCTGTTGCCATTTTATCTATTTCAAGCATTCTGTTTAGTGTTTTTTGTTTACCTATGCAAAATCTTTTATTCTTATTGGATACTTCGTATTTTTTTAAAGAAGTAATAACTTTTGCTTTAGAGTTGATTTGAGATAAAAGAATTTTTCCTTTTTCTGAACAACCAAGAACTCTAATGTATGGAGTTATTTTTTTAGACATTTCCATATCTTTTTTAGTTATTCCAAGTAATGCATAAAGTAATATTCTTTGAATTCTAGTTTGTGTATATCTTTTAGATTTTATTCCATTAATTAACTCAATTAAATTATTTGTTTTATTTGATACTTCTTTAATTAAATATTCAAGACCCTCACTTACATCTGGTAAATTTGCAATTTGTTTTACTGTCATACTTCTTAATTTGTAAATAATTTCATCATTGTAAGCTATAATGTCTAGCACATAAGTTCCTTGTCTTAAATTATTTAGCAAAATACTATATGATTTTGAAGGCATTACTTTTCTTACTTCTTCTAGCTGATTATGCAATAGCAAATTTCTTATTCCTGTTGCACTTGCATATTCATCAATTATTTTTGTACTATTATAATAAACTTTTTCTCTTTTTACGCCAAATGGTACTATACTACTTTTTTGTTTTTTCAATGCCTTTAAATATTCAATTGCTAAAATATTATTAGAACCTTTTACTACATTGGCATATCTTTTTATATCATTTAAATACATCATAAGCGCATTTTCTCTTGCCTTTGGAAAAGAGTTTCCTTTGCCAAGTTCATGTTCCAAAATTGCCTTATATTCTGGTGGCTCATTAACTAAAACATTTGCAATATTGTTAAGTGTAGATACGTCATCTGCTTCCATTCCAAATGAAATAGTATCTACTATGCCTAATTCATTTAATATTTTTACAGCACCATTTGCAAAATTTTCTGCACTAGAAACACTATAAATTGTTGGTAATTCTATAACCAAATCGGCATCTCCATTTAGAGCCATTTTAGTTTTTTCCCATTTATTTATAACTGATGTATTTCCTCTTTGAGTAAAGTTTCCAGTCATAACAGCCACGACGAAATCGGCACCTGTTTGTGCCTTTGTATTTTGTATATGATAACTATGACCATTGTGAAATGGATTGTATTCTGCTATTATGCCTACAACTTTGCTCAACTTTGTTTGCCTCCTTATGTATTTTTTATATTTGCTTTTTTAGTTTCCCCTTGAACCTTTTTTAATTTACTGATATAATATCACAAACTTTGCATTTTAGCAATAATTGTAAAACATTTTAAGGTTACAATTCACACTTGGAATGCTCTAGAACACCATTTATGGATTGTAATTAAAAAAATTAGAAGAATTAATAATGAAAGGAATTTAATATTAAATGGAAAAAGTTACAATATATACAGATGGTGCTTGTTCAGGAAATCCTGGTCCTGGTGGCTGGGGCGCAATACTCATGTATAATGGAAACAAAAAAGAATTATTTGGTGCAAGCAAGGATACAACAAATAACATAATGGAAATTACTGCTGTGTTAGAAGCTCTTAAAGCACTTAAATTTCCTTGTGAAGTTGATTTATACAGTGACAGTGCTTATGTGGTAAATTGTTTTAATCAAGGTTGGATATATAATTGGTTAAAAAAAGGCTGGAAAACCGCTGGCGGCGAGCCTGTCAAAAACAAAGAATTATGGGAAGAATTATATAGTCTTACTAAAACTCATAAAGTGACTTTTCATAAGGTTAAAGGTCACGCAGATAATGAATTTAATAATAGATGTGATGAATTAGCAAGAAATGCAATTGATAGTGTAAGGTAAAGGAGAAAATTAAAATGCGTATAGGAATAGATATAGATGGTGTTTTAACAGATATTGAAAGATTTCAACTAGATTACGGCTCTAAATTTTTTGATGAATATAATAAATTTATTGTAAATCCTAAAGGTTATGAGCCATATGAAGTATTTGACGTTGAGGTTCAACTAGACACTAAATTTTGGGATGAATATTATTTACATTATTTAAAAACTGACTGTATGAGAAGATTTGCTAGTGAAATAATTAATAAACTAAAAGATGAAGGAAATGAGATTTATATTATTACTGCAAGGCATGGAGAACAAAGAATTAGTACAGAAGAAATTCAAAGTATAACTAAAAATTGGCTTGAAGAAAATGGCATTATTTACGACAAGTTAATCTTTTCTCCTGAAGATAAATTAGAAACTTGCTTAAACAACAAAATTGATGTTATGGTTGAAGATAAGCCAGCTAATATAAACAAGATTTCTACTAAAATTCCTGTTGTATGTTTTCATTCAGGATACAATGAAGATTGCTATGGAGACAATATTTATACTGCTTATTCTTGGTATGATGTGTATCATAAGATAAAAATTATTCAGAGGTAGCTATTCAATATTGCTACCTCTTATTATAAGATTTTACCATATAATTTTTATCTTTACCTTTTTATTGTCAACAAAGAAATGGTAAATGCACTGATATAAACTTACTCTCCAAAATAATCTCTTATCATTTTCATTCTATCTACTTGGTCAACTTTGAATGGGCATCTACTATTACAGTGTCCACAAGCTATGCAGTCTCCTGCCTTTTTCTCCAAATTCATATAGTGGTCTTTCGCTAAGTTATCCCCTAAAACTGCTAAATCATAATATTTATTAATTAACCCTATGTCTAAACCTGCTGGACAAGGCTCACAATGATTGCAATATACACATTTTCCTTCTGCATCAACTGGTGTAAAGTTTCCTATTATTGAATAATCTTTTTCTTCTGGTGTTGCAGTAGTGTATTTTAATATATCTATTAAATCATGTTTTCCTCTAATGCCTGGTAAAACTGTCAAAACTCCTGGTTTATCCAAGGCATATTGTATATACTGAATTCTTGTAAGCTTTTTTCCAAAAGGAGATGTATTATCTTGCAATAAATAAGATAATATTCTATCAGAAAAATTATACTATATAAATCTTTTGATAACAAGAATTTCTTTTCTTTACTTTTTTATTGTATAGGAAAAATCGAAGATTTCGAATATACAATAAGAAAACTGGCAACTAATTATTTCTAATTAGTTGCCTCCCATAGCAATTTTACTGGAACTTTCGTTCCTCCCACAGCAATCCTTATTGATTACTTTCTAATACTATGATACTATATTTTATGCCATAAGTCAATGTTTTATTCAAAAAATTCTGTCCTTATTTTTTCATTTATCGTATTTAAATATTTTCCATCAACCTTACCAATAGTACCATTAAAATTCAGTCTTAATATACTAACTTTTTTCATTCTTGTAATATTAGCCCATCTAGTCATATCTTTAAATCTATATATATTATCTATTTGTACTATTTCTGTAATTTGCCCCTTTTTCTTTACACATTCTTCAAGTGTTATCTTTTTATTGTGATAATCTTGTTCTAGTTTTTTATATTCTTTAGGTTTTTTAGATGATATTGGCAATACAAATATTTCATTATCAAAATTTTTTAATATGATAGCGGGATGCATTCCTCCAAATTCATTTCCTATATTAAATCCAAAATCTATCCATACAACATTTCCTCTTTTTAGCAATACTTTTTTTGTTAATAACATTGTATCTTCTTTAGAAATATTGGTATTATTAAATATATAATTATTCTTTTTTAAAGCATAGTTATTTTTAACAATATTTTTCAATTGCTTATTTAATCTTTCATAATTATATTTATCAATTTTATAATTCTTTAGTGTATATTGCACTATATTTTTATAAATATAATCAATATCTTTTTCATTTTCTATTTTTTTAGTTTTATCTCTAATCCAAGTAAAATATAGTTTTCCTCTTTTTAAATCTTTTTCTGTATTTAAACTTTTTCTAAATTCTCGTAATTTTTTCAAACATTTTATATAAGCTTCTTTCACTTAATCACTCTCCTAAAATAAAGGCTTTTTGTTTTTATATTATAGCAAACATTTGTTTTAAAATCAAGTGATTTTGTAAACTTTTTTATAGTACTTTTTTTGCCAATAATATTTTCAAACGAATCACCTGATTTAATAAATAAACAAATTATTAAATATTTTACAAAATAAAGAGGAGAGTTGCTATGAACTCTCCAAAATCATTTAGGCTCCCGTCTTACTACAAAGTAGTAGAGGGTTAAGTTAAATATATTTAACCATATAATGTTTAACTTGTCAAACAAAATTTGACATTAATAATATATGAAATTATTATTAAATTTATACATAAACTGTGGAATTATTTATGTTGCTGTATTACCTTAAAATTGCACTAATTAATTTGGAGCCGGCAACGGGAATTGAACCCGTGACCTCAGCCTTACCAAGGCTGCACTCTACCTACTGAGCTATACCGGCAAATATATCTAAACTGCATATATTGCAGTTTAGACTTATTATGTTTTTTAGTTGAAGCAATTCTAAAATCGCATATTTTATGAAATCATTTCATTTCCCAAGTTTTTTATAGTTTTCTTTCTAATTCTTTGAATTGCATTATCTATTGATTTTACTGGTGAATTAAGTTCTTCTGCAATTTGTATGTATGATTGGCCTTCAATAAACTTTGAAAGCACTTGTTTTTCAAAATCACTTAGTGACTCTGAAATCGTCTTTTCAATTGTTTTATAATATTCGTTTTTTGTCACTGTATCAAGTGGGTCTTCTATTGGATTTGCATCTAATACCTCTATTAATTGCCCTTCTTCCTCTCCATCTTCATTTTCATAGCTTGATGAATTTAAAGATAAATACGAATTAAGAGGCATATGTTTTTGCCTATTTGAACCCTTTATAGCAGTAATCACTTGTCTTTCAACACAAAGGTTAGCAAAAGTTTTAAATGAGTTTTGTTTTTCTTGGTCAAAGTCTCTAATGGCCTTATAAAGTCCGATAAGACCTTCCTGAATAATATCTTCTTTTTCTGCACCATTCAAGTAATATTTGCTTACTTTCATGTTCACAACATCTTTGTATTTGTTAATTAAGAATTCCAAAGCTTCTTTATTGTTAGCTTTTGCCCTTTTAACAATTTCTTCATCTGTCATGTTCTCAAATATTTCTTTTGAAAAGAAAACGTTGCCTTTTGTCATTCTAAATGTATACCTCCAATGTTTTACCTTTGTATTATATTGATAAAATGGCTCAATGTCAATAATTTTTGTGTAAATTTATTGAGTTTTTTAGGCTTTTATGCTATTATTTTTAAGTATTAGTTAATGCTAACAAATTTTCTTATTAGACCTAGTTTATTTACTAATGCAAAACGATTGAAAGGACTGATTACATGGCATTCGACGGAATAGTTTTAAAAAAAGTTGTAGATGAATTACAAGTTTTAAAAAATGGTAAAGTTAATAGAATATATGAGCCAAATAAAAATGAGCTTTTAATAAGTATCTATGCAAATGGCAATACTTACGCTCTAAATATAGATATAAGTGCAAACAATTACAGGTTAAATTTAACAACAAACGAAAAGCCTAATCCTTTTGTTGCACCTAATTTTTGTATGCTTTTAAGAAAATATTTAATAAACTCAAGAATTAACAAGATTTATACAAATGGATTAGAAAGAATTTGTTTTATTGAATTTGAATGTTTTAATGAAATGAATGATAAAATTTATAGAACTTTAGCCATTGAGCTTATGGGAAAATACAGTAATGTCCTACTTATAAATAGTGAAAATACTATAATTGATGCTTTAAAAAGGTTTGACAGTGAATCTGAAATAATAAATACATCAAAAACTCCTAATGCAAAAGATATAACAAATACTAATTCATCGAATATTAGAAGAGACATTATGCCTGGTCGCAAATATGTATTTCCTAATTCAGATAAGCAAGACTTCTTAAGTTTTACTGAAAAAGATTTTTTGGATTATTGTATGAAATCAGATTATCATACTTTAGACGCTTTACTTTCCTCTTCATTTACTGGAATAAGCAAATTATTCATTCAAAGCTGTTTAGAAGAGCTAAAAATATCTAATACCGTTTCTGAAAATAGTTTAAAAGACATTTACAAATATATAAATGATATTTTAAATGGAAATAGCATTTGCAAAAATTATAAAAATAATTATACTATTTTTAAAGACAATGCAGAAAATAATACTCATATAAATTCAAAAGCCGAAATGAGTTTAAGTAATTCAAGCGACAATAATATTAATATTGATAATGACGCAAATGCTAACCTACAAATAAACTTCTTTTTAGATGATTTTTATTTTAATAAAGCTCAAGAGGATATTTTCAAAAATTACAGAAATAATCTTCTTAAAATAATTAACGGAACTCTAGATAAGCTTACAAGAAAACTAGATAATATCAATTCAAAAATAGAAGCATGTCAAAACATGGAGAAATACAAGGTTTATGGAGAATTGCTTATTGCAAATATTTATAGAATTGATACATTAAAAACATCAGATGACTTTGTGGAATTAGAAAACTATTATGATAACAATAATTTAGTTAAAATTCCTATAAATAATGAGCTTTCTACTTCTCAAAATGCTGAAAATTACTTTAAAAAATACAATAAACAAAAGAATACATTAGAAATAGTAAATGCTCAAAAAAAGGATTCTGAGAAAGAATTAGATTATTTAGAAAGCCTAATCTATGAATTAGACAATGCCAATGATTTAGATTTTGTGAATGAAATATATAATGAAATTTCAGAAAATATATTATTTAATGATAACACTAATTTAAAATCAAATGGTAAAATGCAAAATAAAGAAGTAAAAAAAGAAACTTCTAGTATAGATAATTATATGAGGATGAATATTGATGGTTACACAGTTTTAATTGGTAAAAATAACAGGCAAAATGATTATTTAACTATGAAAGTTGCAAATGATAATGATTACTGGTTTCATACTAAAGATATTCATGGTAGCCATGTCATTTTACGCTGTAATGGAGATATGCCTAAAATGGAAACAATAATAAAATGTGCCAAAATTGCAGCTTATTATAGTAAAGCCAAATTTTCTTCAAATGTACCAGTTGACTATACTTTAGTTAAATATGTAAAAAAGCCAAATGGCGCAGTTCCAGGATATGTAATATATACAAATCAAAAAACTGTTAATGTAGAACCAACATCAGGAATCGACTTTTAAATTTTAAATTTTGGACGGTCATTTTTGTAAAAAATTTTACGAAAAGGACCTTCCCAAAAGTAAAATTATCCTTCAGGCGGATGCAAAAAGTTATTTATATCTTCATCTTTTCTAAGTTCGTCAGTCAAAAACATTTCTGCTCTTTTATCCTGTTTTATTGCAGTCATTCCAATGTCTTTATCTCCTCTAAGTCTTTTGCTTGCATATTTAAGTATTAAACCTTTATTAGTTACTGCTGCTAAAACGACATCTTTGTCATCTCTTAGTTCTTTACTCGCATAATACAAAAGTTGTCCATCTTGAGCAACTGCTTTTAAAACTAAATCTTTATCTTCAAACAACTTATTTGATGCATATGCTAAAACCCAACTTGCTTTGTCTTTTAATGCTTGAAGCATAAATTCTTTATTGTCTGCATTTGCTTCAGCGTCTTCTATTTGATACTCTTTTTCTTCCTCTTCTTCCATTATCTCATCTTCTTCCTTTTCCTTTGAATTTTAAAGAGCTTTCAAAAATTCTTAATTCACAATTTATTTTTCTAATATATTTTTTATTAGTATTGTCTACCCCAAATTACCATTTTGTCAGCTTTTTTTCCACAGCATACGCATGTATCTCCAACTTTTTCTTGCTCGAAAGGTATACATCTTGATTTTGCCGCTGTAAGTTCTTTTATCTTTGCTTCACATTCACTACTACCACACCACATAGCTTTTATAAAGCCTTGTTCTTTATTCATATTTTCTTGGAACTCTTCTAAATTATGTGCAACTGTTGTTTTTGCTTCCATTCTCTTTTTACATGTTTGGTACATATTTTTTTGTATATCTTTTAAAATTTCTTTTACTCTAATTTCTAATTCGCTTAAATTAACTGTTATTTTTTCCGATGTATCTCTTCTAACTAGTACGCAAACTCCATTTTCTATATCTCTTGGTCCCAATTCAATTCTTAATGGAACACCTTTCATTTCCCAATCATTAAATTTAAATCCTGGTGATACTTGATCTCTAAGGTCTATTTCCATTCTAAATTTATCCTTTAATGAATTGTATAGCTCTTCTGCTTTTTCTTTAACACCATCTTTATGCATTGCAATAGGCACAATTACTGCTTGTATAGGTGCTACCTTTGGTGGTAATCTTAATCCTCTATTATCACCATGAGCCATTATTATTGCCCCTATTAACCTTGTAGATATTCCCCATGATGTTTGATATGCATATTCTTGGTTTCCTTCTCTGTTTTGAAACTTTACATCAAATGGTTTTGTAAAGTTTTGTCCAAAATAATGTGAAGTTCCTGCTTGTAATGCCTTTCCATCATAGGTCATTGCTTCAACTGTATATGTTTCAACTGCTCCTGCAAAACGCTCTGTTTCCGTTTTTATGCCTTTTATTACTGGAATTGCTAAAAAGTTTTCTAAAACATCAGCATAAATCTCAAGCATTGTCAAAGTTCTTTCTTTTGCTTCTTTTTCTGTCTCGTGAATTGTATGTCCCTCTTGCCATAAGAATTCTCTTGAACGTAAAAATGGTCTCGTTTCTTTTTCCCATCTTAATACACTACACCATTGATTATATACAAATGGTAAGTCTCTCCAAGACTTTAGCCACTTTGAATACATTGTGGTAAAAATTGTTTCTGAAGTAGGTCTTACGCAAAGTCTTTCATCTAACTTTTCTCCTCCCGCTTCTGTGACCCATGCTACTTCTGGTGCAAAGCCTTCTACATGATCTTTTTCTTTTTGTAATAAGCTTTCTGGAATTAGTACTGGAAAATATGCATTTTTTACGCCTGAATCTTTGAACAATTTATCAGCATAATTTTGAATATTCTCCCATATTGCATATCCATATGGCCTTATCGCAATACAACCTTTTGTTTCTGTATAATCAGCTAATTCTGCTTTTCTAACTATATCTGTATACCATTGTGCAAAATTTTCATCGATATTTGTTATTTCTTTTACATATTCTTCTTTATTTGCCATTGTTTTTTCCTTTCTTACCTATAATAATATTTATTATATAACTTATTTATAGAAACTTCAATAATCTTTATCCCTTATCCTGCTTATATTCTATTTCTTCCATATACGGAAACATTTGCTTAATTGCCTTTGTTGTAATCATTGCTTTTACTGGCACTGGATTTTTGCTCATTTGCTCTACTAATTCTTGCATATAGCAATTTTCTCTAACTTTATAAACCATATATCTATTTCTTACATAATTAAATAATATTTTATATCCATCGTCTAAATCTTCTGAAAAGTGTTTGAAAGTATACTTGCCATCCATTTAAAAATATTCTCCTTTATTTAATCATTTGCTCAAATTCTTCCTCACTAATTACTGTAACTCCAAGTTTTTGAGCCTTATCTAATTTGCTTCCTGCATCTTCTCCTGCTAGCACATAATCTGTTTTCTTTGATACACTTGATGAAGTTTTTCCACCCATTTTTTCTATTATATCACTAACTTCTACCCTCGAATATTTTGAAAGCGAGCCTGTAAGCACAAAAGTTTTTCCATCAAATCTATTATCTATTTGCTCTTCTAAATGTTTTGTATTAACTCCTGCTTTTACTAATCTGTCTACCAAGTCAATTGTCTGCTTTTCTTTAAAGAAGCTACATATGCTTTCCGCAATTACTTCGCCTATATCGTCCTTTGTAGTCAAGTCAAAAGCGGTTGCATTCATCAAATTTTCTAGTGTTCCATATTTCTTAGCTAAAACTTTTGCTAATTTCTTTCCTACGTGTCTAATTCCAAATGCAGAAATCAAATTTTCTAAATCTTTATTTTTACTTTCATTTATTGCATTTATTAAGTTCTCGGCAAATTTTTTGCCATTTTTCTTTAAAGATGCTACATCTTCTACTGTTAGACTATATATATCTGCTATATCTTTTATAAGTTTATTATCCAATAATTGCTCAACTATTTTATATCCAAGACCTGCAATGTCCATTCCATCATTTGAAGCAAAATGTACAATATTCCTTAATGCCTTTGCACTACATTCTATTCCTGTACATCTAATTGCCGCTTCGCCCGGTTCTCTTACTGCTGGTGCACCACAGACCGGACATACTTTTGGCATCTCAAACTCTTTTTCTTCACCTGTTCTTTTATCTTTTAGTACATCTACTACTTCTGGTATTACATCTCCCTGTTTTTGTATAACAACATGGTCGCCTATCATAAGTCCTTTTTCTTTTATAAAGTCTTCATTGTGAAGAGTTGTTTTAGATATTGTTGAGCCAGCAACTTTTACAGGTTCTAAAACTGCCATTGGAGTAATTACACCTGTTCTTCCAACTTGGCAAATTATATCCTTTAAAATTGTTTCTTTTTTCTCTGGTGGATATTTATATGCTATTGCCCATTTTGGCACTTTAAATGTTGTTCCTAATTCTTCTCTAAACTTTAAGTTATCTACTTTTACAACGGCTCCATCTATTCCAAATGTAAGCTCTTCTCTTCTATCTCCAATTTCTTTTATTGCTTTAACTGCTTCATCTATGTTATGACAAAGCTTTCTAAAAGGTACTACATTGAATCCTAAATCAGTCAAAAAATTTAGTTCTTCCCAATGTGAATTAAAAGTAGTTCCATCAAATTTTTGTACATTAAATATGTATATATCTAGTGGTCTTTCTGCTGTTATTTTAGCATTTATTTGTCTTAAAGAACCAGCAGCTGCATTTCTAGCATTTGCGAAAAGAGTTTGTCCTAGTACTTCCCTTTCTTCATTTAGAGTTTCAAATTCTTTTTTACCAATAAAGATTTCACCTCTAACAATAATATCTAATGGCTCTTTTAATTTATGAGGTATTGATTTTATTGTTTTAACATTTGGTGTTACATCTTCTCCAACTAGTCCATCTCCTCTTGTAGCACCTTGAACTAAAATGCCTTTTTCATATTTAAGTGCACAAGATAAACCATCTATTTTTGTTTCAACACAATAGTTGGTTTCCTCACCATATTCTTCTGCTTTTTCTTTTATTCTTTTATCAAAATCATATAATTCTTCAAAAGAAAATATATCTTGCAAACTTTGAAGAGGAACCTCATGTGTTACTTTTGCAAAATCTTCTTTTACATGGCCCCCAACCTTTTGCGTTGGTGAATCAGGAGTTATAAGTTCTGGATGCTCCTTTTCTAACCCTTTTAATTCATTCATTAACATATCATATTCATAATCAGATATTTCCGGTTTATCTTCATCATAGTATTTTTTTGAATGATAATTTATCGTTTTACGTAATTCTTCAATTCTTTCTTTTGCTTCCATTTGAAACCTCTCTTTTTACTTTAACAAAATCAATTTCAAGCCTTTAAATAAATAAGGTTTTTATAGTAAGCTTCAAATATACATTCTGGAGCATTTCAGTGAACGAAGCTCAGCGGGCTTAATGCTTGCTTAAGACCGTGATGTGTCTTTCTACTTGTTTAAAGCGGAGTGCAACGTGCAAGCTGGAGCGAGCTTTAGACTCGCGACCGCGCAGTGAAATGCGGAAGAATGTATATTGGAGCTTTCTAAATTATTTTAAAGATTTTTTAGCATCTTTAAACAATTCTTTTGAGCCTTTTAAATAATCATATCCTGAGAAAATTGTTGCGACTAGGCAAATAATCATTAAAATTGTAGAAGCTAAATTTAATGCAAATGCTCCTCCTCTCAAATTTCCAGTAAATATAACCCCAAAGCCATTTACGTCTACAAATGCCAATATTATTGCTATCATCTGAGTAACTGTCTTTAATTTTCCCCATACACTTGCTGCTATTACTTTACCATTTTGTTCTACTGCTATAAGTCTATATCCTGAAACAGCAAACTCTCTTGTTATAATTATAATAGGAATCCAGGCAGGTAGTTTCCCTACTCCTACTAATATAAGCATTGCAGAAACCACCAAAATTTTATCTGCTATTGGGTCTAAGAATTTTCCAAAGTTTGTGATTTCATTATTTTTTCTTGCTAAGTAACCATCTAATTTGTCAGTAAGAGATGCTATTATAAATATAATATCCATTATTATAAAATTCAAAGGCACTCCTAGAACATCTACTGGTATATTTATTAGTGAAAATATAACCATTATTGGTACTAATATTATTCTAAATATAGTTAATTTATTAGGTGTATTCATTAAGCTACATTCCTTGCATATGTATTTAGGTTTTTAAGAGGATACCTATAAACCTGCTTTTTAGGGAGCTATATAAACATTTATATAGCTTTCCTAATTTTACATCAATTTTAAATTATTCTGCTGTATTATTAACAGTTTCATTTACTACTTCATTTTGCATTTCTGTTTCGTTTGCAACTGCATTAGTTTCTTGTGCACTTACAGCATTTTCTAATTGATCAATTAATCCTGTTAATGTTTGCATATCTTCTCCAAATAATCTCCAATCATTATTGCTACTAGAATTTTTAACATTTCCATTTGCTTTGATTATCTCATTTATTAAATCGTCGATATTATCTGGATTTGTAATTTCTATATTACCTGCTGATTGTGATAACAAGTTTGTTAATGCTTCATCTAACGTATTTCCAATAGCTATTTTGTTACCTGAAGCAACCACAACTCTTCTTAAAGTAGGCTTTTGCTCTGTTGTTTCATTTAATAATTGTTGATAAACTGGTTCTACATATAAAATAGTATTATTTATTGGAACTGCTATTAAATTTCTTGTAATTCTTGTTCCACTTACAGAAAGACTAGCTATATCAGTTGAAATTGTTCCATCTTGATTTATTTGTGTTTCAACCTGCATTGGTCCTAGTACATTGCTATCAGATGGGAATTCATATAATGTAAGTTTTGCCTCTCCATTTTCATATGTTCCTACCATATATGAAATCATATTTTGTTTTCCATATGGAGTAAATGGTATTACCAATCCTAAAGTTTCTTCATCAGTTCCAGCTGGTTTTACCATTGTATAGTAACTTTCCATTTTTGTTGTTCTTCCACTATTATTAGTTTCTGCAATTTGCCATATATCATTTGCTCTATATAATACTTCTGGTTGAATATTATGATATTTTTGTATTACTTCTGCTTGTATATCATACAAATATTGTGGATATACAAAGTGTTTACTTATATCTTCTGGAATTTTTTCATCTCTGTCTACAAATAATCCTGGATACATATTGTTATATGCCATAACAATTGGGTCTGTTCTATCTGTAATGTAGAATTTCATTGTTCCATCAAATGCATTTACTATAACTTTTACAGAATTACGTATGTAATTTATTGTTTGACCATTTTCTAAATCTATTTGCTCAGAGAATGGATAACTATTTGATGTTGTATATGCATCTATTACCCAATATTGATTGCCAGAATCATCTATTATCATATATGGATTTTCATCATATGTTAGATATGGCATAATTATTTTTGCTCTTTCTATTATATTTCTGTTAATAATTATTTTGCTATCGCTATCTACATTTCCTGAAAATGCTAATTGTAAATCTCCCTCTTTTATTCCAAGAATAATCCTATCTAAGAAATTTAGAGTTAATCCTGCATCACCTGTATATGAATAGTTTTTCTCAGTTCCATCATCATTCAAGTAATCGAATTCTGTATTTTCATCTGGATTTACAACAACTGCATCATTTGTCTCTAATCCAAAGTATATTCTAGGTTCTGTAGTAGAGATTGCAGATTCAGATAAATCGCCAAAATCTTTTTGAATATTACTCAAATTGCCCTCTTCATCGGTTGTTCCTGCCATAGTAATTACAGTACCATAACCATGTGTATATTCATAAGTTTTATTTGAATATGTAGTATTACTACTATCTATTTCTCTAGGGCTAACATACACAAGTGTAGGCTTGTTGTTTATATTGTACATTTCAATTTGAGTATTTCTATATGTGTAATATCCTTTTTCAGTTTGTGAGCTTTGTAAATCTTGTAAAACATTGCTACTGCTTACTATTGCAATATTATCTATAACGTTTTCATTTTGATTTAATTCTTCTCTTGTAATTGTTCCACTATAATCTATATTTTCTTCTTCAATATTTATTCCAAAAGCATTTTTAGTTTGCTTAATATTTTCAGCTATGTATTCTTGATTTTTATCAAGTTCATTAGAACCAATAAATATTAATTGATATCCTGCTAAAACTACAGCTAATACTATTAAATAAACTGGCACAATAAGTAAGTTTCCTAAAACTCTTCTTGTACTTTTATCTTTTAATGCTTTGTATGCTCTAAATACTGAAATTACTGCTAATACAGCAAATATTACATATCCCCATAGCTTAATAGTAACATCAGAATCTCCTGCGCCGAATAATGAATATTGAGTAGCATCACTTAATTCTATTGTTAAGAATCTCTCATTTCCTATATTTTGTACCATAGAGAAGAATATGAATAGTCCTAATAATATAGCAATTAGCTTAACTCTTGAGCCAAGTTTAGAAACTAAATCAACCTTTTTGATTGACTCACGTGCAACTCCCTCAAAGCTAATGTTTAGAACTATTAGTGCATATACAACTGCATAAATAATTGTTGCTATAACTACTATTAATAAATATGATAGTAAAAATGTTATAAAAGGTCTTTGGAAGATGAAATATGAAATATCCATTCCAAATACTAAATCTGTGCTACCAAATTGTGAATTGCTAAAACATAGTAAGATGTTGTTTAGTAAAAATTGAGTTGTAGCAACACTTCCTATAAGTGCTATTATAAATGAAACTGATTTATTTGGAAATTTTGGCATTTCTTTCTTTTCATCATCAAAAAATACCTTAAGTCCCTTTTTCAGTGTTCTATTTGTAAAATAGAAAGCACAATATAAAAATATAAAGTTAACTGCAAAAGTAAGTAGTGAATATGTTAAGTTTCTCCAAAATACTGGTATATAATTTTCGCCAATAGCTTTGAATTCAAGGTAACTGCCTCTTACATATACATATAAAGCAATAAGTGCAATTACTAAGATTGCCAAAACTATTATTGTTCTCTTTCTAGTTCTTTTTTTAACTTTTACTGAATTGTTATTTTCATTTTCTTTTTTCAAACAGAATCTCCTCCTTAAACTATACTATATTATTGCATCAATAAATTCCTTGCTATTAAATACTTCCATATCATCAATTTGTTCCCCTATACCTATGTATTTTATTGATATTTTATTTTCATCTACAATTCCTATAACTACTCCACCTTTTGCAGTTCCATCTAGTTTTGTAAGAACTAATCCTGTTACTCCAGTAGTTTCTTTGAATGCCTTTACTTGAGATATTGCATTTTGACCTGTTGATGCATCTAATACTAATAAAACTTCCTTTGAACTATTTGGTAGTTCTCTATCTATAACTCTCTTAATCTTTTCTAATTCATCCATTAAGTATTTCTTATTTTGCAATCTTCCTGCTGTATCACAAATAAGTACATCCGCATTTTTTTCTTTTGCAACTTTTATTGAATCAAATATAACTGAAGCTGGGTCTATGCCTTCAGGCCCTTTAACTAATTCTGCACCTGCTCTATTAGCCCATACTTCAAGTTGCTCTGTTGCCGCTGCTCTAAAAGTGTCTCCTGAAGCAATTATAACTTTCTTTCCTTGCTTTATTAAATTATTAGCTATTTTTCCGATTGATGTTGTTTTTCCTGCTCCATTTACACCAACCATTAATATTACTGCTGGTTTGTTAGTTAAATCTAGCTCTGGATTATTATCTTTAAATATTTCTTCTATTTCTTCTCTTAAAGCTTGTTTTACCTGTTCTGCTTCTTTTAAATTTTCTTTCTTAATTCTAGTTCTTAAATTATCTATTATTTTTTCTGTTGTTTCCATTCCAACATCTGCAATTATTAACTTTTCTTCTAATTCATCTAATAAATTTTCATCTACTTTTGTAAAACTAAATACTTGCTTTGTCTTTGCTAGTCCTTGTTTTAACTTATCAAAAAAACCCATTTTTCTACTTTCGCATAAGTTATATTAATGCGAATCTCCTTTTTTATGTATTTAGGTTTTTAGGTTACCTATAACCATTTTTAGTAAAATGCTTTGTTTATGCATATTTCTAATTTTTTCACATAATAAGTATAACATAGTTTTCTGAAAAAGTGTACTAGTTTATGAAATTTATTTGCAATGGATTAAATAAATATGATATAATATTTATATATTTTTTCAGTTGGGGAAGGTCCTTTTCATAAAATTTGCAGGTATAATTTAGTGGTAGAATGCCATGCTTCCGACCTGGTCGCGCGAGTTCGATTCTCGCTACCTGCTCCATTTGAAAACAACTTACGGACTAATTAAAGTTCGTAAGTTTTTATTTTATATATGAAACTTAAATGTTCTCTTTCTAGGAAGGAGGACATTTTTTATGTTTGAATTTAAAACTATTCAGATTTTAAAGCCAAATACGGAAATACTTGAAGTAATTAAAGATTACAAGCATAAAGTAAAAAATGGTAAAGTTAAAAATCTACTACATACCAATTTACAAGTTATAGAACCTACTGAATATCTAATTAAATATCCCATTAGTATTACTATACTTGAATATAAAGTAAATGAAATCTCTAGTAAACCATTTTATATTAAAGAGCATAAACAAAAATACAATCTCAAAGAAATTAAACAAATTTTAAATAAGTTTAAAATGTAAACTATACTTTTCTTTTCTTAATGAGGAAACTAATGAGAAATATAAAAAATTTAATTTAGTGTTTGTTATTTTGCTTTTTAGTTAGGAAACAAGTGAGGAGATGATATTTTATGAGATGTGGTATTTATGTAAGAGTTAGTACAGATGACCAAAGAGATAACGGTTATTCTATTGATTCACAACTTCGTATGATTAAAGAATATTGTGAGAAAAATGATTATAGTATTGTAGATGTGTATAATGACGCAGGTTATTCTGGAAAAGATTTAATGCGACCAGAAATGCAGAGATTACTTGCTGATATAAAATCTAAAAAGATTGATAAATTAATTGCTATTAAAGTAGATAGACTTACAAGAAATAATTATGATGGCTTTTGGTTACTTAATTATTGTGAAGAACATGATGTAAAAATCGAATTAATACTTGAACCCTATGATGTATCTACTGCTAATGGCGAAATGATATTTGGTATGAATTTAGTATTTGGACAAAGAGAAAGAAAAGAAATTGGAGCAAGAACGAAACGTGCTATGGAAGAAATGGCATTAGAAAAAATACATCCTAGTAAAGCACCTTATGGCTATATTAGAAATAAAGAAACTGGCCATTTAGAAATAGAACCTATTGAAGCACAAGTTGTTAAAGAGATATTTGAACTATGCAAACAAGGCAATTCAACAAGGAATATTGCTACTATTATGAAAGATAATAACGCTTATTTAAAACAAGGCAAGTGGGCATCTGATAGAGTTTATAAAATATTAACTAATTCTATTTATATTGGTATATTTGAATATGGAAAATATAAACGAAAATCACAAGATATTTTAAAAGTTGAAAATTATTGTGAACCAATTATAGATGAAACTACTTGGAATGCTACTAGAAATGTATTAGTTAAAAATAAGCATTCTAACTACGGCGAATATATTCATTTATTTTCAGGATTAGTAAAATGCCCTATATGTGGCAATATTATGAGTTCATCAGAATCCTTTAAATATCCCAAGGGTAAATTAAAAGTATATTATCATTTAAGATGTAAAAATCATAATTGTAAAGGTTTTGGACTTCATTATAATACTGAAAA
>CALXWM010000012.1 GCA_944392425.1 uncultured Clostridia bacterium
TATGAAATAGTTTCTTTAAACTTATGTACTGTTTCTTTTAATTTTTCTTTTTCAGATTCAAATTCTAAATCTTCCATCTTAAATAAAAACTCCTTTCTTTTTATGATGGGGACGGACCTTTTCGTAAAATTATTGTGCGTTGTAATTTGTTTCAATATATGTTCTGGAGCTTTTAACAAACGTAGCCATGCAAGCCTCGAGACTTGCTCGAGGTTGCCATGAACGTTGCTCTCATATTAAGGCGGATGTGAGTGTGCAAGCGTTTTCGCGTAAGCGAAACCGTGAGGCAAATACGGAAGAATGTATATTGAAACTTAAGTAAAAATTTAATTATTAATCTTACAAAAAGGATAGTCCTAAAAATAAAAACAAAAATAAAAGCAGATTAACTACTATTTAATATTAAATATTAATCTTCTGCTTTTATTTTTCGTCACTATAAAACTTTATCTATATCCTCTTTCATTTTTTCAAGGACTTCAAAGCTTGCGTCAAATTTAGCTTGTTCATCTTCTGAAAGAGTAATGTTTAATATATCTTCAACACCTTTGTGTCCAATTATTGCTGGAACACCTATATATAATCCTGAATGACCATAGTTGCCATCTATATATGTTGATACTGTTAAAATTTCTTTGTCATCATCTAATATTGTTCTAACTAGTTTAGCTAGTCCTAAGCCTATTCCATAATATGTGGCTTTTTTTCTATTTATTATTTCATAAGCTGCTTGCTGTACGTCTGTGTAAATTTCATCAAGTATTTTTTCATCTTTGCCTTTTTCTTTTAATATTTGCATTAAAGGTTTGCAACCTATATAACTGTGTGACCATGCTACAAATGATGAGTCTCCATGTTCTCCCATAATATATGCGTGTACGTTTTTTGGAGATATATCTAATCTTTCACCTATTAAGTATCTTAGTCTTGATGTATCTAGCATTGTGCCTGAACCTATAACTTTGTTTTTAGGAAATTTCGAAACTTTTTCTACTACATATGTCATTAGGTCTACTGGGTTAGTTGCTATTACAAATATTCCATTGAAACCTGATGCAATTACTTGCTCTGTAATATCTTTCATAATACCGGCATTTGTTTTGGCTAAATCTAATCTAGTTTGTCCTGGTTTTTGTGCTAATCCTGCAGTTATAACTACTATATCTGCATCTTTGCATTCATTATATTCGCCTGCTTTTATTTCAATTCTGCTACTTGGTGCACAAGCAATTCCATGAGCTAAATCCATTGCTTCACCAACTGCTTTGTCCTTTAAAACATCAATTAGTATAAGTTCATTAACTCCACCTTGGTTTTCTAAAGCATATGCCATGCTCATTCCTACAAAGCCTGTACCAACTAATACCACTTTTCTTTTTGATATCATAAAAATTACCTCCAATCATACTTTCTTATTATTGGCAATTTTTTTGTCAATATTCATGCAAATAATATTATATCACGTTTTAAATGTGAAAGTAAAGTAATTTTTATATATTTTTATCTTAAATAATCTCTAATAGTTGTATTTTCATCTACGTTCATAATCTTCCCTATTCTATCAATATCTTCATTAGTAACATTTCCTATTTCATAATTTATTTCGTATGTAAAATCATCTGAAATACTTTTTACAATGATCCCCGTATCTTTTTCAGCAATATATTTATAGTCCAAACCTACAGGAGTTAATATATAATAGTTTTGATTATCAGCATAATATTCTTCTATTTTTAGCATATTATACCCATAAACCATGTTACTCAAAGAAGTAAGATTACATGGCATATTGTTAAATAAATAAGGACTTTTGCCTTTATATATGCTTATTGATTTTTGGCCATCCTTATTTAGATAAATTATATCATTTTTTCCTGAGCAATATGCATATTCATGCACTTCATTTCCTTCATTTGTGTAACCTATATCTTCATATACAAACGCATTTCCAAGTACATAAAATTTAATAATGTTTTCGTCATTGTCAAATAAATTTTTACTTGTTATTGTATAACTATAATTATCCAAATTTTCATATTGTTTTGCATTAGATTTCAAATTATTTATAATAGCAATATTTTGATTAATTTTATCCATTTTTTTATAATAATTATAGAAAAATACTGAATCCAATAAAATTAGAAGTACAATTATTATAGATAAAATTATTGTTATAATGTTTTTAACATTTAATTTTTTTCTTATTTTCTTTAAATAATCAATTTCTACTTCTTGCTCATTTTTGTTTTTCATCTCACAAAAAAACTTTGTACAGCTGTCACATTTTTCTAAATGCTTTTTTATGAAATCCTTTGAAGTATTTGACAAAATTTCTTCATTATTTAGTAAATCTCTAACAATATCACATTCATTTTTCATCATTTAATCCCTCCTTTATTTTTTTCTTGCCTCTAAAAAATGTTACTTTAGCCCAGTCAACACTTTTACCCATTATTTGCGCTATTTCCTTAAACTTAAAATTTCCTAGTAGCCTTAAATACATTACATCTTTTGCTTCTTTATCAAGTTTTTGTACTTGTTTAAGTATTTTAAATTTTATTTCTTTTTTATAAAGTTTTTCTTCCAATGTTTCTTCAAACTGAATATTATCTTTTATTTCTTCTAATGAAACTTCTTTTAATCTTTTTTCTTTTTTTAATCTTTTATACCATATATATTTACTTATTTGGCATAGCCAAGTAGATATTTTGCAATCGCATCTAAACTTGTTAATATCTTTAACAGCCACTAGAAATGTTTCTTGAACAATCTCTTCTGTAACATCTTTATTACCTGTTAGGCAGAACACATATTTATATACGATTTTTGCATATTTCTTATAAATTTCTTCAATATTCTGCATAACTATATCTCCTTTCACCTATTTAGTATCTTTTTTTATTATTTGGTTACAAATTTTATATCAAAAAATTTCAACATATTCTAGAGGCAGAACTAATATTAGTTTTTTAGCATTTTTTAAAGTATTTATAATTTTAAAACAGAAAAGAATCCTACAATTTATAGGATTCTTCTTAAGAGTAACTCTTGTGATTTTCGAAAATCATTTATAATTTTCATTAAACTTTCTTCCAAAGTACATCTAAGCCATCGTCTTCAATAACTTTTTCGTCTTTTTTGTCTTTTTTGCCTGACTTAGTTTTTTTGTCTTTAGTAGTTTTTGCTGTTTCAACTTGGATTCTATCAAGCCAAATGAAGAATAAGAATGAAACAAATATGAATATTTCATCAACTGCAATTGATACAGCAAATGGCATAATGTCAGCTGTGCTACTTAATGCTGATAATTCTATTGTGTGTCCTACTAATATTGCCAAAAAGACTAATAGTACTATACATGGAATTGTATTTTTCTTGTATTGTTGTGCTAAAAAAGCGCATAAAAGAACTAAAACAAGTGCTACTACAACATGTATTGGATTTGTAAAATTAATTATTGGCATAAATACTTCCTCCTTTGTTTTAATTTATATTTATAATATAATATTCTGACAATTTTTTCAATATATTTTATATTAAGTTTGTGTTACAATTGTGTTACAGCGTTACAATTCACGACTAGCATATTAAACTTTGAATTGAAGCATTACAACTATTTCAACTTTTCTTCAATAAAGTCTGCTAATTCTTTAGCTTTTTTAGTAATGTATTCTTGGTCTTCTCCCTCTATCATTACTCTAACAAGTGGTTCTGTGCCAGATGCTCTAATCAAAACTCTACCATTACCAGAAAATTCTTTTTCTAATTCGTCTATTTTTGCTTTTATTTCTGGATTTTTGGCAAAATCATATTTTTTATCTGATGCTACTTTTGCATTTATTAATACCTGAGGATATATTTTTATTATTTTGGCAAGTTCAGATATACTTTTTTTCTCACTTAGAGCAACTTTTAAAAGCATTAAAGATGTTAAAATACCATCTCCAGTAGGGTTGTAATCTAAGAATATTATATGTCCTGATTGCTCTCCACCAAGATTATATCCATTTTGAAGCATATTTTCTAGCACATATCTATCCCCTACTTTTGTTGCTACAAAATTTATATTATTTTGCTCACAGTATTTTCTCATTCCAAGATTGCTCATAACTGTTGCAACAATAGTATCTTTTGCAAGCTTTCCTTCTTTTTTCATGCGATTTGCTATTATTGCCATTATAATATCGCCATCAATTTCATTTCCGTTTTCATCTACTGCTAAGCATCTATCTCCATCGCCATCATATGCAATACCCAAATTACATTTATTTGCTACAACAAACTTTTTAAGCATATCTAAATGTGTTGAACCGCAATTTTCGTTTATATTTGTTCCGTTTGGAGTGTTATTTAGTATGTAGTGCTTTATACCAAGTGCTGTATATACTTTATCTGCAATAACTGAAGTAGCTCCATTTGCTGTATCTATTGCAACTGTAAAATCATCCTTATCTAGTTTTTCAAAATCATCTTCAAATGTTTTTCTGAAAAAATACAAATATTCATCTAATAAGTCTTCCCTATTTTCAGATACACCTATTTTATTACTTTCAGCAATTAATTCAAAAATTTTATCTGAATCAAGGACTTCTTCGATTTCTTCTTCTAAACTATCTGGAATTTTCATTCCTTTATTACTAAAATATTTAACTCCATTGAATTCATAAGTATTGTGAGATGCTGAAATAACAACACTTGCATCTGCTTTTAATTTTTTAGTTAAATATGCAATTCCCGGTGTTGGTATAACTCCCACTAATTTAACATTTGCTCCATAGCTTAAAAAGCCAGCTGTCATTGCACTTTCAATAAGTGTACCAGATATTCTTGTATCTCTTCCAATTAGGATTGTTGGAGTATGGTTTGTATGTTTTGATAAAACATATGCTCCTGCTTTTGCAACTTTGTAAACTAACTCTGGTGTTAGCTCCGTATTTGCAATTCTTCTGATTCCATCTGTTCCAAAATATTTCATAATCAATTTTGTACGCTTTTATACGCGTATGCTCCTTTCTTTAAATTTAATTTATATTATTATATGGCTACAATATATATGGCTTACAAATTTAAACATCAAAAACTTTAATATAATAAGGTTTAATATCTGTCAAAATATCTTTAACTAATAAAATACTTCCATCTTGAAGAGTAAATTTGATATTTGGAAATGATCTTAGCATTTTTTCATCTGAGAATACTTTATCTACAAATTCTTTTAGCCCCGGATTGTTTTGGTAAATATCTAGGTATTTTTCATAATAATCTTCAGCACCTTGTACTTCTAAATTATAATTATATATTAATCTTGTTTCAAACATTTTCAATGCAAAACTTGAAATTATAAAATCAAATCCCATAAATACCATAATAATTACTGTTAATACATGTAATATTTTTATCGGGACTTTTCCTAATACTTTATCAACTGTCGGATTGATTACCTTATTAAGACAAATAGTCAGAATACCCCAAAATATAGAAAAATAAACGCATACTCTTCCATTAATATTAAGCGGAAAATTTAAATAGTCCCACCATTTAATATTGAAAATTACTTCTCCAACCCAGCTTACGATATATTCTACTACAGAACCAATTATAAACCCGGCAATAAATAGAGTCCAATTATTTTTCTTTGCTGATTTAGGTATACAAAGTAAGCAAATTGCTCCTAATCCATAAATACAGCAAAATGGACCATATAGCATACTTTGTCTACTTTCAATAACTCCTTTTGTAAGCAATCCGTATAGTGTTTCAATTACATATCCCAAAATACTATATACTATAAAATATTCTAAAATCTGCCAAAATGAATAACCAAAAATACCTTTTTTAACTTTTTTAGAAATTTGTTTCTTTTCGCTTTTATCAGAAATTTCATCGTTATTTATTTCTTTAGAGATACTGTTTTTTTGCATATTAAAATATTCCTTTCAATACTATTTTTGATGTTTGAGAATTATATATTTTTTGTTCCAGATAATTTATTATAATTTTTTAATTCTAATTTTCGTTAGCTCTAGAGAATTTTCCTTTTATTGTGGTTACTATTCCTTTTATAAACTTCCAGTTATTTAGTAAGCTATAAAGAACAGCGATTAAAAGTGATATTACATTAATTGTCCATAAAAGAACTGTGTTATTACCTACCCCCGGTATATATTTAGCATAATATGCTAAACATATTAATGATAGGAAAAGCATTGGTCCTTGCCATTTTAATTCTTTTAATTTTAAATATTTTTTCAATTTCTTTTTTCTGTAAAAATATACAATAAGGTTTGCGATTAATGTTGAAAAACAAGCTGCGTATATTTTTAACGAATTAACCAATAGTAAATCGATTACCAAATTTATAACTGCTGCAACTATTGTGGTTGTTCCCATTATTTTCGTATCTTTATATGCTGAAAATATCCCTCCATAAAAGCTAGATAAATTTGAATAATATGTTGCAATCATAACAATTGGTATGTAAACATATGCCTCATTATATGCCTCATTAATAAAAATAGGAAATGCAAACGGCATTACTGCAATTAAACATATTGTTACTGCATATAGGAATCTTTTTGCATCGTGATATATGCTATTATAGTATTGATTTTTGTTGTTTTCTTTTACTATTTTGGCAGCTGATTCTTTCCATGCTGTATAAAAATATCCATAAAGAACATTTATTATATTTGGGAACTTGTTAGCCATAGCATATATACCATTAGCAGCTGAACTAACCATTTGTGTTAGTATTATTCTGTCGGACATATTGATAATGCTCCATGAAATACTATTTGGTACTAATGGTACTGAATATTTTATCATATCCTTCATTAAAGGCTTGTCGATTTTTCCTATATATTTTGGAAGTTTTAAAATTGCTAGTATAACAATTGCCGTAAAAGCGTTGGCTATGGTATTTGCCCACAAAAGCCCTTCTGCACCTGCGTTAAGTGCTAATATAAACACGATATTAAGTATGATTGTAGATATTCCTAATATAAAGTTTGACACGGAATATAGTTTGATTTTGCCAAGACCTCTTGATAATGCATTGCTTAGTCCTATTAGTATATTTGATATTACAAATGTAATAATTGCTGTAATATACATAGGAGTATAATCAGTTCCAAAGCCCATAATTAATGCAGCAATAATTGTAAATAAGACTGTTCCAAAAAAAGTATAAATTATTGTTTGCGTAATAATTTTCTTTCTTTGCACTTTACTATCTGCATCAATCAGATATCTAAACATTGATTCTTCCATTAGTAAAGTAATTATTGGGCATAAGAAAACTGATAGAGTACATATAAAATCATAATTACCATATTCTGATGGGTCAAGCTGTGATGTGTATAAAGGTAATAGCAAATATGAAATTATTTGTGTACTCAATTTTCCTATTGCAATTATTATTGTATTTTTCATTAATTGTTTTTTCTGGTTCATTTTGCTCCTTTGTTAAAATAAGAAAATTTCTAGTATTTCTATTTAGTTGCTGTATGTTTGTAATGAAATTCATTATTTCTATAATTATGATGCTTTCTAAATTTATTTTTGTGATTACTTATTTTTAGTAGTCAGCCTAATAATTTCATCATCTAAATGTTTTACGAAATTTGCATTATTACTTACAAATTCCTTAGGTTTAAAATTGCTTGCTTCTTCTATTTTTTCGTTTAGTTTAGAAAAGTCTTCTAATGGTATTATATACCCATCTTTCGAAAATGTTTCTAATATTTGAAGCTGATGGTCGTTTACGTGCTCCCCATATTTTTTTAATCTTGGGGCAACTATCATAGTTTTATGTATGTTAAGTCCATAAATTATAGTTCCAACTCCAGCGTGTGTTATAACTATTCTTGCCTCTTTCATGTATTTATTAAACTCATCTTGCGATAAAAATTTGTGTATTTCCATTTTATCTGATTGAAAATCTGTGCTTCCAGTTTGCGCAACTATTTTTTCATTTAAGTTTAATTTCTCTACTGCTTCTAAAAGCCTTGGAAAATGTTTATCTTGAGTTCCTAGTGTTACAAATATCAATTTATTACCTCCAATAAAATGTTCAATGTGGGCCTCTGTTGCCTAAGCCTTGGAAATTGAAAAACATTATATTTATAATTAGTAAATCCATCCCCAGCAAACTGCTTTAGGATAAAGTTTTTTCATTTCTTCCCATTGTACCACAAAAGTATTTGCAATTGGATAAACTAGTCTTCCAGCTAGAGTTTTTGAGTTTCTATTTGCAAAAGTCTCAATCCAAATTACTTTACTACCAAAAAGTCTTGCAATATAGCACATAGCGACAGCTGTATGAGTTCCAGTTGTTACAACAACTTTTGGATGAAGTTTGAAATATAAATATAAACTTTTAAAAAAGTTAAATAATAATATGAAAAAGTATTTTATAGGCGTTTTTCTTGTACCATAAGCTAAGTAATGGACTTTGCCCGGATATTTTTCGGTCAAATCTTTATCAGATTCAGTTTTTTCTGTCACTATTGAATAATCATATTTTTCAAAATCAAGTTTTTGTAATTCGCTTAAATGTCCACCCATACTTGATATAAACATTACTTTAACCATATTTTATGCTCCTACATTTTTTCTGGTACTTCTATTCCAAGTAAACCTAGTCCATTTGTTAAAACAATTTTTGTCATATATGTTACGTATAATCTAGCATCTTGTTCATCTTTATTATCACATAATATTTTATTAGAATTATAAAATGTAGAAAATTCTTGTGCCACATCAATTAAATATCTTGAAATAATTGATGGTTCGTTTTTATTCATTGCATCTAATAAGATATTTTCAAAACTCTCAATAAGTTTTAGTAATTTAATACTACTTTCATCTGTAATTTTACTTAAATCTAATTTACTTGAATCAGGTATGTATCCTGCCTTTTCAAGTACGCTGTTAGTTCTTACTGTCATATATTGAATATATGGACCTGTTTCGCCATTAAAATTTAAAGCTTCTTTCAAGTCAAACACTTGGTTCTTAGTTCTAGACTCAGCCAAATCCTCAAAAATAACTGCACCAACACCTACTTGTTTTGCAACTAAATCTTTGTTTTCTATGTCTCTGTCTTGTATAATTTCTTTTGACTTAGAAATTGCTTCATCAAGTAAATCTTCAACCTTTACAAAATTTCCTTTTCTTGATGACATTTTTCCTTCTGGAAGCCTTATCATTCCATAACTTACGTGTTCCAAACCATTAGTGTATTTTTCATCTAATCCAAGATATTTTGCAACTGCAAAAACTTGTTTAAAGTGTAAGCTTTGCTCTTCCCCAACTACATATAAGCATTTATCAAAATTATATGTTCTTGCTCTATACATAATTGCTGCTAAATCACGAGTAGCATATATTGAAGAACCATTTGCCTTTTGAATTATACAAGGTGTATTTATTCCTACATCTTCTAGGTCAACTACTTTTGCTCCTTGTGATTCTACTAATTTGCCAGATTTCTCAAGTATATCTATAATTTCTTGCATTTTATCTGAATAGAATGCTTCTCCTTTTGTTGAATCGAATTTAACACCAAGTAAATCATAGATTTTATCAAATTCTTTAACACTTAAGTCTTTAAATTTATTCCATAAATCTGTACAATATGGGTCTCCATCTTCAAGTTTTTTGAATGTTTCTCTACATTCTTCTAAAACTTTTTCATCATCTTCACATAAAGCATTTATTCTTTTATAAATATCTGCAAGCTTGTCTATTGCATCTGTTGAAAAATCATATTCGCTTCCCCATCTTTTATATCCTTCAATTAGCTTTGCAAATTGAGTACCATAGTCTCCAAGATGGTTAATGCCGATTGTATTAAATCCTAAATATTTATATAACTTATATAGTGAATTTCCTATTATAGTTGTTTTTAAATGGCCAATATGAAATGGTTTTGCAATATTTGGTGAAGAATATTCTACAATAACAGTTTTTCCTTCACCTATGTTAGACTTTCCATAATCTTCTTTTTGTGAATCGAATTTTGAAATAACAGCTTTTACTAAGTTAGTCTTTGATACGTAAAAGTTCAAATATCCGCTAACAACATCTATTTTATCTATAATGTCTTTGTCTACTACAATATTTTCTTTTATATTATTTGCTATGTTTACTGGAGATTGCTTTAGTTCTTTTGCAAGCCTAAAACAAGGAAAAGCAAAATCTCCATTTGCTTCATCCTTTGGAATTTCAATGAAAGATTTTATTTCTTCTTGATTTATATTTGTTACTTTTGAAATAGCTTCTGCTATATATGATTTAAAATCCATGTTAACCCTCATTTCTATACGTTTTTTATAACCTTTTATATTATACACAAATTTGTGGAAGTTGTAAATATTTAAGTAAATTTTTGTAATGTCTCATAATTCACTTTGCATCAAAAAAGATTAGTTATATTTCAAACTAATCTGCAATTCTTTATAATAAATTTATCCAATTTCTTCTTCCATACATAATTCTAACAATTTGTATGCTATCATTTTTTATTCTAAAAAATACAATATAATTATCTACTATTAATTTTCTAATTTCTAATTTTTTTATAATATCATCATCTATAATTGCATATATTTCAGGGCTATATTTCAAGGACTTTATTTGTTTTCTAATTTTAAAAATCAATTTTTGCGCTATATCTGGCTCTTGTAAATTATACTTAATATATTGCTTAATTCCTATTAAGTCTTGCTTAGATTCCTTTGAATATTCTATATTATATTTTCTCACTAAATAAGCCCTTCTTTCTATATTTTATCTAATTCTTCATATAATTCTTCTTCTGAAACTTTTTCTCCTCTATCTAAAGAATAAATTCCTTTTTCTAGTTCCTTGTATAATATATGTTTATCTGTTAAAAGCTCATATAATTCAATGCTCATTACAGCTAAATCTCCAGTACCATTTTTTGTGATATATACAGGACTTTTTGTTTGATGGCAAATAGCAGAAATTTCATTATAATTATTTCTTAAATCTGAACTTGGTCTAATAATTGGCATAGTATACACCTCCATTAATATTATATACATATTTTATCAAAATATTGATACATAGTCAATATTTTTTATATATCTTTTTTATTTTTATACCATCTAGCAAATTGGTCTTTTGCATCTCCCCAATATGAAGCTTCTTTTTCATAGTCTATTTCTCTTAATTCGCTTAACGTCTTTGTTTCTCCATCAGGTATATAAAACTTATCATGCCAACGACCTAAATTGCCTCTTGCTTCATATGCAATTGTTCCTGTTCCACCACCAGAAAAAACTACTGCCTTTTTATCAGGCTCACAAAATGCAAAGCAATGTTCTAATCTTGCTTTTCTATTTTTTTCGTTTTTAAATAGCTCTAAAAATTTATCTATTCCAATTTGTTTATCAAAATAATGATTGTATGGTCCTGGTAAGCCTCCTAGTGCGTCTATATATAAGCCACTATCAGATTTTAATACAGGTTTATTTAATTTGTTTGCTGCATATTCAGCACTAAAAGCTGCAACCTCGCTGCAAGTCTCTGCTTGGATTTCTATTATCTCAAAATCAGGATTTACTATCTCTATGTTAAATCCATACTTTTTTTCAAAGAATTCATTTGCCTCATTTACTTTATTAGGGTTAGTAGTTAAATAAAGTAATTTTTCCATTTTATTTATAACTCCTTTTTAATCTTTCATTATTTATTTACATCTAATACTATCATATTAAGTCACTCCACTAATATATTAACATATTTTTTTCCATTTTAATAGTATTCTTAAAATAAAATTAAAAGGCATAAAGTAAATTATGCCCTTTGTTTAAATATTCTTATTTCTAATATAGCTCTCCTTAAATTCTTCTGCTAAAATATCCATTCCTACTTTATCATAATATTTTCCGTCAATAAATACACACTGCCTTCTTCTGCCATATTCTTTAAAGCCACATTTCTTATAGCATTTCATTGCTCTTTCATTAAATGACATTACATGCAAAGCGATATTATTTAAATTCAAATAATTAAATCCATAATCTAGTATTAATTTTATAGCTTCTGTTCCATAGCCTTTGCTTCTGTAATCTTTATCTCCTATGAATATGCCTAACATAGCATTTCTACCAACATAATTTATTTTTTCTAATGAGATTGAGCCTATTAGTTTATCTTCATCTAGTGTAATTATCGCAAAGTTTGCTTCATCTTTATAATGACTATCTTGATATTCTTTTTCAGCTTTTAAAGATAAAACCTGTGCACTTCTGCCTGTGTAATCTGTTGTCTCAAAATCATTTAACCATTCTGTAAATTTTCTTATTTCTTCATCTGAACCACTCTTAGGCGATAAGTATATTCTTTCACCTACTAATTTTTTAAAATACTCCATTTTTAGTCCTCCTTTATTTTTTATATTTTATTTTCTATCACTTTTGATACACTTTAATCAAATTCAAATACAATCTTTATAAATCGAATCTTTCTTTTATCATTTTCGCGACTTCATTTGCAGGTATATTGTTATTATTTATTCTTATATAATTCTTTTCTTGAATTTCCCCCGGATATGAATTGCATCTATGCTTTTTCTCAGCTCTAAGTAAAAATTCTTTACTTTGCTCAACATTTCTCTTGGTCGGTTTATTTTCAAGTCTATTGCTAGTCTCATTTCTTCTTAGTCTTTCATCTAAATCTGCCTCTAGTTCTACATAGTACACTTCTCCGCCTTGCTCTTTGAAAATATTTGATATTTTTTCAGTTTGTTCCCAATCTAAAATATCTTCAAAGCACCATTGAAATGTAAAAATCAATCCTTCTAAATTGCTTCTAGCAACAGTTTCAAACATTTCCATTCTATATGTATTTACTAAATATCTTCCTTCTAGCGAATTATATGAAAAAAAGTTCGAAACTAAATCTATTGTCATATGATTATGAAATAGTTTTAGCCCAGTTATTTTAGCTAATTCTTGACCTACTGTCATTTTTCCAACTGCTTGCGGTCCAAATATTAAGACTAGTTTCATTGATTTCACCTCCGTTAATATTTTTAATAATAGATTTACCATATATGAAATAAAAGCCTTACTAAGAAATCTTTAAGACTCCTTAGTAAGACTTTTTCTCATCTTACAGTGTAAGTAGCTTTTGCTACTCTTTACCGCTCGAGCTTTGCTCTAGGTAAACTCTTAAAATATATTTTGATTATAACATAATAGTTTAAAATCGTCAATAGGCATTATGTTGATTTTGTACTCTTTATTAGCAATTCTAATCTCCCAAACTAATTCCAATATCTCTTGCTGTTTTTATAAGCTCGCAATCTTTCGTTACTAATCTAACATTGCTTTCTTTTGTGCCACCCTCAACTGCGCCAAGTTTTTTGTTTTCGCCTACAACTTCCTCAAGTGGTACATAGTCCAATCGACCATTTTTTATAACTGTTAAAACTCCAAATGTTCCTTGCATTGCAAGTTCCATAGCTTTAGCACCATATTTTGTTGAAAGAACTCTATCATAAGCTGATGGTGTACCACCTCTCTGCATATATCCAAGTGTCGTACATCTTGCTTCTAATCCAGTAAGTTCTTCTAATTCTTTTGCAACTCTTTCACCTGCTCCTGAAAATTTAACACTTATTCCAGTTCCATTATCTATATTTGCTTTGTAAGTTGATGCTTCTCCATCTTTTGGTTTGGCACCCTCTGATACAACAACAACACTAAATTGTTTACCAACTGATATTCTTTTCTTTATGGCATCTGCCGCTTTATTAATATCATAAGGGATTTCAGGAATAAGAACAACGTCAGCTCCACCAGCTATTGCTGATTCTAAGGCTATCCATCCAGCAAATCTTCCCATAACTTCTAGGCACATTATTCTATGATGTGTTTCTGCTGTTGTATGAAGTCTATCTAATGCTTCTGTTGCAACTGAAACTGCTGTATTATATCCAAATGTAATTTCTGTGCAAGCAACATCATTGTCTATTGTTTTAGGTACTCCTATTACATTCATACCTTTTACAAATAAATCTCTTCCTGATTTTTGTGTACTATCTCCACCTAATGTAAATAAACAATCAAATCCTGCATTTTTAAAGTTTTCAATACATAAATCTGACAAATCTTTATATTCAACTGTTCCATCAGGATTTTCTACTTTATAATTAAAAACTATTGTGTTAGTTGATGAACCAATTATTGAGCCACCTTTTGGTAAAATTCCTGAAGCAATTGGATTTCTATCTAGCCTAATATATTTATTCTCTACTAATCCTCTAAATCCATCAATATATCCATAGCATTCTATTCCATTTTGTTCAGCTGTCTTTTTTATGGCTCTTATAACCGGATTTAATCCCGGAACATCTCCACCATTAGCTAAAATAGCAACTTTTTTTATCATCTTGTTTTCCTCCTTGGTATATTTATAACATCTTATAATGTTATTATCATCTAAAGATGTAATTTTATTATATTTTCTATAATTAAGCTTCAAATATTTATATTAGTCTTCTTCTTTGCCGTATTTCTTTCTTTTAATTATTTTTCTAATAAGTACAATAATTAATATTAGAACGATAACTAGCAAGAAGCCAGCAAATCCCCATAATGCATAATTGATTATTTTTCTAACTCTTGTTATAACATTATCTACTTCTTTTTCTTTTTCACCAAGCATATCAACATCAACATTTACTTGGTAAATTGTTGTTTCATCATCATTAGATACAATTATATTAATTAAGTTTTCACCGTCTACAAGGTTGTCCGCTCCAATTACTTCTACATTGGCTGTTTCGTCATTTGCTACCGCATTAACATTAAGGCTTGTAAGTTCAGAATCAACTAGAGATGAAGTGTAATAAAAAGTATCTTCATCAAATACTGGATTTAACTCTAAGCCTTCAATTTGTAGGCTATCTAATTTTAGGTTTACTTCTGAAGCTTTTAATACTGTTATTGAATAGGCTCTTGATGTGCCATCTTTTGCTGTAACTCTTACAGTAACTGTATTTTCTTGTCTAGTAAGTCTCGTATTTCCAGATATTCTAACAATAGCTCCTTCCACTTCAGGTTCAGCATTTATTTCGATAGATGTAACATCTTCTGGAATAATAACTGTATATGTTAAATTATTTTTATTGAAATATGGACTTAATTCATATCCTACAACTTCTAAAGTGCTTAAATTTTTATTTGCTCTTGCTTCTTCAATAGCTTCTTCACTTAATTCATTTGTTTCTACGGTTTCATTTGTTAAATTATTAGAACTTCTTGTAGAAGCTGTATTTGACGCATAAACCACGTTTAAAGCTAATATTAAAATAATTGAAATAATAATTGATACGTTTAGTTTTCTCATAAATAATCTTCCTCTTGAATTGTATTTTATATTCTTACTTCGATAGTATACCATTACAGATTTTCTTAGTCAATGCAAAATTTAAAATTACTTTACTTATATTTTTTCATTTTTGGACGGACCTTTTTTGAAAATTTTCAATTAAAGACTGTCCCTAACTGAAAAACTCCAATCTATAATTAAACCAAATTTTCAGGATTTAATGGTTTCAATTCTTCAAGCACAAACTTGCCATCTTTTCTTACTAAAACATCATCAAAATAAATTTCACCGCCACCATATTCAGGTGTTTGAATATTTACAATATCCCAATGTATACTTGAACGATTTCCATTATCGCTCTCTTCTAAACTATCACCTGGTGTAAAATGAAAACTTCCTTTTATTTTTTCATCAAATAAAGTATCTCCAATTGGTCTTTCTATATATGGATTTAATCCTAAGGCAAACTCTCCAATATATCTACTACCTTCATCTGTGTCTAAGATTTCATTTAACTCTTTAGTTTTATTAGATGTTGCCTTAATTATTTTTCCATTTTCAAATTCGAATCTAATGCTATTGAATAGTATTCCATTATATCTTGTTTCTGTATTATATGTTATGTAACCATTTACGCTAGTTTTTACTGGCGCTGTTGCTACTTCTCCATCTGGAATATTAAATGTTCCCATATATTTTTCTGCTGGTATTCCTTCTATACTAAATCTTAAATCAGTTCCATTTCCTAATATGTGAACATTTTTGGTTTTATTCATTAATTCAACTAAATTATCCATCGCTTTTGACATTTTGTCATAATCCAATGTACAAACATTGAAATAAAAATCTTCAAATTCTTCAGTATTCATATTACTCATTTGTGCCATTGAACTATTTGGATATCTTAGTATGCACCATTTTGTATTTTTTACTCTCTCTTCCAAGTGTACCGGTAAAGTATAATATTTATTATATATTTCCATTTTCTCTTTTGAAATTCCGTTTAGCTCGGCTGTATTTGTACTTGCTCTTATGCCGATATAGCAATCCATGTCTTGCATTCTTTGCAAATCATGTTTGGCATAAAGTTTTATTTGCTCTGTCGATGCATTTAGCAGCATTTCTCTCATAACTTCATAATCAATTATATTGAAGAATGGAAGTGAACCCATATTTTCAGCTTGTTTTATTAATTCTTTCCCTAAAGGTACGGCGTCCATTCCAATTATTTCTATTAGTATTTTTTCGTCTTGCTTTAATTCTACAGAATGATGTAATAAATTTTTGGCTAATTTTTCAATTCTTGTATCTTTCATAACTTTTTTACTCCTTATTTATAAATATGTCTTATCAATCAATTATTTTTGGCATTGGTAATCCGAACTTCACATCCTTATATATTTGAATATTTTGCTCTCTACATAAGCTAGTATACTTATCATCCCAAGATAATCTATATGCATTTTTTAAGTCTAAATTTAAACATTTAACCCAACTAACAATATTATTTTCAGCATTTTTCTCATCGCCTTTGTTTTCTATCTCAAGGGCTATTCCAAAAGGATATTTATCCACAACAATTTCAATATTATAATTAGCAAATATATTTCTGTATCTTTCATATGATTCTACTTTTTTCATGTGAATAACATTCTCTAATAAAAATATCAAATTATCTAGTTGAATATAATTAAAATCCACCTCAATCTCTTCTTCTTTGTTTACCAATCCCTTAGTAGTTTCTTTCAATCTCTTTTTCCAACTAACTTTACAGCTTGCTTCATCATTAGAAACATCTTTAGAGCATCTAACTCTAAATCTCCCATCAATATCTTTGTTATAAAAAGACATTTCTTTTAAAGGATGGTCATACTGAATAGTTAACTCATAAAAGCATCCTTTATACTTCAATTCTTTGTTATTTTTTAGCTGCTCTAATAATTTTTGATAATGTTTTTCATTAAAATAATATCTTATTTCTGTTTCCATTAGTTTCTCCTATATTTTAAAATTATACGTCTTAATTTGCTCTATATTTTGTTTCTTCTTTATTCAAAACTAATATTAAATTCAATTTTTTCATAAATAGCTCCTATAATTTGTTAATTCTACAAATATTCTTCTATCAATTTCTTCTTTACTTCAAAGCTCTCTTTTGTAGATGTATCAAAACTATTTTTTGTAAGCAAATAATCAATCCACTTTAATGCAATACTTTTTATGTATGGTAATTCAATTTCTTTATTTTGAGTTTCACTTTCATAGTAGGAATCAATGAATGTTTTTATCTTATCTAATTCAGCACCTCTGCTTTTAGATAAGAATAATAATGAAATTGTTATTGCAACATCATAAACAGATGGACCGAATTTTGCATCGTCAAAATCTATAAAACCAATTTCATCTTTATTTATAAAGATATTATCCTTTGTTAAATCAAAATGTAAAATTGATTTTCTTTTAAATTCAGTTTCTAAATTAAAATCAATATGTTTTAGATTAAAAGTTACATTTTCTGTTAAATCATGTAGTCTACGTATCTCTTTAGCAAGTTTTAAAATGGTTTTATTATCAACTGTTTGTATAATATCTTTTAATTGGCTACCTTCTAGAAAAGAATACATTACAATGTACTTATCATTGTATTTTTTATAATATTCTTTATTTTTGGTTTGTATAATTCTAGGTACATATAAATTGTTTTCATTTAAAAAATTATGAAGCTTTATCATGGATTGTGTATGTTCTAAACTATTATACATTTTAAAAATGTATGTGTTATTGTTGCTTTTAATAATATATACATTACCATCAGTAGAGTCAAAATTTTTTGTTATATTATTTATTTGAATTTCATAGCTTTCTTTTATAATCTTTTCTAAATTATTATCATTCATTGCTAGCTCCATAACTTTATATTAAATCCTTTTTTGATAATAATATCATTATAATATTAGATAGTCAATGTCAAAATTCCTATACTACTAGATATAGCTAGACAATTTATTGACATGGTAATAAGATTTGTCTATAATTAATTTAGAAAGGATATGGAATTTATGAGTAAAAAATATCACATTTTTAAAAGACCTAATAAAAATATTAGAGTTAATGTTGAAGAAAAAATATTACCAAACAATTCTTCAAATTTGTTGGGACCTCAAGTTCCTAAATATATTGTTATCCACGAAGTATCACTTGGAACGGGAAAAAGTCCATCTGAATTTAATATGGAACATTATTATAAAAAGATTTATGATGCTGGACAGTCTGGCAGTACTATTGGTTATCATTATTTAGTTGGTGATAATAGCATATATCATTTTATACCTGATAATATAGCTACTGGACATACTGGTACAGATTTTGGTAATCACAAAAGTATTGGTGTTGAAAGATTAATTTGTAAAGGTATAAATTATGAATATGCTATTCATAATCAAGCTAAACTTATCGCTACATTAATGCTAAAACATAACATACCTTTAAGTAATGTAATTACTCATAAAGAAATGCAATTAAGATATGGTTCAGAGGAAAGAAGAAATAATCCAAAGCAATGTCCAGGAAGGTTAATTGCTGGGTTTAGAGGCACATTGAATGACTTTAGAACTGAAATCAAAAGATGTTTTATACATGGTTGGTTTTTTAATGAATTATTAGATGAAAAAACTATAAATAAAATCCCTGACGTAATGGCTTGGGCACAAAGAAAATACATGGAAAAACAAGGCAGAATGAAAAATATAAATAAGGATGATATTGAAAGATAAAATAATAAAGACCCTCTTTCGAGGGAAGAAAAAAGGTTTTCTTTTATTTGCTTGTCTGTTTTGTTTTTTGTCTAACTATACCAAAATAAAGGCTATTATCCAAAAGATTGCTCCTAAAATTGGCAATACTAGGCTTCCAGTAAAAATTGCTATTATTAAGCAAATTATGTCAATATGTCGGCTTTTTCAGTTTGGTTATAGCCAATCCATCTCCTACTTCTAATATTTTAGTATCTAGTCTAGGATTATCTGTTGTAAGTTTTATATATTCACGTAAATGAGTTACAGCAGTACGTTGTTTATGTTTATTATAATCACTCATAACATAACCTTTGTATAAAATATTATCTGCAAATATGATTCCATCATCTTTTATAAGCCTTAGAGCTTGCTCCAAAAAGAATGGATATTTACCTTTTGCTGCATCTATAAATACCATATCATATTTCTTATTAATTGTAGGAAGTATTTCTACTGCATCTCCTTCAAGTATATTAATTGTTTTTCCATCTTCTATAATTTTTATGTTTTCTTTAGCTTCTTTTATTCTTTCTTCATCTCTTTCTATTGTATCAATAAATCCGCCTTTTTCAAGAAACTTTGAAAAACATATAGCAGAATAGCCAACAGCTGTTCCTATTTCAAGGATTGCTGTTGGTTTTATTTCTTTCATTATATTTTCAATTACTTCTAAAGTGTCATCCATTATTATTGGAATATGCTCATTTAATGCTTTTACTTTTATCTCTTCTAGATTCATTTTTACTCCTAGTCGTTTTGAGCTCTCTTTGCTTGTCTTTCTCTTGTTTTTGTATCTAATATTCTCTTTCTGAGTCTAATATTTTTTGGAGTTACTTCAACTAGCTCATCATCTGCAATAAATTCGATTGATTGTTCTAGTGACATTTTTAGTGGTGGAACTAAACGAAGTGCATCATCTGAACCCGATGCTCTTGTATTTGTTAAATGTTTTTCTTTACATACGTTTATAGATATATCTTCATTTCTTGAGTTTATACCTACTATCATTCCTTCATATACTTCTACACCTGCCCCTATTAATAGTTCTCCTCTTAATTGTGCATTGTATAGTCCATATGTTATTGATGTTCCAGCTTCGAATGCAACTAGAACTCCTCTTGTTCTTGATTGAATTTCTCCTTTATATGGTTCATAGTCTTTGAATACGCTTGCCATTGTTCCTTCACCTTTTGTATCTGTTAGGAATTCTGTTCTATAACCAATTAATCCTCTTGAAGGAATTTCAAATTCAATTTTTGTATGTCCTGGTTCTGCTGGTTCCATATTTATCATTTCAGCTTTTCTTCTGCCTAATTTTTCTATAACGTTTCCAACGCTGTCATCTGGTACATTTACACTAAGTGTTTCGATTGGTTCGCATTTTACTCCATCTATATCTTTGAATATAACTTTTGGACGAGATACTAGTAGTTCAAATCCTTCTCTTCTCATATTTTCGATTAATATAGATAAATGTAATTCTCCTCTACCACAAACTTCAAAGCTTTCTGCCTTATCTGTTTCTTTTACTCTTAATGATACATTTCTTTCAAGTTCTTTGAATAGTCTATCTCTAATATGTCTTGATGTAACGAATTTTCCTTCTTTGCCAGCAAGAGGTCCATCATTAACACTAAATGTCATTGATACTGTTGGTTCGTCTATATTTACAAATGGGATTTTTTCTGGATTGTCTAAGTCGCAAATTGTATCTCCTATATTTATATCTGATATACCTGATACAGCTACTATATCTCCTGCTTGTATTTCTTCTGCTTCGACTCTTTTTAATCCTTCATAAGTAAATAGTTTTGCAAGTTTTCCTTGAGTAGTTTTGTCTTCTTTACAAATACTAACTGCTTGACCTGCTTTTATTGTTCCTCTTTCTACTCTACCTACTGCTATTCTTCCTAAATAATCATCATAGTCTATGTTAGATACTAATAATTGCATTGGCCCATCTATTTCACATTTTGGTGGTTTTATATAGTCAATTATTGTATCAAATATACAAGTGATGTTATCGCTTTCATCGTTTAAATTCATTTTAGCAATTCCATTTTTAGCTGATGCATATATAACAGGGAAATCTAATTGTTCATCTGTTGCATTTAAGTCCATAAATAACTCTAATACTTTATCAACTGCTTTTAATGGATTTGCACCCGGTCTATCTATTTTATTTATTACAACTATTGGTTGTAAATTTAGTGCTAGAGATTTTTTTAGAACTTCTCTTGTTTGAGGCATTGGTCCATCAAATGCATCAACAACAAGTAAAACACCATCAACTGTTTTTAAAACTCTTTCAACTTCTCCTTCAAAGTCAGCATGGCCTGGAGTATCTACTATGTTTATTTTTACGCCATTATACATAACTGATGTGTTTTTTGAAAGTATTGTTATTCCTCTTTCTCTTTCCAAATCATTAGAGTCCATTACTCTTTCTTGTACTTGCTCGTTTTCTCTAAATACATGGCTTTGTCTAAGTAATGCGTCAACTAAAGTTGTTTTTCCATGGTCAACGTGTGCGATTATTGCTATATTTCTTATTTTTTCATTTATCATTTTATTTTCCCCCTAAAAATATTTGCTTATTACAATTCACAAAATTTTTTCTTAGATAAGCTCCAATATATGTTCTAGAGCATTTCAAGCGAACGCAGACGACTTCGGAGTGGAGTGCAGCGTGCGAGCGCTGAGCGAAGCGAACCGCGAAGTGAAATGCGAAAGAATGTATATTGGAGCTAAAATAAAGTTAATTTATCTGTGAATTGTAATATACTAATTTATTTCTTCACTATTGTATTCACTACTTGTACCTTCAAGTTCTTTTACTGAAAGTTCAATTTTCTTATTTTCTAAATCCAAATCTATAATTTTTGCATTTACTTTTTGGCCAACCTTTAGCTTTTCTTCTGGTTTAGCAATTCGTTCTTCACAAATTTGTGAAATATGTATTAAACCTTCAATTCCTTTTTCAAGTTCTGCAAATGCTCCAAAAGGTACTAACTTTTTAATTTTTACTTTTACTATGTCACCAACTTTGTAGTTTGCCTTTTTCCAAGGGTCTTCGCCCTTTCCTTCATAAATTAATTGCATTCTTTTATTTTCTTTATCTAATGCTTTTATTTTAACATTAATTTCTTGCCCTTGTTTTAGGATATCATTTGGATTGGCATCTCGTTCCCAAGAGATTTCAGATACGTGAAGTAACCCTTGAACACCGTCAATATCTATAAATGCTCCATATGAGCAAAGACTATTAACAGTACCTTTATATGTTTTTCCAACTTCCGCAGTAGCCCAGAATTCATCTTCCTTTTTCTTTTTTTCTTCATCTAATATAACTTTTGCAGAACCAATTATTCTGTGTTCTTTAGGGTTATATTCAATTACTCTAAATCTAACTTTTTCTGTTTGATTGCCAGAAAGTGAATGAGGAATAAATATTCTTATTCCTTTATAATCTACGATTAAGCCTTTATCATTTTTTTCTAAAACTGGCTCTTCGAAGATTTCGTTATTATTTACTTTTTCTTCGAATTCTTTTCTTGCTTCAATTCTTTTACGCTTTTTGCAAGATAAAAGTACATTTCCTTGTCCATCATTAAGTTTTATGACATCTGCTGTAATTTTATCTCCCGGCTTTAATTCGTTTAAAGGATTGTCTTCAAGATTATATGAATACTCTCCTTTAGGTATTATTCCATCTGCTTTATAATTTAAGTCAACTATTATTTCACCACTTTTTGTGATACTAATAATTGTTCCTTCTACTATTTTTCCAAGTTTTTCATCTTTCATAGAATTGTTTAATAATTCTTCAAAAGAAATATTTTCTTCATTCATTAATTTTACCATTCCTTTTTTAGATTAGTTTATATATGTTTATACAATATATATTCTTGAAAGAATGTATATTGTATTATTCTATATTTATAACTATTATATTATATATTAAACTTTCTCCTTTGTCAACATAACTATATCATCCATTACCTTTTCACTTGCTTTGTCTAACCAATCCGGGTCATCACTTTTGAAACTATGTATATCTATTGGTTTTCCATAATTAAAAGTTACTTTCGTGAAAGGTTTAAAAGTTCCTTGGATACCAACTGGAACTATTTTTACTTTTGCCTTTTCTGCAAGGAAAACAGCTCCGTTTTTTACTTTCATATGTTTTTCTAAGCCTTTTCTTGTTCCTTCTGGGAATATGCCTAGTACTTCTTTATTTTTTAATGCTTTCAAGCATAATTTTACTGAATTAATATCTCCACTATCTCTTTTTACAGGAATAATATTAAATAAATGTCCTAGCCATGATAGTACTCCAAATCTATATAAATCTGCTTTGGCTATGAATCTTATAGGTTTCTTGTTAAGTAGAATAATTCCTGCTGCATCTAAATAATTTATATGTTTAGAGCAAATAATGAAACCTTCATCTTTAGGGAAATTTTCTAATCCCACAACTTTTGGTCTGTATACTATTCTATATAGCAATCCTAAAAAGCCTTTAACAAATCCTCTCATAAATTTTTTGAAGCCATTTTCTTTTGTCATAACATATGCATTTTCAATTTTTTTAAGTTGTTTTTGCTTCTTTTTAATAATCTTTTCAACTTGTTTTTCTACTTGCTTTATATTAAGGTTTGTTGTATCTATATAAAAAGCATCTTCTGCCTTTTTAAGTGCTCCAACTTTGCTAGATTTGTCATTATTATCCCTAAATTCAATATTTGCTTTAACTTCTTCAAAAGGTATATCAATTCCCTTTTCTTGATTTTGTTTAAATCTTCTTTTTGCTCTTTCTTCAGTTGATGCATCAAGATAAATTTTGACCTCTGCATTTGGGAATACGTTTGTTCCAATATCTCTTCCGTCTAAAATCACACTTTTGCCTTCTGACATTCTTCTTTGCAATTCAACCATACTAGTTCTTACAATTGGAATATGAGATACTTGTGATACTTGGTTTGTTACATCTTCTTCTCTTATTCTTTTAGAAACATCTTCTCCGTCTAAATAAATTTTATCGCCATCAAGTTCTAATTTGATGTCTTTTAAGATTTTTTCTATTTTTTCTATATCTTCGATATCTATTTTTTCATTAAGAAGTTTTAGCGTTACACATCTATACATTGCTCCAGTATCTAAATATTGAAATCCAAATTTTTCTGCAACTAATTTTGTAATCGTACCCTTTCCTGTTCCTGAAGGTCCATCAACTGCTACTATAAATGACATTTTAATTTTTCCTTTCTTTTGATTTTTTATATGTTATAACTCCAGCTTAAGCTAATGTGTTTAAAGCTTCAATATACGTTCTGGAGCTTTTAGTGAACAAAGCCTTGCCACTCTCGAGACTTGCTCGAGGACGCCACAAACCAAATCTATTTTTCAAACAAATCTGGTAAAGTTAGTTTTTTAGCTATAACTTTCATTTCAACCACATTCATAGTTGTTTGTCTTTCTATCTCTCTAATGCATTTTTCTTTGAATTTCTTTAATTCAGTCATCAAATTAAATCCATATTTAACTTCTGCTTCTACATATATTAATGGTCCATTTTCTGTTTTATTGACTCTTACTCTTATTATATCAGTGATTGAATCCGTTTTTGAAGCAATATATTCTATAATTTGTCTAAACACTGTATCTGAAATTGTATAATTTCCCATATAACTGAATGTAGGTCTAATAATTGACTTTTCTGAAATATATGGTTTTTCTCCACTTCCTTTTGATTTGAATATTTGAAGTGGGTCCAATAAAAATCCTGAGAAGTCTTTTTTTATTTCAAATGTTGGAACAGGTATAACGTGTTTACCTTCAGTTGTTCTAACTCTTTTTGCATTATTAATTTCTTCTTCAGTTGCTACATCTGTTATATAAATAGTTTTCTCTATTTGAGGTAATTCGAGATTTTGGGCTATTTCTTTTACCATTTTATCCGATGTACCAAGTATTAGAACTGATTTAGGCTTTAATTTATTAAAAGCTTTTATCATTTCTTTTCTTTGCTCTTCATTTTGAAACAAAGCTCTCTTAATAGTTTCAATTTTTGTTGGAGCTTTTTTTGCTGATGTACCTGCTACTATATCATTATTTCTTACTAAAATTCCGTCATCAATAATGTATTTTATATCATATTCGCCAGCTACCATTTGAGCCCTATAACTTTTACCTGTGCCAGAAGGTCCAACAAAAGCATATACTTTTATATCTTTTTTCATATAACTTCCTTTTCTACTTAATGCTACAATATACATTCCTCCGCATTTGCTTCGAGGTTTCGCTATTTGCGAAAACTCTCGCACGCTGCCACTCCGCTCCAAAGTCGTCTGCGTTCGCTAAAAGCTCCGAAACATATATTGTAGCATTTAAATAAATATAGTCTGTAAATTGTAAAATGTGTAATTTAATTCACTAATTATTTTTTTCAATCAAACTTATGTCATATTTATATGTTTTGTACTCTGTATCAAAATATTTTTCATCTTTTACTTCTACTTTATCTTCTCCAAATTCTTGTACTACTCTCTCAATGAATCCAGAGTTATCTGATATAACCCAAATTCTACCTGAATAATTTTGTAAAGAATCTAAATTATGAATTGTATTTCCAAATGCTTTGTAAGCTTCATCAACATTCCAGTTTTCTACATCCCAGAAATATAATTCGTTATCTTGAAAATGCTGAGATATTACAAATCCACTGCCTCTATTATCTATTAAAAATATGTCGCCTTCTTCTATGTTTTCTTCTACAAATTGAATTGGCTCACTATTGCTTTTATCATAGTTAATGTTTATCAGTCTAATATTTGCCATACAAGATGTTACAACTATAAGAGTACAAATAACAAATACCATAATATTATTCTTATCCATAGCCATTAAATAGCTAAATGCAAATAATAAAATACCTGTAATTGTCAAGAAATATCTAGCATAAAGAATAGGTGTAACTATAATAGATAAAATTCCTACTAGCACTATAACTAGCAAATATGTAATTAAAGCTAATTTTGCTGGTTTTGCATCCTTCCAATTTTTAATAAGTAGAAAAATAATGTATACAAACAATATTGCTGAAAATACATAAGAAAAATTTCTTACGACATATACAGCATCCAAGTTTCCAGTAAATTGGAATTCGAATATTTGCAAAAAGTCTGGTTTACCAATCCAAAATCCGCTCTTGCTACTTCCTACTGTAAGTGATACCAAAGTTCCAAGCCATGGAAGGTATAACACAATTTGCACAATTGCTGATATTATACTTCTTTTTAAGTTTCCACTATATTTTTTATATTTTACTTCATAATTTCTTTGTTTAATATTCATTACTAAAAAATAAACAAATAATGAAATATTAAGTACAGCAGCTACTGCTAAAGCATAATAATGTGTATATGCTGATAGCAAACTGAAAATTGAAAAAATAATCCAATTTTTATTACTTACTCCGCTTTTGTATATTCTATAAGCATAAATAGCCATAATCGTTACAAAAAGCATTGCCATAGTATACATTCTAATTTCACCACTATATGCTAATACAACTGGCATAAATAGTATTAGAAAAGAAAATATTATTCCTACTTTTTCTCCAAAATCTTTTCTAATGTGTGTATATCCTAATATAGACAAAATTATTACGCAAGCTGTTGAAACAAGTCTAAAACTTAATATACTATTTTCAGTAAGCATTCCTACAAAATGTAGTATTATGTAATATAATACTGGATGCACGTCATTACTTCCTATTGACCAAATTTCAGGTACACTATGACTTGCAATTCCAACTGAATAACTTTCGTCAAGCCATATTGATGTATGGAAATTTGAAAGTAAAACAAATATAGATCCTAGCACAATTAAAGCTATATGTAGATATTTTAGTATATTTCTTTTTTTAACAACTATCATATATTTTTTATTTTCTCTCTTATTTTCTTTCATTTTAAACATCCTCGCAACTTAAATTGCTATCTAAAAATTTTATTTGTGCAATGTAAAAACATTAGCTAACTAACTTTGACCAATCTTCTTATCTTCAATCTTAACATTTCTAACATGCTCAATTTTTTCCCATGTTGTATCTCTTTTAAATAAACATTTGAAATTGATAAGAAGCCATGAGCCTAGGAATATTGGGTACATAAGTAATCCCTTCCACATCTTTTTAATTGGCTTTTTGTCAATAATCATAATTATAAGAGCTGTTAGTATTGGTAAGAAAAATGTTGGCACTACATATCTAACGATATTCATTATAAAGTCTGGCGTTGTCATTCCGTTAAATAAATAACTGATTGCATTTAAAACTAATAGCAATATTGTTATTACGAACATTGGTATACTGCCAAGCATATATAAAAGTCCATCAAAGTTCATAAGTGTTTTGTTGGTTGATGCGGCTTTTGCAAGTGGCTTAGTATATTCAAATAAGCATTGAATATGTCCTATTGTCCATCTAGACCTTTGTGACCATGATGGTTTGAACTTAACTGGTTGTTCATCATATACAATAGCATCAGTTGCCCAGCCTAATTTTTTACCTTGTATTATTCTTTTTAATGAGAATTCTATATCTTCAGTAAGTGTGTTTGTATTCCATCCTGTTGGTCTAATTGCATCAAATTTAACCATAAATCCAGTACCATTTATTAATGGTGATAATCCTGCATTATATCTTGCTAAATGGTAAAATCTATTCATTGTCCAATAAAAAATTGCATAACCAGATGCTATCCAGCTATCTGTTGGATTTTTGATATCTCTGTATCCTTGGACAACTTCTTCACCTTGGCATAAATGTTTATTCATTGCAGAAATAAAGTTTTCATCAACAATATTATCTGCATCAAAAACGCAAAAAGCATCATAATCCATATTAGGGTCAGCCAAAAGTGTATTTAAAAATAATCTTAGTGCATCTCCCTTAGTTCTTTTTGCTGGGTCTTCTTCATGTCTTTCGAAGATTTTTACTCCATAACTTTCAGCAACTTCTTTCGTTCTGTCTGTACAGTTATCTGCAATAACACAAATATCATATTTGTTTTTTGGATAATTTTGTTTTTTCAAACTCTCAATTAAATTTCCAACAACTGCTTCTTCATTATGTGCTGGAATTATTGCCAAAAATTTATGATTTTTATTTACTATTAATGGTTTTTCTTTTAAAGTAATAAGTGAGCATACACTTATAATTAATTGATATATCCAGTATATCGTTATTATCCATATTAATGCTTGTTGTATAAAGTATAAAAATTGCATTTAATACTTCCTCCTATTATTCCTTCAAAGCATAATTAAAGTTTGTTTATCCGCATGTTTTGTTTGTTGTTTAGTTTTTTTAATAAAAACTCTCCTTTTATATTATACTACATAAAGTTTTGTTTTACAATAATTTTAAAAGAGATTTTACAATGGGGACGGTCCTTTTTGTAAAATATTTTACGTTTAGGTCTGTCCAAAAAGTAAGAAAAGTGGCTTCGCCACATGCCACGAGCTTTGCTCGGTCTGCCTAAGGTAACTTTATCTTGAAATATAGGCAAAATCTTCGATTTTTCCTATATTATAAAAAACCCGCTTTGAGGATATACTCCAAAAGCAGGTTCGTTTTTATTCTTCGTGATGTTCTAAATCTCTCATATTTAATGATATTTTGCCTTGGTTATCTATTTCAGTAACTTTGGCTTTTATTTCATCTCCTACGCTAAGAACATCTTCTACTTTATTAATATGTTTGCTAGAAATTTTAGATATGTGAAGTAATCCTTCTTTTCCTCCGCCTAAGTCTACAAATGCTCCAAATGGTGCTATTCTTGTTACTACACCATCGTAAACTTTTCCAACTTCTAAAACTCTTATAATATCTTCTATCATTTTTAACGCTTTGTTTGCATTATCTGCATCGTTTGAGTAAATTGCTACATGGCCATCTTCTTCAATGTCTATTTTTACACCTGTTGCATCTATTATTTTGTTAATTGTCTTTCCGCCAGCACCTATTACATCTTTTATTTTATCGACTGGAATAACTGTTGCAACAATTTTTGGTGCGTATTTTGAAAGTTCTTTTCTAGGTTCTGGAATTGCTTTTAATATAACTTCGTCTATAATATAATCTCTAGCAATTTTTGTTCTTTCAAATGCTTTTTCAATTATATCATATGTTAGACCATCTATTTTTATATCAACTTGAATAGCTGTAATTCCATCTTTTGTACCGCCAACTTTGAAGTCCATATCTCCAAAGAAGTCTTCAATATCTTGAATATCTGTAAGTACAATATAATTATCTGGATTTTCTGGGTCAGTTATTAATCCTGAAGAAATTCCTGCTACTGGCTTTTTAATTGGAACACCCGCGTCCATAAGTGCCAAGGTGCTTCCGCAAATACTTGCTTGTGAAGTTGAACCGTTTGATTCAAGAACTTCTGATACAACTCTTATTGTATATGGGAATTCATCAATACTTGGAATTACTGGAACTAATGCTTTTTCTGCTAAAGCTCCATGTCCTACTTCTCTTCTACCAGGCCCCTTTGATGGTTTTGCTTCTCCAACGCTATATCCTGGGAAATTATATTGGTGCATATATCTTTTACTTGTCTCTGTATCTAGTCCATCAAGTAATTGTTCATCTTCTTTTGTTCCAAGTGTAACTACTGATAAGACTTGAGTTTGTCCTCTTGAGAAAAGTGCACTACCATGTGTTCTTGGAAGAAGTCCTACTTCTGCACTAAGTGGTCTTATTTCATCGATTCTTCTGCCATCTGGTCTTTTATTTTCTTTTAATATCATTTTTCTAACACAAGCTTTTTCTAAGTCATGAACTGATGTTGCTATATCAAATGCGTATTCCTCTTCTGCGTCTTCTCCATACATTTCAATTGCTAAATTTTTGATTTCTTCAGCAATTTTGTCAACATTGTCATTTCTTATTTCTTTATTTTGCTCTTGTACACCCTCATACATAGCTTGTTCAAATTTATCGCAAACTGCTTTGTAGAATTCAGGTGTAACAGAAAATGATTGATATTCGAATTTTGGCTTGCCGATTTCATCTTTTATGTTTTTAATAAACCCACAAAGTTTTTTGATTTCTACATGAGCTTTTTTAATTGCTTCAAGCATAATATCATTTGGTATTTCATCAGCTCCTGCTTCAATCATTGTGATTTTTTCTTCAGTTCCAGCAACTGTTAATCTTAATCTATTATTTTTTCTTTGTTCTTCTGTTGGATTTATGATTATTTCATTATTTACATATCCAACTTGAACTGCTGCTGTTGGTCCAGCCCATGGAATATCTGATATTGAAAGAGCTGCTGATGTACCAATATTTGCGCATACTTCTGGGCTACAATCTTGGTCCATTGAAAGCACTGTATTAACTACACATACATCATTTCTAAAATCATGTGGAAATAATGGTCTTATTGGTCTATCAATTGCTCTTGATATTAATATTGCTTTATCTGCTGGCTTTCCTTCTCTCCTATTGAAGCTTCCAGGAATTCTTCCTACTGCATAAAGTTTTTCTTCATAGTCTACTGATAATGGGAAAAAGTCTACCCCATCTCTAGGTTCTTTTGATGCTGTAACATTTGTCATTACAACTGTGTCTCCATATCTAACTGTGACACTTCCATTTGCTTGATTAGCAAATTTGCCTGTTTCAATTGTTAGCTTTCTTCCTGCTAACTCTGTCTCATATACTTTAAACATAAAACCTCCTAAGCGTTAATAAGCAGGCGTAGCACAATAAGTAGCAAAACGCCTGCTCTTAAATATTATTTTCTTAGTCCAAGTTTTGATACAATATCTCTATATCTTTGAACATCTTTTTTTGCTAAGTAGTTAAGTAAATTTCTTCTACTTCCTACCATTTTTAAAAGTCCTCTTCTTGAATGGTTATCTTTTTGATGAACTTTTAAATGTTCTGTTAAATCATTAATTCTTTCTGTTAAAAGAGCTATTTGAACTTCTGGAGAACCAGTGTCTTTTTCATCTCTTCTATAAGTTTTAATGATTTCTTCTTTTCTTTCCTTTGTCATAATTACACCTCCTGTATTTTTTATGCTTAAACTGAGCTAAAGTGGTGTGTTATCCTTAAGCTAAGTTAAAGTCCTTTATTATAATAACATATATTGTGTGAAATTGCAAGTAGTTTTTCGGCAAATTGGTTATAATTCACAGCTAGTCTATTTTGAAAAACTACAATATATGTTCCTTCGCATTTACTTCGAGTTTTCGCTATTGGCGAAAAATCTCGCACGCTCCGACTGCGCTTCTATGATAAAGACCCTAAGTCAGCTCCGCTCGCTAAAAGCTCTGGAACATATATTGTAGCTTTTAACAAAAAAGATAAGCTATGAATTCGTATTTAACTTCTTCTCAATTTTCACCCATTTAATTGTGTTATCTTCAACTTCTTCAATATTGTAAATAAATTTATTATCTTCTACTGTAAGTTTTTCACCTTCACTAGGGATTTTTCCTAAAATCTCTATAATGTAACCTGACAAAGTATCATAATCTCCATCTGGAAAGTTTGTTGCCAAAAGCTTTTTTAATTCATACATTGGCATACTACCTTCAACCAAATACGTATTATTATCAATTTTTTTGTATTCTATTTCTTCATCATCATACTCATCTAAAATATTTCCTACTAGCTCTTCTAGTATATCTTCCATTGTCACTAATCCAGATGTTCCACCATATTCATCTAGTACAATTGCCATTTGCTGTTTATTGGTTTGCATTTCTCTAAATAGTTCATCAATTGGTTTTGTTTCTGGTACGAAATATGCTTTTCTCATAATTTGTTTAATTTCTATTTGAGTTCCTTTGCTAACTGCTTTTAAAATGTCTTTTAAAAATAAAATTCCTACTATCTCATCAATCGATTTTTCGTATACTGGTATTCTGCTATACTTATATTTATCTATTTTATCCAATAATTCATACAAATTATCATTAACTTCTATTGCAAATATTTCTGTTCTATGAGTCATAATCTCGCTTGCAGTAATGTCATTTAGCTGAAATACATTATTAATTAAATCTTTTTCATCTTTCTCTATTGTACCCTTTTGCTGACCTTCATCTATCATCATCCTTATTTCTTCTTCTGTGACAATCTTTTCTTCGTTTTCACTTACTCCAAATATTTTAGAAATAAAGTTTGTTACACCACTCAATAATTTTACAAAAGGTGATGCTATTACAGAAATAAAGCTAATAAATCCTATAGTTCCAAATGCAATTTTTTCTGAATATTTCATTGCTAGTCTTTTTGGAACTAATTCTCCAAATATTAAAGTGAAGAAAGATAATATTATTGTAATAATTATAATTGAAAATGTTTGCCAGAAATTTATTCCTAAGCTTGGTACCCATGAATTAAGTATTGGTGCAAGTTTTGTTGCGAATGTATCTGCTGCAAATGCACTAGATAGGAAACCTGCAAGTGTTATTCCAATTTGAATTGTTGATAAAAATTTACTAGGATTATCTAGCATTTTCTTTATTTTCTTTGCTTTTTTATTTCCTTCTTTTGCCTGCTTTGCAATTTTGTTATCATTTAGTGAGATATATGCCATTTCGCTTGCTGCAAAATATGCATTGAATAATACTAATATGACTAATGCTAAAATTTGAAAAAACATATATTTAATCCTCCATGTAATGGAGTAATTATATATATTAAATTAATGAGTGTCAATGATTTTTGAACTAATTCTTATTTTAGAAAGTTGATAGACTAAAAAAGGTATGGATGCTATTTTACATCCATACTTTTCATAAACATTTTTATGATTTTAGTTCTTTTTGCATATATAAAATATGCTGTTTTATTCTTAATAATTCATTATCAATATTTTGAATATCCTTTTTAAAATATTCTGTCATTTCATCAACTTCTTGTTCATTTAATTCACTAGGTCCTATCTCTCCGCATAGCAATTTATTTGCTAAATCATGGTTCTTATGTTCCTTTTCAAACTTTTCCCTTAAATCATTAGTGAATTTAGAATTATCATTTTTTTCTTTTATTTCTATAGTTGATTCTTCATTTGATACAAACGATTTCTTGTGCCCAAATATCTTTTGAAAGAACCTTTTTATTTTATACCATATTCCATTTGTTTGGATTAATTTATTGTTCATCATAATCTACTCCTTGTTTTTGAGTATCCGCAGTTATTTCTCCCATTTTACTTGATAATTGATGTTCATAATCTTGTTCTAATTTTCTTGCTTCTTGCAATGCTTTTCTTTTTTGTAAATCTTGTCTTATTAAAACGGCAAGTTCTTTTTGCTTTTTAGTTCCACATCGCATGTCTAACTCACTTATTATATCCAAAACCTCATCAATTTCTGGACGTTTTTTTCTAAATTCTTCTTGTTCTTCTTCTGTTTTTAATGCCATGTATGGTTTTATTAAATTCTGTCTAATGTTATTTAGAACATTTCCTAATCTCTTTTCAGTTTTATCTGTAGATTCCTTATATGGAAATTTTGTTTTTCTTGATTTTTCTATCCATTCTTTTATTGCTCTTGCATTTACTAAATATGGTGGAAGATTATTTTCATCTATCTCATTTATAATTTCTAGAACCTCATCAATTTCTGGATGTTTTTTTCTAAATGCTTCTTGTTCTTCTTCTGTTTTTAATTCTATGTATGGTTTTATTAAGTAATGTCTAATGCTACCTAGCAATCTTCCTAAATTCTTTTCAGTTTTATCTGTAGAGTGCATAGCTGGAGGCTTTGTTCCTCCTGATTTTTCTATCCATTCTTTTATTTTTCTTGCATTTACTAAATTTGTTGGAAGATTATTTTCATCTATCTCATTTATTATTTCTAAAACTTCATCAATTTCTGGATGTTTCTTTCTAAATTCTTTTCTTTCTTCTTCTGTTTTTAAGTTCATATATGGTTTTATTAAGAGCTGTCTGATACTACTTAGAGCATATCCTAATCTTTTTTCAGTTTTATCTGTAGAGGACGAAGCTGGTGGTTTTCTTCCTCCTGATTTCGCTATCCATTCTTTTATTGCTCTTGCATTTACTAAATATGGTGGAAGATTATCTTCATCTATCTCATTTATTATTTCTAAAACCTCGTCAATTTCCAGATGTTTCTTTTTAAATTCTTTTCTTTCTTCTTCTGTTTTTAAATTCATATATGGTTTTATTAGGAGCTGTCTGATACTACTTAGGGCTGTTCCTAATCTCTTTTCAGTTTGATCTGTAGAGGACGCAGCTGGAGGCTTTGTTCCTCCTGATTTTTCTATCCATTCTTTTATTGCTCTTGCATTTACTAAATTTGTTGGAATATTATTTTCATCTATCTCATTTATTATTTCTAAAACCTCGTCAATTTCTGGATGTTTCTTTCTATATTCTTTTCTTTCTTCTGCTTTTAATTTCATATATGGCTTTATTAAGCCTTGTCTGATATTACCTAGAGCACTTCCTAATTTCTTTTCAGTTTTGTCTGTAGAGTGTATAGATGGAGGCTTTGTTCCTCCTGATTCTTCTATCCATGCTTTTATTGCTCTTGCATTAGTCAAATAAGAACTTTTTGCTATTATTCCCTGAGCTTCATTCAATAATTCTAAAAAATCTTTTGTTTCTCCTTGTATTCTAAAGATGTCTATATCCGCTATACTACTTTGTGGTTGACTATCATTTTCATTAATATTTTCTTCACTTTCACGATTTGTGCTATTTGTTTTTCTATTAATTTCTGCATCCAAATTATTTTTCAAATAATTATTCACTAAATCAAATACTATTGTTTTTTCTCTTGAAGTATCTGAAGATAATGCTCTACCTAATTGTTGTAAATAAATTATTCTTGAATCTGTTGGTCTTGCCATTATTACACCTGAAATATCTTCAACGTGTAAACCCTCGTTTAACATCTCGATAGAAAACAATAATTTTAAGTGATCAGATTTTGAATTTTCAAAATTTTCAATGTTTTTCCTATTATCTTTTTCTGTATATCCTTCACCAGAAAAAACTGAATATATTTCTGGATTATCATCAATAGATTCAAACCATTCTTTTGCTTTATCTATTAATTCATCCATATGTGCTTTATCTTTGCAAAAAATTATATATTTTCCATCTTTCTTTTTTATGTTTTTGGCAAATAATTCTGGTATTCCATCAGCTTGATCTACTATTCTTCTCATTTTATCATATTTATCTTGTAGTTCCTTTTTCGTTTGCTCGTCATTACAATTTGATATTGCAGTTCTTATTCCTTCCAAATATTCACCCAAAGTATAATCACATTTCACATAGGTTGGTGCTTTTACTATTCCATCTCTTAATGCATCCACTAAAGTTAATTCATAATCAATATTACCTTCAAATAAATCATCAATAACATTTTTATCATCCATCCTATCTGGTGTTGCTGTTAAGCCTAAAATTTTAGCGTTTGAATTTTTTTCTAATAAAGTATTAATTTTTTCTCCCCATCTGTCTGCACCAGTTCTGTGTAATTCATCCATAATTATAATATCAGCATTTAACTTTTTCATTTGCTCATCTGTTACTCTTAATAAAGATGGATAAAGCATTATCTTTAAATTTGGGAAATATTCATCAGCTATCATTCTTGCTGGTCTGTTGCTAGATGGCTCTTCTCCAACTATATATTTAGCGATATAATTATACATTTGCATTTTTATTGCATTAGTAGGCGACATAAATAAAATTCTTTTATCTTTATTATCTGTCATAAGTTGTAATGCTATAAATGATTTACCACATCCAGTTGGAATTACAACTGATGCTTTGTCTTTTGTTACATAAGCTTTTTGCACTGATTTATAAGCATCTTGTTGGTGCTGTTGCAATCCTAATTCTGGTTTCCCTTGTATTATCATAATTTACCCCTTTTCTTATTATTCTTTTGTAATAAACCTATTTGGCATATATCTTTATCATTAACTTTAATTTTTAATTATAATTTTTATATCACAAAAATTTTTGTTTTTCAATAATTTCGTTCCAAGTTTTTATATACGTTATTGTTTATTTTTTCAGTTCTTATTACTTGTTAATCAATATTAAAAAATTAGTTGTATCAAAAATTTTAAATTACAATATTATATAATGAGAATGAATGATAAAATGGAGGTAATAATGGGAAATAATGTTCAAATAGTTAATACAAAAGAGTCATATACATATGAACGATTACAAGAAGATTTGAAAAAACTTAAAGATAAATATTCATTTTTGCAAATTGAAACAATTGGAGAAAGTGTACAAAAAAGAGCTATACAAAGTGTGCGTATTGGAACAGGTCAAAATGAGGTTATGTATAGTGCATCAATTCATGCAAATGAATATATAACAACAAATGTACTTATGAAATTTATTGAAGATTTTTGCGATGCCTATGTTAGAGATGATGACATATTTGAGCATAGTGCAAAAATGATTTTTAATACATCTTCTATTTATATTGTGCCTTTACTTAACCCTGATGGCGTAGAATTAGTTACGGGAAATGTTAGAGAGGGTTCACAAGATTATATGCATTATAAACAAATAGCTGACCAATTTCCAACTATTCCTTTTCCAAGCGGATGGAAGGCTAATTATAATGGTGAAAGTCTTATTAACTTCCACCTTTTAATTTTTAAAAAATAATGTAGTATTTTCTACACTTTTATAATCTTTTATATTGCATTCAGTTCAATAGAGTTATCTTTATTCAAAATTTCTTCTATTTCAATAAATTCATCTATATTTTCATTTATTGTATTTAGTGGAGCAAAATTAAATGTTATAAATACATTTTTATCTTTATCTATTTCTATTTTATCAATAAGTCTAAATAAACAAGATTTACTTATTTCCTTCATTTCTAGAAATTCATTAATTATTTTATTCATTTGCTTTTCATCGCTTTTATTGTTTGTTGATTGATGACCTTGAAATTCTTGTAATCTATCTGTTAATTTACTTTTTTCATTAATTTGCTTTTCTCTTTCTATTATAAACTTTTCAGAAATTCTTTTAAAATCCATATCCATCAATATTCCATTTAGTTTATCCTCATATAAGTTATCTAATTTTCTATTAATATTTACTATATTAATATCCATTTCTTCAATTTGTTTCTTAGTAGCTGATAATATATCTATAGATTTATTTTTTGCCTTTTTATATGTATCTTCTAGCAAACTACGATTTACATATATTTTACATACTTTTCTTACTATCTCTAAAATTCTATTTTCAAATTTTAAGTAATTTAAATTTCTAGCATAGCAATTTCTTTTTTTATAATCTGAATCTACTATGTATGGAATCTTTGGACGATTACTATGATGATTAACTTTTAATACAATTTGCATTTGCCATCCGACAATGTTTGCAATAAAGCAAACCTCTCAATAAATAATCATATTGCTTTATAACTCTTTTACTTCTTTCTTTGTGTATTATCTGAACTTTTTCAAATATGTCTTTATCAATTATAGCTTCATGCGTATCATTAACCCTTATATAATTTTCCTTTTCTACTCTACGAAGTTTTTTTACTTTATAAGAAACAACTGATACCTTATTTTGAACTGTATTGCCTATATACACCTCGTTTTTTAGCATATTACATAGTGTTGTTGCATTCCATAAATAATTGCTTCTATTTTTATCCTGAACAATTCCTGTCTTTCTATATCCTAATGGGCTTAAATAATAGTTATCATTTAAATACTGTACTATTAATTTAGTTCCTTTCCCGTTTACATACATATCAAATATTTTCTTAACTATATCAGCGACATTAAAATCTATAACTAATTTATTTTTGTTATTCAAATCT
>CALXWM010000013.1 GCA_944392425.1 uncultured Clostridia bacterium
TAACTATAAAAGTACCAACGAAATCTTAAGTGAAATATGTGCATAATAAACCGGAAATTTATTATTGCCATTTATATCCTTCATTTTTTTTGCTTAAAAATAAGAAGTAAATTAATATTCCACCAACAACAGCAAGTATTATAGATACTATAAGCCAAATAGATGAATTTACTGCGTCAGAAGAACTTAATAAACTTCTTGAATAACTTGATGAATACATAATAAATCCTCCCCTTAATAATATTTTATGACATAATAATAGCATATTCGACAAAATTCGTCAAGCTAGTCAAATGTGTCAAATTGACGGTTCTAATTGTCAATCATACATGCATCTAAAAGAAAAATCTATAAATTTGACATTAATTTAAATTAATGTTACAATATTATTACAAATTGAACTGACATGTTGACAGAATAAAAAATCTATATTATTATAATAATTAATAAAGGCAAGGAATAAGCATTGCTAAATTGATAATTAAAAACGAATAAGAGCACAAGGCCCTTATTCAATCTCGTTTAACTTAGAAGAATTGAAGTTATGTGCGTTGACTTCAATTCCTTTTTTTGTGAAATTAATATATGAGTTATAACCTAAACTGGCTAGCCCAAATATTGTTCCACAAATAATTACGGCAATTAAAGCTCTTCCAAGGTATCTTACAGCAATATCACTATTGCTAGAATCATTTGTTTTCAATTCTTGTACCTCCTTCTTTAAGAATTTGCATCTAACTATTCTGTGAAGAGTTAGGTGCATAAACTAATAGTTGAAATGCAAATAAATCAATTACTAATCTATGCACCCAACTGAAGGAGTTTATTAAACGATTAAAAAGAGTATATCAAAAATAACTATAAAAAGTCAATAATTAATTAGTGTAAAAAAATGAAATATCATTAAAAATTATTGAAGGATTTTTTTTAAAACTATTGACAATTTCCATAAATGGGTATATACTATTAAAAGTCAAAGAAAGTCAAAGTCAAAAAATACGGAAAATTGTCAAATAAAAACATATAAAATTAAAAACTAAAGAGCTGTAAGCAAAACCTCGAGAAATAAGGCAATTTTTAAAAACAGCAACTATATAAGCTTATTAAAAAATCTAGAAAGAAGGGGAGAAAAATGAGAATTTCAGATGTAATAGCAGACTTTATAAATGACCTATTAGAAGATGATGACTATGCTGTAATACAAAGAAATGACTTAGCAGAGCATTTTAACTGTGTGCCATCACAAATCAACTATGTAATATCTACAAGATTTACTCCAACACAAGGCTACTATGTAGAAAGCTCAAGAGGTGGTGGAGGGTGCATAAAAATAAGAAAAGTAAATATCACACATAGTGATTATTTAATGCACATAATAAACAGTATAGGGAATTCTATAACAGCAAAAGAGCTTGAAATATTTGTTAATAACTTCCTAGACTATAACATTATAAATGAAAAAGAAGCTAAACTTATAAAATCAGCAACAAGTGATAAAGCTCTGACTTTGCCAAAGGAAACAAAAGATGAAATAAGAGCAAAGATATTCAAAAATATGCTAATTAATTTAGTTTAATATCAAATTAATTAAACTAAATTATAACAAAAATGCAACTTTGCAAATTAAATATATTGCATATAAACAAGAATATTTTGACTAAATAATTTTAAAGGAGGTAATTATTATGTTGTGTCAAAATTGTGGAAAAAATGAAGCAAATGTTAGATATACTCAAGTAATAAATGGTGTAAGAAAGGAATTGAATTTATGCTCAGATTGTGCAAGAAAATTGGGGGTAGATAGAATAGATATACCAATGGACTTTACCAGCTTTTTAGGAGATTTCTTTAATGATTATGCAGAAAGTTCATTATTGCCAAGCTTTAGCATAGATAACGTAAAGTGCAAAACTTGTGGAATGTCATACAATGATTTCATAGATACAGGAATGTTTGGATGCAGTGATTGCTATGATACATTCTCAGGACCAATCGATTCATTATTAAAAAATCTTCACGGAACAGCAAAACATATAGGAAGAGGAGCAAAAAATGTAGATGATTTATTAAATGCAAAAAGTAAAAAATCATTAGGTAAAAACAAAACAAATGCAGAAAACAGCGAAAATTCTGAATTGGAAGATTTGCAAAAACAACTAGACAAAGCTATAAAAGAAGAAAGATATGAAGACGCTGCAAAAATAAGAGATAAGATAAAGGAGATGAATAAATAATGAATTGGTATTTACAAAATGGAAAAGAATCAGATGTAGTTATTAGTACAAGAGTAAGACTATCAAGAAATATAAAAGGAATCCCATTTATTAATAAAGCATCAAAAGAAGAATTAAAAGAAGTATATGATAAAGTAAAAGAAATCACACCTAGCTTAGGATATAACTTGAAATTCCTAAGCATAGATGATATGGATATGATTACAAAGCAAAGCTTGGTTGAAAAACATTTAATAAGCCCAGACTTTGCAAAAACAAAAATGCCATATACAGCAGTAGTAATTAATGATGACGAAAATATTTGCATAATGGTAAATGAAGAAGACCATATAAAATTGCAAGTATTTACATCAGGATTAGATATAGATAATTTATTAAATCTAGCTATTGAAATAGATGAAAAAATGGAAAGCTTAATTCCATATAGTTATCATGAAAAATATGGATTTTTAACAGCTTGTCCAACCAATGTAGGTACAGGACTAAAAATTTCTACATTAGTACATATACCAGCACTTCAAATGACAGGTAACCTAAATAAAATGCTTAATATAATTAATAATTTAGGTATGAATGTTAGAGGATTGTATGGCGAAGGTACAAAAGCAGAAGGTGATATATACCAAGTATCAAACAATCAAACATTGGGTATAACAGAAAAAGAGATTGCTAAAAATCTAAATCTATTAGCACAAAAAATAATAGACCAAGAGAGATTAGCTAGAAAATATTTATCTAAAAACTCACTAAAACTTGAGGATGAAGTTTATAGAAGTTATGGCATATTTGCCAACGCAAGAAGACTTAGTGAAGATGAAGCATTAGAGCTTTTATCAAAAGTCAAATTAGGAACAGATTTAGGAATAATAAAAGAATTAAATGACAAAAAAGTTAGAGAACTAATGTTATTTACTAAACCTGCAAATATGCAAAAAAGACTTGGCACAAAATTATCAGTTATAGACCAAGAAGCTTCAAGATGTGAAGTTGTAAAGCAGATTTTAAGTGAAGATTAAAAATTTATATTTTTATATTAATCTCCAATATACATTCTTCCACATTTCACTGCGCGGTCGCGAGTCTAAACTCGCTCCAGCTTGCCCGCTGCACTCCGCTTTAAAAGAGTGCAAGACACATGGCGTGCTTAAAGCTGACGCTCTTAAGCGGCGCAAGCTTCGTTCGCTGAAATGTTCTAGAACATATATTGTAGCTTAATAAAATATAAATTTTTAACTAAATTTTGAAAGGAAGTGTATTTAATATGTATTATAAATTTACTGCAAGAGCAGAAAAAGCCTTAGAATATGCACAAGAAATAGCTATGGAATTAGGGCATAATTACATAGGAACGGAGCACCTACTTTATGGCTTAGTAGAAGAAGGTACTGGTGTTGCAAGTAAAGTATTGCAAAACCAAGGACTAACTTCAGAAAAAGTAAAACAATCAATTGAAGAAATCGTTGGAGTAGGTGATGAAATAGAAGATGCAAATCAAATTAGTTTTACTCCAAGAAGTAAAAGAGTAATTGAAAATGCATTCTTAGAGGCAAGAAGATTAGGCACAGAATATATAGGCACAGAACATTTATTAATTGGTATAATGAAAGAAGGAGATTGCGTAGCGACTAGAATAATGCTAGAAGAAGATGTAAATCCTCAGGGGTTATATAATGAATTAGTAAAAGTTCTAAATGAAGAAGGAGAAGAAAGTAATGAATCTAATTCTTCATCAAGCAAAGGAAGCTACAATTCAACTCCTACATTAAACCAATACGGAACAGACTTAACAAAACAAGCAAAAGAAGGAAAACTAGACCCTGTTATAGGAAGAAAAGAGGAAATTCAAAGAGTTATACAAATTCTTTCAAGAAGAACAAAAAACAATCCATGTTTAATTGGTGAACCCGGTGTTGGTAAAACAGCAGTAGCAGAAGGGTTAGCAGAAAAAATAGTAGCAGGAGATGTGCCAGAAATATTAAAAAATAAAAGAGTAGTAAGCTTAGACATGGCTAGTATGATAGCTGGCGCAAAATATAGAGGAGACTTTGAAGAAAGAATAAAAAAGGCATTAAAAGAAGTTAAAAAAGCAGGAGATGTAATAATTTTCATTGATGAAATTCATACAATAGTTGGAGCTGGTTCAGCAGAAGGAGCTGTTGATGCAGCAAACATTTTAAAACCACTTTTAGCTAGAGGTGAAATTCAATTAATAGGTGCTACAACATTAAAAGAATATAGAAAATATATAGAAAAGGATGCAGCACTTGAAAGAAGATTTAGCCCTGTAACAGTAAATGAACCAACAGAGGAAGAGGCTACTCAAATTCTATTTGGTTTAAGAGATAAATACGAAGCACATCATAATGTAAAAATAACAGATGAAGCCATAAAATCAGCAGTAGAGCTATCTTCAAGATATATAAATGATAGATATTTACCAGATAAAGCAATTGATTTAATAGATGAAGCGGCTTCAAAAGTTAGAATGAGCAGTTACACAGAACCAGATAGCTTTAAAGAATTAAAAGATAAAATAGAAAAATTAGATAAAGAAAAAGAAGAAGCAATAAGAGTTCAAGACTTTGAAAAAGCAGCAAAAATAAGAGACAAAGAAAATGCGAAAAAGAAAGAACTTGAAGACGCTAAAAAAGAATGGGAAACAAAAAGTAGCAAAAATGTTTCAACATTAAAAGAAGAAGATATTGCAGATGTAATATCAAGTTGGACAGGAATACCAGTTGCAAAAGTATCTCAAAGTGAAAATGATAAACTTAAAAATTTGGAAGAAAATTTGCATAAAAGAGTTATTGGACAAGATGAGGCAGTATCAGCAGTTGCAAAAGCAATAAAAAGAAGTAGAATGGGATTAAAAGACCCTAATAAACCAATAGGCTCATTCTTATTCCTAGGACCAACAGGTGTTGGTAAAACAGAATTATCTAAAGCTTTAGCAGAAAACCTATTTGGAAGCGAGGACGCATTAATCAGAATTGATATGTCCGAATATATGGAACCACATTCCGTTGCAAAACTTATAGGTTCACCTCCAGGATATGTAGGATATGATGAAGCAGGTCAACTTACAGAAAAAGTAAGAAGAAAACCATATTCAGTAATCCTATTTGATGAAATTGAAAAAGCACATCCAGATGTAATGAATATGTTATTACAAGTATTAGACGATGGTAGATTAACAGATTCACAAGGAAGAACAGTAAACTTCAAAAATACTGTAATAATTATGACATCAAATGTTGGAGCAAAACTAATTACAGACAAGAAAACATTAGGTTTTATTGAAGAAAAAGAAAGTGGAGAAAAAGAATACCAAGACATCAAAAAAGATGTAATGGCGGAACTTAAAAAAGAATTTAAGCCAGAATTCTTAAATCGTATTGATGAAATAATAGTATTCCATAAACTAGAAGATAATCAAATAAGAAAGATTGTCGATATAATGATTGACAATGTGGGCAAACTACTAAAGGAACAAGGCATAAAACTTACAATAGATGAAAATGCTAAAGACTTAGTAGCTAAAAAAGGCACAGACAAAACTTATGGTGCAAGACCTCTAAAAAGAGCAATACAAACAATGGTTGAGGACAAAATAGCAGAAGCAATGCTTGATGGTAAAATAAAGAAAGAAGCAAAAGTTACTGTGCAAGATGATGAAATAGTTGTTGGATAAAATTTTACTTTTGGGACGGTCCTTTTCGTAAAATAATTGTCATATTGTAAAAATAGTGATATAATAAATTATACGAGGTGACAAAATGTCTTTACAAGGAAAAATTTATACAAAATATGTTATGGCACTAAACAAAATAGTGAGAGCAGCTTTAAAGCCAAACGTAGAGTATAATAATATAAATGATATTGATTTAACAGAAATAAAAATATTAAAAAGTGAATATGGCATAGGTGGAATGATATTAGATGTTGATGGAACAATACTTCACGAATTAGAATATATACCTACAAGCGTACTGAAAACTTTAAAACTTTTAAATCAAGAATTTAAAATATATTTAGTATCTAACAATAAAAATGAAAGAATAGCAGAGTTTGCTAAAAAGCTAGGTATAGGATATATGCCATTTGCCTTTAAACCTAGAAGAAAGCCATTTATAAAGGCTAGCTTTGAGATGGGATTAGAACCAGAAAATGTTATGGTTGTAGGAGATGGATTTTTAACAGATATATTAGGTGGACAAAGAATGGGAATGGTCACCGGTGCTGTAAAAGATGTGGATACTACACCAGAAAGATAATGTTAATAAGAATGCTGTCAATAGGGACATCCATTAATTGACACGATAGTGTCAAAAAGGGGCGTCCCTATTGACACCTTATTGGTACAATTGTATTGCAATGCAATTTTTTTAATGATATAATATATCAAAATCTAAAGATAAGGAGAAGTCAAATGACGGAGGCTTTAGCAGTAATATTTATACTTGTCATATTTATAGTGATATTAATTGCAATGTCTATTGTACAAATTAGAATGGCTGGAATAAAAGTAAAAGACTTTTTCAGCTTTATAGACGCAAACCAAAAACTAGACAGCTTAGTTAGATTTGCACAAAAGTATGATAAAATGTCTCCACAAGAACAAATAATATACTTATCAGAAGCTGAAAAAATGTTTGACAGTTTTGATAAAATTCCATCAACGGTTTGGGAAGATGAAAGAGATAAATATACACAAGTACTAGATACTTATAAAAATATAAGAGTTATGAGATGGAATGAAGCTCAAACAAATGCAATGACAACTGCAAAGTCACAAAAGATTAGGCCTAAAGAAATAAAAACCAATAATTAAAGTAAAAAATATATATTTAACCTTAAATAGAAAATTTGAGGACGAGTTTAAAAGGGGTGAAATCAAAGGTGACAGACTCTTTGGAAGAATACTTGTATTCCATATATGTGTTATCAAAAGAAGGAAACGGTGCTAGAGTTACAGATATTGCAAACAAAATGGAAGTAACAAAAGCCAGTACTAATAATGCACTCAAATTATTAAAAGAGCAAGGGCTAATTAATTATGAAAAATATAAAAATATAACACTAACAAAAGAAGGAATAGCTAGAGCTAAGTATATTGAAAGAAGACATGAATTATTTAGAAAATTCTTAAAAGACATTATAAAGACAGATCCACATCTAGTAGAACAAGAAACAGAAAGATTGGCACATTGCATATCTTGCCATACAGCAGCAAAACTTGAAAAATTTATTGAAGAGTATATGGCTAAACTTGAAAAATAAATATTAAGAAAATTTATAAATAAAACCGGAGTTATAAGTAAATCTTATAGCTCAATTTTTTTTGTTGAATAAATTACAAAATACGTGAAAAAATAATTTTATGGAAAACAAAGAAAAAATAAAAATTGCAATTGTAGGAATGTTAACAGGCTTGCTCTGTGGCTTATTTGCTTCAGGAGGGGGTCTTATTTTAGTGCCAGCATTTGTATATATTTTTAAGCAGAGTGAGAAAAAAGCGAGGGCAATGTCAGTATTTTGCATACTACCAATGGTTTTAGCAAGTTTATTTTTCTATAACAAAGCAGAGTATATAGACTGGAAATTAGGAATAATATGTGGAATTGGTGGAATAATAGGAGGAGCAATTGGAGCAAATTTAATGAAAAAAATAAATGACAAATATCTTGTTCTTATTTTTATAGCATTTTTGATTTATGCAGGAGTATCTATTTTGCGAATGTAACTATATATTCTGAGAATTACTAAAATAGAAATGCGAAAGGTAAGAATCAAAAACATCATAAAATTTGCAAAGGAGCAAAATATGCTAGAAGGATTAACAGGAGTAATTTCTGGAATAATTAGTGGAATGGGAATGGGTGGAGGAACTATACTAATAACAATATTAGTATGTTTTTTATCAGTAGACCAAAAAGTGGCTCAGGCAGTAAACTTAGTATTTTTTATACCAACATCACTAGTTGCAACAATAGTTAATATAAAAAATAAGCAAATAGACTGGAAATTAGCTGTGCCAATAGCAATAATGGGGGCATTAGGAGCTTTTCTAGGAGCATTTATAGCAACAAAGATAAATGTTGGAATTCTCAGAAAAATGTTTGCAATATTTCTTTTTGCAATTGCTATATTTGAAGCATATTCTTGGTATAAAAAATATGTAAAAAAGAATTAATATAAAAATTTTCGTATAAAAGAAATACAAAAAAGGCATAATAAATTTAGAAAAAGCAATATGTTTGAAAAGTATAAAACATATTAAGAAAATAAGCTTATAAAAAGCTATTTAATAATTTGTTAGGAGGTAAAATTTATGAAATTTGTTAAAGGAATGATTGCTGGAATGGTAATTGCGGTTGGTGCAACAATGATGTGTAATGAAATTCAAGCTCATGGACCAAACAAAATGTTAAGACAGGGAAAACGTATGATGAAAAAAATAGGAATAATGTAGTAACTAAACATAAAAAATTTCATATTATATAAAAGAAAGGCAGGTTATATAATATGAAATATGATAAAAAAATATGCCCAATCATAGATGTCGACGGAGTTTTAGCCGGCGGTAAACAATATGATTTAGATATAACAATTTCGAAAGATAACAGAACAGTAATTTACGGTATAGTTAAAGACGATTGCGGAGATCCTATAGAAGACGCAGTTGTAAAACTAGTCGAAGTTGACTGTGACTGCAAAGATGAGAGAAAACCAGTTTCTCATACTTTTACAGATAAAAATGGAGAATTTGTTTTCGGACCACTTTGCCCAGATAGATACTACTCAATAGAAATTTGGGCAAATAAAGTAAAACATTCTAAAATATGTGCAAAAGTGGAAAAAGATTTCAGATGCTTAAAAGGTGAAAAATTAGATTGCGATTGTAAAATGGATTGCAAACCAGAAAAACCTGAAAAGCCAGAATATCCAAGACCACCAAAGCCAGAAGATGAATGTGATTATTGCAAATAAGATAATGGCTTAAGGAAAAAGTCAGTTTACTTTATACATTAAAGTAAATTGGCTTTTTTGAAATTTTAATTTCGGAATTTTTCAGTTTGGGGCGCTCCTAACTGAAAAATTTGTATTGAAATAAATTCAAAAAAATGCTAATATAATAGAGAAGTGAAAGGAAGGCATTTATGGAAAATCAACCTATAGGAATGTTCGACTCAGGCGTTGGAGGACTTACAGTATATAAAGAAATAAAAAAAGCAATGCCAAATGAAAAAATAATTTATTTAGGGGATACGAAAAACTTCCCATATGGCTCAAAATCTAAACAAAGCATAAGAGATTTAAGCAAACAGAATATAGATTTCTTACTTGAACAAAATGTAAAAGCCATAGTTATAGCTTGTGGTACAGCAACAAGTCAAGCACTTGAAGAAGTACAAAGTATATATAAAGTACCAATTATCGGCATTATACAGCCAACTATAGAATACATAAAAAGCAAGGAAAGTATAAAAAATGTTGGAGTAATTGCAACAAGAGGAACAATAAGAAGTAGTTCTTGGGAAATAAATTTAAAAAAGCAAATAGAAAATATTAACGTATATAATAAAGAATGCCCTCTTTTAGCTCCAATGGCAGAAGAGGGATGGATAGATAATGAAATAGCAAAGCTTACAATTCACGAATATATAAAAGATTTTCCAAAACTAGATGCACTAATACTTGGATGCACACATTATCCTTTATTTAAAAAAATAATCGAACAGCAAATGCCAAATACTGAAATAATAAACACAGGAGAAAAACTTGCAAATTACATGAAAGATAAAATAATTGAAGTAGAGAAAATTTTAACAAATACATATAAGGACAAACAAAATATAGAATTAAAAGAAGATGAAATATATTTGACAGATACAGAATGCAATTTTATAAATGTGGCATTTAAATTATTAAATGAAAAAATAGAAATTAAAAAAGCAAATATTTAAAGCGCAACATTAGATGTGTAAGAAATTTAAAAATATAAATATATGCACTTAGCGAAAGGAATGGTAATATAAATGAAACAAAAAATTAATGTAGATAAAATAAAAGAAAGAGAAGTAAGCGAAGAGGAAATAGAGCAAAACGAGAAAGATACCAAGAAAAAAACTTGGGTTTTATACAGACTTCCAATAGTAATAACAGCAATTTTAGCCATAATATACATACTAACTTCTCAGCATTTATTACTAATACCAATAGCACTAATGTTTGTATTGGTTTTATATGGTTGGGACTGCCACAGTAGAATATGCCCAAATTGCAAAAAATGGAACTCAACAGTAACATTAAATGCAGAGACTGTTCTAAGAAAAAAGCAAATAACGCAAAAAAATTTACTAGGCAAGGACAAAATAAAAGAAAAGAAAGACATAGTAAATAAAACAAAAAATAAATGCTTAAATTGTGGACATATACAAGAAATAGAAAAGATTAAATAAATTAACTCGGCAAAATATGTTACAAATTATTGCCAATTCTAGTTTTTTGCAAGCTATATAATTTTTAATGTAAAAGTCATAACCTCTAGTTAAATGCATATACATTAACTGGAGGTACTTTTTATGTTTGTGGTATTCAATAAAGAAAAAATATACTCTTATTTAGTGTCTTTTCGGAACAGTAGTAATTTTATTTGTAATGGCAATAGCAATAACAAACAGAAACGAAAAAATAATAGAAACTATGTCAAATAGTATAATTTCAAATAAAATTGAGCAAAATGAATATATAAATGCAGAAAAATCAAAGGAAAATAATACAAATATTACAAAAATGTTACAAAAATAAAAGAAAATCAACTTTTTATGTAGACAAATTAAAAAATATGTTGTATAATAGGTTATAGCGCATAACTATTCTAAAATTTTTATTAGATGAATAAGATACACAAGAATAATTAAGGAGGAAAGGAAATTGGAAACAAATTTTGCTGATAACAACCACATTACATTGGTTGGAAAGATAACAGATGAAAAAAAATTTAGTCATGAAATTTATGGAGAGAAGTTTTACACTTTTGATTTAAGTGTACCACGTTTAAGTGGAAATGCAGATATAATACCAGTTACTATATCTGAAAGATTATTTAAAGACGAAGACTTAGTTATTGACAAAAAGATTAAAATAACAGGTCAGTTCAGATCTTACAATAGTTATGAAAATGAGAAAAACAGATTAATCTTAACAGTGTTTGCAAAAGACATTGAATTTTTAGAAAATCAAGAAGAAGAAATAGTTGCAAGCAAAGACTTAATTTCAAATGAAGTAATCTTAACAGGGTATATTTGCAAAACACCTATTTACAGACAAACACCATTTGGAAGAGAAATAGCAGATATTCTTTTAGCAGTAAACAGAGCTTATAACAAATCAGATTATATCCCTTGTATTACATGGGGCAGAAATGCTAGATATTGCTCTAAAATGCCTGTAGGAACAGAGGTAAAGGTTATAGGTAGAGTTCAATCAAGAGCTTACGAAAAGAAGCACGAAGATGGAACTGTAGAGCAAAAAGTTGCTTATGAAGTTTCTATTTCAAATTTAGAAGTAATTGATGAAAAAAAGAAATTAGATGAACTATCTAAACCAGAAGAAAATGCTGAAGAAATGCAAAATGTTCAAAATGAAGAAAGTTCTACTGCAGAAAGTGAAAGCAATGAAACTGTGCAAGCATAATTAAATATATATAAACCTTAGTAAAAAAGTATGGTACTTTGTGAAAGCAAGGTACTATATTTTTTATAAGAAAAATTTGACAAACTTGCCCCATTTTCATTGACTTTTAAGGCAAATGCAAATATAATATAGATGTTAAAATGATTGCAAGGAGGAAAGTTATGGGTGAAGTTATAGTTATAACATCAGGCAAAGGCGGAGTAGGCAAAACAACAACAACTGCTAACGTAGGCGCAGCTTTAGCTTTAAGAGGCAAAAAAGTCGTACTAGTAGACACAGACATAGGCTTAAGAAACCTTGATGTTGTAATGGGACTAGAAAACAGAATTGTATATGACATCGTAGATGTTGTTGAAGGAAAATGTAAATTAAGACAAGCTCTAATAAAAGATAAACGATTCACAGATTTATTTTTATTACCAGCAGCCCAAACTAGAGACAAAAGTGCAGTAAATGAAGAACAAATGAGAGAATTAACAAGTAAATTAAGGGAAGAATTTGATTACATTTTAATAGACTGCCCAGCAGGAATAGAACAAGGTTTCAAAAATGCAATAGCTGGAGCAGATAGAGCAATTGTAGTAACAAATGCTGAAATATCTTCAATTCGTGATGCAGATAGAATCATAGGACTTTTAGAAGCATCAGAAATAAAAAATCCAGAATTAATTATCAATCGTCTTAGACCAGAAATGGTTAAAAGAGGCGAAATGATGGATGTGGAAGACATATTAGACTTATTGTCAATAGATTTAATTGGTGTCGTACCTGAAGATGAATACATAATTACCCAAACAAATAAAGGTGAACCAGCAGTATCAAATAAAAAAGCACCTTCTGGAAAAGCTTACGTAGAAATAGCAAGACGTATATTGGGTGAGAATGTAGAAGTAACAATACCTGGTAGAAAAAAAGAAGGTTTTTGGAGTAAATTTAAAAAGAATTTTAAAAAATAGTATGCAATGGAGGAAATAGGAATGTTTGAAAACATTATGGGATTTTTCAAAAAACTAAACAAAAAAACAGAACAAATAGAAAGCAAAACAAATAAAGATGAAGCAAAAGAAAGACTACACTTAGTTCTTATGCAAGATAGAGCTAATGTGTCAGCAGACTTTTTAGATATGATGAGACAAGAAATTATAGATGTTATAAAAAAGTACATAGATGTAGATGAAAAAGAAATAGATGTAAGATTAACTAACAAACAAAATAGTGATGGAACAACAGGAGCACCTGCATTATATGCGAATATTCCTATAATAAGTATAAAAAATGATAAAAAAACTATAGCCTATAGTGATAAGTTATCAAACAATAGTGCACAAAATGTGGAAAGCACAGAAAAAAGTGGCTCACAAAATGAAAATAGTGTAGAAGAAAGTACACAAGACAGTGATAGTACAGAAAAAAATGAATTAGAAAATAATATTAACGAAGAAGATAATACACAAAACGTAGAAAATATAGAAGAGACCGATACACAAAACTTAGAAGAGAAAGAAGTGACAAATCAAAACTCTTCAGAGAAAACAGAGCAAGATACATATTCAAAAGAAGAAAACAAAGAAACAGAGAATAATCAAACAAAAAAGGAAGATACTAATTCTAACAATATCAATGAAGAAAATGTAGCAAATAATGCTACAGAAAAAGGTGAGACAAAAAACAACTCAAAAAAAGGTAAAAAATCAAAAGCAAAAAAGTCTAATAAAAAGAAATAGAGGCGTAGATGAAAAAAAGATTATCTAAAAATATAGAATGGTCAATATTAATATGCACAATCCTATTAATTATAATAGGATTGATTGCACTTTTTTCAGCAACTCAAAACACAGAATATGATGAATTTAAAAAACAAATTCTATGGATAGGAATTAGTATACCATTTATTATTGCATTTACTCTAATAGACTATGAAACAATTGCAAAAATATCTCCTATAATTTATGCAGTGCTAATTATATTGCTTATAGGGGTATTGTTTACAGAACCAATAAATGGTGCTACAAGCTGGTATTCTTTTGGATCATTTACTTTGCAACCGGCAGAATTTTCAAAAATATTTGTTATAATGGTATTAGCTTTAGTAATGTCAAGAATGGTTGCAAAAGGCAAAAAAGAAATAAGTAGACCAACAAGGTTACTTTTGTTATTAGCAATTATAGGAGTTCCTATATTATTAATAGTAAAACAACCAGACTATGGAACTGCAATGGCATTTTGCGTAGCATTTATACTTATGCTTTTTGTAGCAGGAATAGATAAAAAATATATTATAGCTGGATTTTTAATAGTAGCTATAACACTTCCTTTGCTATACTTTTTTGTATTACCCGACCATGCTAAGAAAAGAATAGAAGTATTTTTAAATCAAGATTTAGATCCAAGAGGAGCAGGATATAATTTAACTCAATCAAAGCTTGCAATAGGAGCTGGAGAACTTCTTGGTATGGGACTTTTTAAAGGAAACCAAACTCAATTAGGATATTTGAGTCCAAAAACTACAGACTTTATCTTTTCTGTTATAGGAGAAGAAATGGGATTTTTGGTCGCAGGAGCAATAGTCATAGTGTATGTAGTCCTGATAACAAAAGCAATGTATGTTGCAAAAACGGCTAAAGATAATCTAGGGTCATTTATAGCTATGGGTATAGCAGGCATATTTTTATTCCATATGACAGAAAACATTGGAATGACAATTGGTTTGTTACCTATAACAGGTGTTCCTTTACCATTTGTTAGTTATGGTGGAAGTTCGCTTTTGAGTAATCTTATAATGATAGCAATTTTGCTTAATATAAGTGGTAGAAGACAAAAGGCAATATTTATTGAATAAAAAATCATAATATAAATGTAATAAAAGGAGTAAAATGTTAAAAAAACTAAAAATAGGAAATGTAGAATTACAAAATAATATAATACTAGCTCCAATGGCAGGTTTAACAGACCTGCCTTTTCGTCTAATATGCGAAAAATACAATCCTGGTCTTACCGTTACTGAAATGGTAAGTAGCAAAGCTCTTTATTATAATGATGAAAAAACAAAGCAATTGTTAAAAATGGATGGAGAAAAAAGACCAATATCTGCTCAAATATTTGGTAGTGATATAGAATCAATGGCATATTCAGCAAACTATGTTAGCAAAATAGCAGATATAGTAGACATTAATATGGGATGCCCAGCACCAAAAGTTGTAAAAAATGGAGATGGAAGCAAATTGCTTTTAGATTTAGACAAAGTATATGAAATAGTAAGGGCAGTTGTAAAAAGCTCATCAGTTCCAGTAACAGTAAAAATGAGAAAAGGTTGGGATAGCGAGCATATTGTAGCAGTAGAAGCAGCAAAAGCGGTTGAAAGTGCAGGTGCTTCAGCAGTTGCAATTCATGGTAGAACAAGAAGTGAGTATTATACAGGAACAGCAGATTGGAACATAATAAAGAAAGTTAAAGAAAATGTTAGAATACCTGTAATAGGCAATGGAGATATAAAATCACCAGAAGATGCAAAAAGAATATTTGAACAAACAAATTGCGATGGTATTATGATAGGAAGAGCCACATTAGGAAAACCTTGGATATTAGAGCAAATAAGAACATATTTAGAGGATGGAACAATAAGAAAAATACCTAATACAGAAATATTAGAAACAATTTTAAACCATATAAATTTAGAAGTAAAAGAAAAAGGTGAATATACCGGAGTAAGAGAAATGAGAAAGCATATTTGTTACTATCTGAAAGGATTGCCTGGAGCATCACTAGTTCGTGACAAAATTAATCATCTAGATAGCAAAGAAGAAGTAGAAAAAGAGTTAATGGATTATTTTCATATAATATAATTTAAATGAATAAAATAATATTGAATTACTAAAAAGTAACTTCAATATTATTTTTTGTTGCTTAGAAAAAATAAACTTTTTTCTAAGCAACAAAACCAAAAATAAAGAAAGGCGGAAATATGGGAAAATGGTTTAAAATTTTTGCTTTAATAATTATTATAATTGTGACTCTTTTAATTTGTAATTTTTTTATAAAAACAAATTATAAAACTCAGCAAAATGGAAATAATAAAAGTATACAAGAGATTGAAGAGTATATTCTAAATGTTACATCATATAGGGCAAAAATTAGAGTAACTGTTAGTAGTAACAAAAATGCAAATTTTTATGAGTTTGAACAAGTGGTAAAAGGAGAAAGTTATTCTAGACAATTAGCTTTATCTCCTGATAGCTTGGCAGGAATGGAAATAATATTTGAAAATGGCATTATTACTGTTCAAAACACAAAATATAGTTTAAGTCAAATTTATGAAAATTATCCTTATGCAACAACAAATTCATTATATCTTACATCATTTATAGAAGGATATAGAACATCGGAAAGTAAAGAAATAAAAGAAACAGAAGGAAAAATACAAATGAATTATATACCAAAAATAAATAAATACAACAATAAGCATGTTCTTTACATAGACAAAGCAAGTTTAGAACCAAAAAAATTACAAGTATATGATATTAACAATGAATTAAAAGTAGACATAATATATAATGAAATAGAATTAAACATTTAGAAATATATAATCATCTCAATTTTATTATTGGGAGAGTAAATATGAATATAAGAAGAGGAGACATGTTTTATGCAGATTTAAGTCCAGTAGTAGGCTCTGAACAAGGAGGCATAAGACCAGTTGTAATAATTCAAAATGACTTAGGAAATAAACATAGTCCAACAGTAATAGCAGCAGCAATAACTTCACAAATGGGAAAAGCAAAACTTCCAACCCATATTGAAATAGGGTCACAAAATGGAGGGTTAAAAACTAATTCTGTAGTTTTGGCAGAGCAAGTAAGAACAATAGACAAAAGTAGGCTAAAAGAAAAGATTGGTCATATTGATGATGAAAATATAATGAATCAAATTAATAATGCTCTAGGCGTAAGCTTTGGGCTAGAATGAAACTCACATTTAAGAATTTTAATAAAAGTTGCAATATATATTTTGAGCTTTCGCGTAAGCGAAATCGTGAAGCAAATGCGAAGAATATATATTGCAACTAGAAAGAAAAGAATTATTGTGAGTTTTAGTTTTGTCAAATTTTGTCGATAACTGTCGATATTTGACGAACGATTTTTCTTTACATTCTACATAATCTGGAGTATAATAAAAATAATTAAATTATCTAATTTAATTTTTATCAATATAATTTAAGTCTTAAATTATTCTAAAAAAATCCCAAAAATTTAAATAAATAAAAACTCGGGATGGTTTTTATTTGTAGAATAGGAGTTTTATGAAAAAAAGAATCACAATTTTTGTTATAGCCTTTTTATTTGTAATATCATGGGCTTTACACACAAAAGTTATGGCAGCAACAACAAAATGTCAAAGTGTGCCAGAAAATAACATAAGATACGTAAATGCAACATTTGCAAATATTAATTATGAGGAATACAATGCTTTGCAAAGAGGAGTAGGAACAAAAGAATATTATGATGAATTAACTTTAGAAGAAAAATATGCATTAGATAGCAATTATATGCTTATGTATTCAACAGAAAACAAATGCACAGGAGGAATACAAAACGGATTCATAAAATTAGGTCAATATGGAAATTCATCAGGAGTGGTTCAAGGATTAATAAAAAACAAATTGGTAAATGGAGATGTAGACTTAGTGGACAAATATAAGAACAAAACAACTTTCTTTCCTACATCAAATATAAATCCTACAGTATTTAGCGAAGTGCTTACAAATTGGAAGTTCCCATTTATTAAAGAAAGCAATGGATACTATACTTTTGACAGTGACAAATATCATGTGTACAAAGATTATAGCACCAAAACTTTTAAAATGCACAAAGGAGACAAAAGTGGATTCTTTCCATTTAATGATTGTGATGATGACACATCTGTACCAAGTAACAGAGAACTAATATTTTCAGGAAAAATAGAAATACCATTTGTAATGACAAGTGATGGTAAAATTATAAATAAAGAAACAAAACAATATGAAGATATGGTATTTGACTTTTCCGGTGATGATGATGTATGGGTATTTGTAGATGATGAATTAGTATTAGATTTGGGCGGTTGTCATGAAAGACTTAGAGGAAATATAAACTTTGCAAAAAATCAAGTATATTATGAAAGTATATATAATCCTTCAACTAACAAAGATGAAAAGAATGTATATAAAACTGCCTTAAATAATGGAAAGCTTTCTCAAGGTAAACATACTCTTACAATTTTCTATATGGAAAGAGCAGGTGGAGGTTCAAACTTAATTGCATCTTTCAACCTACAAAGTGGTGGTGTAAAAGCTAATTATATAGACATAGATACAAATAAAGTTTTAGACACAGATAGCCAAAGTGGACCAGTTGGAGAAAAAGTAACAACAAAGGCTAAAAATATCTCAGGATACACTTTAGTAAAAAAGCCTGAAAAAGAAAGTTTTACATTAACAGAAGATTTACAAACAGTAAATTACTATTATGCAAAAAACACAACAGTCACTGCAAAATATGTGGATGAAGTAACAAATGAAGAAATAGCAGAAAAAGTTACAATTAATGGCAAATCAGGAGACAAATACACTACAAGCCAAAAAACAATAGAAAACTATGATTTTACAAAAGTAGAAGGAAACACATCTGGCACAATGAAAGGTGAACCAATAAATGTAATCTATTATTATAGACATAAATCAAAAGTTACAGTAAACTACATAGATAAGGACACCGGAGAATTAATAGATACTGAAAAAACAGATGTACATGAAGGTGATACATTTACTTCTGAAGAGAGAAAATATGAAGATTATAAATTGGTAGAAAAGCCAGAAAAAGAAACTGTTACTATCAAAAAAGAAGACATTACATTAAACTATTATTATCAATGGCTAAAATTCAATCTACAAATAGAAATGAATTTAGACAAAGCATATATTAACGGTAATTATTATGGACTAGATGGTAAAGTAGGAAAAATAGAAACAGAAATAAGAGATGCAAACAAAAACTCTTCATTGCAAATATATTACAATGTGAAAGTTACAAACAATGAAGAAAGAATGGGAAGCGGATACATAACATTTAGGATACCAGAAGGATTTACTATGCAAAATGCAGATTGGGAAATTGATAACAATATTGCTAAATACAAAGTAACAGATTTAGACATAGGAGAAACTAGAGAATATCAAATAATATTACAAAAAAGTGATGGTGTAGATGTATCAGGAGATATAAAAGCACATATTAGGATAGACTCAGAAAAATTACAAGAAACAACACTTGAAGATAACGAAGATATGAACGAACTTGCTATTATGCCAAGAACAGGAGCAGTTATCTTAAATGTAATGCCTATTATATTGGCTCTTACAGTTTTGGCAATTGTAGTAAAAATTAAGTTATCAAAAAGAAAAAAATTAAATAAGTAAAATTACAAAAGAGAGAAATTAAAATCTTAATAACTAGACTAATCAAAAAAAGCCACAATATGCTGTGGCTTTTTTCAAACTTTTAACTTTTTTATAATTTTTATTTCATCATATAGTTTATCAATTCTGTCCTGTCTAATAACTAGTGCATTTTCATATTCTGCAAGGACTTGAGTATAATTTTCAGCATTCTCTCCTTGCTCAAAAAGAAGTTGCATACCAGCTTTATAGTAATCTTTTGTTTGAGCTTTTTTGGTTGTATTCATCTTATGCTCATATTTTTTCACTGTTTTTAACCTTTTTATTTGATCTTTTATATAATTAACATAATTCATAACACAACTAATTTCATATAAAGTATCATCAATTACAACCTTAAATAATGCTTTGAGTGGCTTAGGATTTATCTTTCCAAGACGCTCGTTTTGTTTTAGTTGATCTAATGCAATAACGTCGCTACTTGGCAAAGCATCTTGAATAAGTTCTTTTAAAGTTTGAGAAATATTAACGTGGGTAGTATATTGTCTCTTAGTTACTATAGCATCATATTCGTCAGCAACACGAATAATTTGGGCAGAATAAGGAATATCAGGTTTTCTAAGCCCCCTAGGATAACCAGTACCATTAAGAGCTTCATGATGATACCATGGTCCATCTGAATATGGTCTTAGAGCTAAATCATCCATACAATATTGGTAACCAAGAGTTGTGTGAGTTTTCATTATTTCGTATTCTTCATCAGTAAGCCTTCCAGGTTTATTTGTAATTTCTTTTGGAATAAATAATTTTCCTATATCATGCAAATACCCTGCAATAACACAATGTATAGTAAATTGACTATTACAATGCATATACTCACAGATTCTGCCTACTAAATTCGCAACATTCTCACTATGCTTTTTAGTAAAAGAATCTAGGTGTTCCATAACTATTAAATGATCTTTAATTGTTGTATCTAATTCATGAATTTTAATATTAGATGGACTATAAAAGTCATATTTTTCTTCTAACATTTACTACTCCTTAAATGTTTATTTTAATTATTATATTAAAATATAGAAAGAAAAACAATAAAAAATGTGAAAAACAATATTAAATTTTGATGACAAATAAAACTTTTTGTGATAATATGATATAAACGCCGAAGGAAGGGCTAAAAAACATGAAAAATATACTAATACATTGTGCAATGAAAAAAGAAGGAGAGCAAATTGCAAGATTGCTTAATCTAGTAGAAAAAAAGAAAAAAGAAGATGAATTTAATAATATAATTACAACATTTGAAGGTAAACAAAATGAAACAAAAATTACATTAATTGTTACAGGCATTGGTAAACAAAAAACTGCAATTGGACTTACCAAATATTTATGCGAAAACGATAAACCAGATTTAATAATAAACATTGGCTATGCAGGTTCAACGTCCGCAAAAATAGGAAGCTGGGTATCAATAAATAAATCATATAACTTAGAATGGGACATAACAGGAGAGCAAAAATATAGTATGGACGATTTAGGAGGACAAGACTTAGTCACAATAGAGGAATTAGAAAAATTGCCTTGCTATTCAGCAGAATGTTTTGTAAATAATACAGATATTAAAGAAAATGTAATTTTTGATATGGAACTTCATTCAGTATCACTTTTAGCAGATTTATATAATATTCCGCTTATATCACTTAAAAAAGTAAGTGATAATTTAAGTATGGACGATTACTATAAAACAGTAGAAGATAATAAGTTAATGGAACTTGAAAGTTCTATAAAATATATTGAAAAGTTTTTGAAAGAAAAATAGATACAATTTGCAGTGTCAAAAAGGAGAGCCCACTATTGACATAAAATATAAAAAACGAAAGGTAAAAACTATGTACTTAAAGAAATTAGAAATGCAAGGATTTAAGTCTTTTGCAGATAAAACAGTATTTGAATTTAAAAAAGGAATAACAGCAGTAATAGGTCCAAATGGTTCTGGAAAAAGTAATATTTCAGATGCCATTAGATGGGTTCTTGGAGAGCAAAGCATGAAGTCTCTTAGAGGTTCTAAATCTGAGGACATTATTTTTGCTGGAACACAAAGTAGAAAATCCTTAGGATTTGCAGAAGTTAATATGGTAATAGATAATAGTGATGGAGCACTACCTGTTGAATTTTCAGAAGTAACTGTTACAAGAAGACTATATAGAACAGGAGAAACAGGATATTTCATAAATAAAGTACCTTGCAGACTTAAAGACATTTTAGAGCTATTTATGGATACTGGTATAGGAAAAGATGGCTATTCAATAATAGGACAGGGAAAAATAGATGAAATTTTAAGTAATAAATCAGAAGATAGAAGAAAAATATTTGAAGAAGCTTCAGGAATAGTAAAGTATAGAACTAGAAGAGAAGAATCTGAAAAAAAGCTTGAACAAACAAAACTAAACCTAGTAAGAATCAATGATATTTTATCTGAAATAGAAGCTAATATAGAACCACTTAAATTACAATCAGAAAAAGCTAGAAAATTTTTAGATTTAAGAGAAGAATTAAAAAACATAGAAGTTGGATTATTTGTATTAAAAATAAATACATTCAAAGAGAAGCTTCAAGAATTAGAAAAGAACAAAGATATTTTTGAAAATCAAAGCCTTGAAGAAAATAATAAACTTGAAGATATGCAAGAATTAAAACAAGACTTAAAAAATCAAATTGAAGAAATTTCTTCTGAAATGGAAAGACTTCAAACACTTGGATTTGAAAGTGAAAACAAAATAGAAAGAATAAACTCACAAATAAATGTTAGCAAAGAAAAAATATCTAATAATAGTGAAAATAAAAACAGACTAGAAAATGAAATAACTGGAAGCAATATCACTATTTCAGACTTAGAAGAAGAGAAAAAAGGCAAGCTATCTAAAAAAGAAAATTTAAAAGAAAACAAAGAAAAATTTGCAAAAGAGTTAGAAGAAAAAGAAGAAGAATTAAGAAAACTAAATCAAAAACTATCGAGTAAAGAATTAGAAATAGAAGAAAAGAAAAAACAAGTAGAAGATTTAAAAGAAAATAAATACAGCTTAGAAAATGAAATAACAGAACAAGATGTAAATTATGAGAACTTTGAAAACAGAAAAAAACAAGCTGAAAAAGAGCTATCAGGAGTTATATCAGAATTAGATGAAAAGAGAATGAGCAAAAATGATATAAATGCTAGTTTTACAAAAATAGAAAATGAGAAAAAACAAATTGAAGAAGCTGTTCAAAAAGATAAATCTGAAAAAGAAGCTTTGGACAAACAAATAAAAGACATAGAAATAAAAATAAATAATGCAGTAGATGAACAAAGATTAAAAAAGAGCAAATATAATTTCTTAGTAGAAACAGAGAAAGAAAAAGAAGGATACACTAAATCAGTAAAAGAGTTACTAATTGCTTGTGATAACAATCCAGCCTTAAAAAAAGGTATACATGGTGTACTTGCAAATATAGTTTCAACTGATGAAAAATATAGTACAGCAATTGAAATGTGTTTAGGTGCAAGTATGCAAAACATAGTTACAGAGAATGAAGGAGACGCCAAGAAGTTAGTAGATTACCTAAGAGTAAATAAATTAGGAAGAGCATCATTTTTACCAATGTCTACAGTTCATGGTAAAAAACTAGAAAATATTAAAAATATAGAAGGAGTTATTGGCGTAGCATCAGACTTAGTAAAATATAAAAAAGAGTATGAAGGGATTGTTCTTAACCTGCTAGGAAGAACAATTATTACAGACAATATGGATACAGCAATAAAGCTAGCAAAAGAAAATAAATACTCTTTCAGAATTGTAACATTAGATGGAGACATTATAAACCCATCAGGAGCAATTACAGGTGGATTTGTAAATAAGAAAACGGCCAATATCCTAGGTAGAAGCGAAGAAATAAAGAAATTAGAAAAAGAAATAAAAAAATTAGATGAAAAAATAGAGGATTTAAACCAAGAAAAAGAAAAAATAACATTAGATAGTAAAACAACAGAAATAGAAGAAAACACAAGAAAACTTCAAGAAATAGAAATAACCTATGCTAGGGAAAAAGAAAAAATTGTTCAACTTGAAGAAAGCATTAACTCTATTGTATCTAGAAAAGAAAAATTAAATGAAGAATTAAAAGAAATAGAAAACAAAAAACAGGACGCAATAAGTAAAAAGCAAGAGCTACAAGAAAATGTAAAAAGCATAGAAGAACAAATAGAGACTATTTCTAAAGAGATAGAAGAATTTGCAAACCTAAATAAAGACAATCAAAAATACATAGATGACTTAAACTTGGACATAACAAACTTAAAAATTTCAGTATCATCATTTGATGAAAGTAGTACATCTATGGATGAATTAATTGAAAGAATAGATCAAAGTATAGAAAGCGAAAAACAATCTATTGAAAACAAAAAGCTTCAAATAGAAAAAATGGAAGAACAAAATTCATCTATAAGAAATACTATTTTAGAATTACAAAATAACATTGAAAAAATAAAAGCAGAAGTAGACGGAAGTTCTAACAAAATTGAAGAATTAAAAAATAGCAAAAATACAAAAAATAACAAGCTAGATGAATTAGAGAAGAACATTGAAAAACAATTTGCAATAATTCAAGACGTAAAAGAACAATTAGTTAAAATAGGAATTAAGAAAACAAACACAGAGCAAGATATATCTGATACCATAAATGAATTATGGAATGAATATGAAATAACTCCAAATAATGCTGGAGAATTTGCTATTCCTACAAATGTGCAAGAAACTCAAAAAAGAGTAAATGAATTACACAATCAAATAAAAGAACTAGGAAGTGTCAATGTTGATAGCATAGAAGAATATAAGAAAACAAAAGAAAGATATGAAACTATGTGCGAACAAAGACTAGACCTAGAAAATACAATGGCTAAATTAAGAGACATTATAACAGAAATGACAAAAACTATGAAAGAACAATTTGGCGAGAAGTTTAAACAAATAAACAAAAACTTTAATGAAGTATTTAGAGAATTGTTTGGTGGTGGAAAAGCTGAATTAGTATTAGAAGATGAAAATAATATATTAGAATGTGGTATAGACATAAAAGCACAGCCAACAGGTAAAAAACTTCAAAATATGATGCTTCTATCTGGTGGAGAAAAAGCATTAACAGTAATTGCATTACTATTTGCAATACTAGAAATAAATCCAGCACCTTTCTGCATACTAGATGAAATAGAAGCAGCACTTGATGATGTAAATGTATATAGATTTGCAGAATTCTTAAAGAAATTTAGTAGTACAACACAATTTTTAGTTATTACACACAGAAAAGGTACTATGGAATCAGCAGACACAGTTTATGGTATTACAATGGAGGAAAATGGAATTAGTAAGCTACTATCTATTAGACTAAAAGAGGAATCTGCTTAACTAAACAATTTACTTTTTTATACTACTTGTTATAATTAACAAATTCATGTTTTGTCACAATATACTTCTCGACATTTCAGCGAACGGTTGCAGCGCGAGCATCTTTGACTATAACTAAGTAGGACTGCAGAGTGTAGCGGGCAAGCTGGAACGAGGTATGAAATGCCGAAGCGACCCGCGCAGTGAAATGGGAGAGAATGTATATTGTGACAAAACAGAGTATATTAAGCTATATTAACAAGTAACATAAAAAAGTAAAATAACATACTATATATCAGTTAGAAAGGAGATATTAGTATGTTAAGTTACATAATACAAGGCAAAACTAAATTGTCGGGAAAAGTAGAAGCATCAGGCTCAAAAAATGCAGCACTTCCAATAATAGCTACAGCTATACTAAATCCAGAGCCTGTAACTTTATACAACATTCCAAACATTGAGGATACTAAGATAACATTAGAAATATTGAAGTTATTAGGTTGCACAGTCGATAAGAAAAATGGTAAAATAACAATATGTAGCAAAAATATGAGTAAAACCACTATTCCTAAAGACTTAATGCACAAATTACGTTCAACTGTTGTGCTTGCAGGAGCTATAATAGGAAGATTTAAAGAAGCCACTTTTGCATTTCCAGGGGGATGCAATATAGGAGCAAGACCAATTGACCTACATTTAGATGCATTTAAAAAGTTAGGAATAGATATTGATGAAGAGGGAGATGTTATAAGGTGCAAATGCAAGGAAATTATAGGTAGAAGGATTAAACTAAAATTTCCAAGTGTAGGTGCAACTGAAAACATTATCTTAGCATCAGTATATGCAAAAGGAGCTACACATATAACCAATGCAGCGAAAGAACCAGAAATAAAAGATTTAGCAAAATGCTTAAATTGCATGGGAGCTAAAATATATGGAGCTGGTACATCTGAAATTACAATATTTGGAGTAAAAAGCTTACATAAAGCAAATTACAAAATAATTTCAGATAGAATAGAAACAGGAACTTTACTTTGTGCTACTGCTGGGACAGGAGGGAAAATAACAGTAAAAGGAGCAAATCCAGAAAATCTTTTAACTGTACTATATTCACTAAAAGAAGCAGGATGCAAAGTTACAATTAATAGAAGTACAATAAAATTAGTTGCTCCAAAAAGACTTAAAGCAATAAAACTTGCAACAGAACCGTATCCAGGATTTCCAACAGATATGCAACCAATAATGGGAGCAATACTTACGAAAGCTGAAGGAAAATCAATTATAGAAGAGAATATATTTGAAAACAGATTCAAATATGCCGAAGAATTAATAAGAATGGGCGCAAATATCGAAGAAAATGAAAAAATGCTTGAAATCACAGGAGTAGATACATTATATGGAAAAGACGTAATGAGTAAAGACTTAAGAGGCGGAGCAGCATTAGTAATTGCAGGACTTATGTCAGAAGGCGAAACTCGAGTCGAAAATGTCGAATATATACTTAGAGGTTACGAAAACTTAGATGAAAAGCTTCAAAAGCTGGGAGCTAATATTAAAAAAGAAAAGGTGGTATAAATGCCAAAGTCTAAGATGTCTAATAAGAAAAAGACAAAAAAAGTAAATAAAAAACTAAAGAATAAAAAGCTGAATCAAGATACCAAAAAAGATAATAGTATTTTCAATTTTGATGAACAAATTTCTGAAGTAAAACATATAGACAAGAAAAAATTAGAAAAAATTAAAAGGAAGAAATTAAAAGAAAAAAGAACAAAAGAAAAAGAACTTTATAAGGAACAAAAGAAACAGGACAAGCTTAGAAGAAAAAGAGCAAATCAAACAAAAAAAGCAAGAATGACGGAAGAGCAGATTAAGAGAAACAGAAAAGTTAAAACACTAATAAAACTTATTTTGCTTTTAGCTGTAATTGTCGGCTTAATTATTTATTTGATGTTATCACCAATATTTAATATAAAAAATATTAATGTAGAGGGAAATGAAAGTATATCATCTGAACAAATAATAAGCTTATCTAAAGTACAAAAAGAAACAAACTTATTTAAAGTATCTAATAAAGATACAACAGCATCAATAAAAGAGAATCCATATGTAAAATCAGTTGAAATAAGAAGAACATTGCCAGATACAATTACATTTGTTATAACAGAAAGAGTAGCAACATATATGTTAGAATATGGAGGATCTTATGCTTACATAGATAATCAAGGATATATTCTAGAAATTTCTGCAAACACAAAAGAAGGACTAGCTAAAATAACAGGATATGAAACCGCACAAGACGAAATAGTACCTGGAAACAGGTTATGCGAAAATGATTTAGAAAAATTAAATACAGTCTTAAGAATAACAGCATCTGCAAAAACAAATCAATTTGATAGTTTAATAACAAGTATTAATATTGAGGATAGTAATAATTACACATTATATTTAGATACAGAACAAAAAACAGTTTATTTAGGAGATTGCACAAATCTAGATACTAGAATGCTATATGTAAAAGCAATACTAGATAAAGAAAAGGGAATAGCAGGAGAAATATTTGTGAATATGAACTTAAATGAAAAATATCCATTTTTTAGGCAAAAAGTTTAAAATGGTTGAGCATGATATGTTTGAGAAATTCATATTTTATGACCTAAAAAATCAAATTTTAGAAACATAGAAAGGAGAGCAAAAGTATGAAAAACAAAAATGCATATATAGCTATAGGAATAGTTTGTGTTGTTTTAGCAACTGCTATTACAGTACAAGTAAGAACTATGCAAGGAGAAAACTCAGCTGTATCACAAGCATTTGCAAATAGTGAGCTTAAAGATAGTTTACTAGAATGGAAAGAAAGATCTGACAATGCTGAAGTAGACTTGGAAAAATCAGTTAAAAGACTAGAAGAACTAAGACAAACTTCAACAGAAAATGGTAATAGCTCTGAAGAAAAACAAAACGAATTAAAAATGTATAATCAAATATTAGGACTTACAGATGTTACTGGAGAAGGAATAACTATGACAGTAACAGATAGTGCCCAAACAAATACATCAATAGATATGAACAATTTAATAGTACATGATTCAGACTTAAGAAGCCTAGTAAATGAACTTTCAAATGCAGGAGCAGAAGCAATATCTATAAACAATGAAAGAATAGTAAATGCAACAGCAATAACTTGTGCAGGAAATGTAATATTAATAAATGGAAATAAAGTGGGAACACCATTTACAATAAAAGCAATTGGAAATCAAGAAAGTTTGTATGGAGCAATAACTAGAGCAGGTGGATATACATATGGACTAAGAGCAAGATCAATACAAGTAGATACAAGAAAATCAGATAATGTACAAATTTCAAAATATACAGGAGCACTTACTTTCAAATATGCTCAAAATGATAATTAAAACTTGAGAAAATCCGAGAAAGGAGGAAAATATTACTTTAATATGTAATATTAAACGCTTATGAATAAGAATAAAAAGCCAATCAATAAAGCAACTTTAGTTTTATCAATAGTAGCTGGACTTATTACATTAGTACTTATAGCATCAATATTTGTTCAATTTAGAACAGTTAATGAATCAAAAGAATTAGACATTGAAGGTATGAGAGATGATGAACTAAGAACTCAGATAGCAAGTTATAAATCTAAATACGAAGAAACAATGGAACAATATAATGCTAATCAAAACACAATAAATGAATATGAAACAGCAATAAATGAAAACAAAGAAACAACAGAACTTTTAGACCAAGAAATTGAACAAGCCAAAACTCTACTAGGACTTACAAATGTAAAAGGAAGCGGAGTAGTAGTAACATTAACAGACACAGATGAAGCTCTTTATACATATATAGCAGATGATCTAATACTTTTGCTAAATGAATTAAAATATGCAGGAGCAGAAGCAATATCTATAAATGATAACAGAATTATAAATTTAGCAGATATTGTAACATTAAATGATGGATTAATTATATTGTATGGAGATGTAAGATTAACATCACCATATGTTGTAAAAGCAATAGGAGATCCAACATATTTAATGAGTACACTTAGCATAAAAAATAGTGGATATATTGATCAAATGAAAGCAAATGGAATGTCCATTGAAGTAAAACAAGAAAACAATATAGAAATAGGAGCTTATACCAGAGAACTAGATAATAGATATTTAAAGGAGGCAGAATAATATGATGATAATAGCAATAATAGTAGGTTGTGTATTAGGTGTAGTTATAGGAATATTAACACCAACAATTCCATATACAGTATCACAATATTTAGCAATAGCAATAGTTGCCGCACTTGACTCTGTATTTGGAGGAATTGCATCAAACATAAAAAAGAACTTTGACATGAAAGTATTTATTTCTGGATTTTTTGTAAATGCAATATTAGCAATGTTACTTACATATTTAGGAGAAAAATTAAATGTAGACATATACTTAGCTGCAATAATAGTATTTGTAGGAAGAATGTTTAACAATTTAGGAATTATACGTAGATATTATTTATCTAAATTTTCGGAAAAAAGGAAACAAAACAAGAAATAGAATTAACATAAAAGTCCCAATATACATTTTATTTTTATAAAAGTTTCAATATATATTCTTCCGCTTTTGCTTCACGGTTTCACTAACGTGAAAACGCTTGCACGCTCCGACTGCACTTCTAAGATAAAGACTTTACTTACCCGAGCTCTTTGTCAGCTACGCTACGCTAAAAGCTCCAAAATATATATTGAAACTTAATTAGTAAAAAGGAAATTGCTAATTATAAATTTGTTACAAATAAGTTACAAATATTACAAAAATATGTCTAATTCTATTGACTTTTTTCGAAAAATATAATAATATGCTTACTAGAAAAAATTAAGGCGGACTGGAGGTATTTGCTTTGGCTATAGGTGACATAATAGTGGCTATTGACATCGGTGCATCTAAGATTAGTTTAGTAGTAGGTGAGGTCAATAACTTTAATCAGATCGAAGTAATATGTAACACCAGTAAAAAAAGCAATGGCATACAAAAAGGCAAAATAGTTAATGAACAACAATTAAGTGAATCTATTTCATATGTTATAAAAGAAGCTGAAAAAGAAATGAATATGAAAATTAATTCAGCATACATAACAATACCAGGAAAATATGTTACCATTGTACAAAATAGTGTTACAAAAGAAGCTAAAGATAAATATTCGGGAATATCAGCAAGAGATGTGTCTAGTAGCTTAATGCAAGCAAAAGATATAGATATACCTGAAGGAAAACAAATAATAGATATAGTAATAAACGAATTTGTATTAGAAGATGGAAAAAAAGTCGACGACCCAATAGGAACTTTTAGTGGTAAATTCACACTAAATGCACAAATAATCTTAGCTGAAAAAGACTATATGAAAGCCATTACTAATATATTCAAAAAAGTAGATGTAGATATAGATGGGATGGTCCCAATAACTCTTGCAGAAAAAAATCTTGTACTTGATAGTATGGAACAAAAAGACTATGTAATGTTACTAGACATAGGTGCAGAAACAATGAACATTGGTGTATTCGATGGAGATAGATATGTATACACTAATTCAATACCAGTTGGAGGAAATAACATTACAAACGATATTGCGGTAGTTTTAGGAATATCAATTGATGAAGCAGAAAGATTAAAAAGACAATATGGCTTAGCACTTAAATCATATATTGACAATGACACAGATGTTGTACTAAATACAGCAAAGGATGAAAACAATAAAATAGTAAAAAGTTCTGAAATTGTTGAAATAATAGAAGCAAGAGTTGAGCAAATGTTTGAAATAGTAAATCAAGATGTTTCTAATCAAGGAATTAAACAAAACATAAATACAGTTGTAATAACAGGACAAGGTATAACAAGCATAAGCAAAAGTGATATAGTTGGAAAAATAACATTAAATATACCAGTAAAAATGGCAAACAACAAAATTGCAAGCATAATAAAACCAAATTACGCAACAGCATATGCTTTAGTTAGATACATAGCATCAAGACCATTTGCAAAAAATGTATCAAGTAGTTTAGATATAAATTCAGATAAAGGATTCTTTAAAAACATAATAGAAAAAGTAAAAGAATTTTTTTATTCATAAAACATATTTAATAAATAAGTTAAAAATTAGTTTAACAATAAACTGCCAGGTGAGTTAAGTTAAGAAAAGTATATATTTTTTAGGAGGAAAGCTTTATGATGATGGATAATAACTATGATGAAAATTACGGAACAGAAGATACAGCTATAATAAAAGTTATAGGTGTTGGAGGAGCAGGAAACAATGCAGTAAACAGAATGGTAGACTCAGGAATAGAAGGAGTTGAATTCGTTTCTGTAAACACAGATAGACAAGCATTGCTTTTATCAAAAGCTGGAACAAAAATCCAAATAGGAGAAAAAATAACAAGAGGACTAGGAGCTGGTGCTAACCCAGACATTGGTGCTCAAGCAGCAGAAGAAAGCAAAGCCGAAATATCTGAAGCAATAAAAGGTGCAGATATGGTATTTGTTACAGCAGGTATGGGAGGTGGAACTGGTACAGGTGCAGCCCCAATAGTAGCAAATATTGCAAAAGAAATGGGAATACTTACAATAGCAGTAGTAACAAAACCATTCACATTTGAAGGAAAGAAAAGACTTACTCAAGCAGAAAGAGGAATAGAAAGTCTTAAAGGAAAAGTTGACACATTAGTAGTAATTCCAAATGATAAACTATTACAAATAATAGATAGAAAAACATCAATCGTAGAAGCTTTCAAAATGGCAGATGATGTATTAAGACAAGGTGTTCAAGGTATATCAGACTTAATCAAAGTACCAGGTTTAGTAAACCTAGACTTTGCAGATGTTAAAACAATAATGCTAAATACAGGTATGGCACATATGGGTATTGGTAGAGCATCTGGAGAAAATAGAGCAGAAGATGCAGCAAAACAAGCTATCCAAAGTCCACTACTAGAAACAACAATAGAAGGTGCAAGAGGTGTTATCATAAATGTAACAGGTGGCGAAAACTTAGGATTACATGAAGTAAACACGGCTGCTGAACTTGTACAAAGAAGTGTTGACCCAGAAGCAAATATCATCTTTGGTGCAGTAATAGACAAGAGTCTAGATGAAGATATAGTAATAACAGTTATTGCAACAGGATTCGACAAAGAACCAGGAGCAAAAGAAACTAGCATAGGAAAAACAGCATGGCCAACAAAATCATCAACACCAGTTCCAAACAATGATGGAGGAACAGACTACTTAGATATACCACCATTCCTTAAAAAGAATAAAAATTTGAATAAATAAAATATTTAACTCAAAAATGAGCGAAAAAAGTCGCTCATTTTTTATTTTTTTGTCCATAAATTTGACAGTTTTTTCAATTAATTGAGTCTAAAATAAGAGTACCAAATAAATTATATACTTTAAAAAAGAACAATATACATTTTCATTATTTAATGGAGAGTTACTATTTACAGTTAAAATTTTCTACTAGGGCTCCAATATAAATTCTTCCGCATTTACTTCGAGGTTTCACTTACGCGAAAACTCTCGCACGCTCCGACTGCACTTCTAAGATAAAGACATATGGCTATTGCTCCCTTATCAGCTCCGCTCGCTAAAAGCTACAGAACATATATTGTAGCCTTTATAAAAATAATATAAGCTGTGAATAGTAACAATGGAGAAATCATGACAGTTTACTTAGATATAGTTTTTGTTGAAAACTTACTAATGAATTACATCATACTTTTTGCCACGGGCTTTATACAAAAAATGCAAATGAAACAGTTAAGACTAATAATTTCAAGTGCATTTGGCGGAGTGTATGCAATAATTTCATACTTAAATATTATTCCAATATATTCAAATATATTTATGAAAATACTACTTTCAATAATAATGATATACATTGCATTTAATCCACCAAATGTCAAAAAACTGTGCAAAACAATACTTTTATTTTACTTAACATCATTTGTAATGGGAGGATGTGCTTTAGCATTACTTTATATGATAAGTCCTGAAAGCATAGCTTTTAAAGATGGAGTTTTAGTTGGAACATATCCAATGAAGATTACAATAGTTGCAGGTTTAGTTGGATTTTGCATAATACAAATAGCATTTCAAATAAATAAAAGGCAATTAAAAAAGAAAGACATGATTTGCAATTTAGAAATAAGTATAAATAAACAAAAGTCAGAAGTAAAAGCCTATTTAGACTCTGGAAATACCTTAAAAGATCCCATTTCAAAAAAGCCAGTAATAGTAGTAGAAAAAGATAAAATCAAGAATTTTTTAAATATAGATTTGGAAAAACTGATAGGAGGTGATGAGCCAAACACAGAAAAACTAAAATTAAAAATAATTCCATTCAATTCAATTGGAAAACAAAATGGAATGTTAATAGGAGTAAAACCAGACTTTGTGAAAATAGAGTATGAAGATAGAGAAGAATACATTTATGATGTAGTTATTGGAATGTATGACAAAAAAATAAACAAAGACTATCATGCGCTAATAGGTTTGGAATTATTGGAAGGAGAAAAACAGGATGAAAGTTTTAGAAATATTAAGCAAAATGTACGAAAAGTACATTCAAAAAGATGATGATTTTGAAGATATATTTTATATTGGGGGAAATGATAATCTGCCAGCACCACTTGAACTAGAAGAGGAGGCAGAGGAAATAGAAAAATTATCCAATGGAGATAATGAGGCAAAAAAGAAACTAGTAGAGCATAACCTTAGACTTGTTGTGTACATAGCCAAAAAATTCGAAAATACAGGAGTTGGTTTAGAAGATTTAATTTCAATTGGAACAATAGGACTTATGAAAGCAATAAATACTTTTAATAGTAGCAAAAATATAAAGCTTGCAACATATTCTTCAAGATGCATAGAAAATGAAATACTAATGCATTTAAGAAGGAGCAATAGATTGAAAAGTGAAATCTCAATTGACGAACCATTAAATCAAGATGGAGACGGGAATGAGCTACTTTTATCAGACATATTAGGAACTGATGAAGACATTACTTCAAGAGGAGTTGAAGATGAAGTAGACAAAAAATTGCTAAAAGCATCAATATCAAAATTAAATAGTAGAGAAAAAAATATAATGGAATTAAGATTTGGATTCAAAACAGGAGAGGAAAAAACGCAAAAAGAAGTCGCAGATATGCTGGGCATATCGCAAAGCTATATATCTAGATTAGAAAAGAAAATAATAAATAAAATGAAAAAAGAGATATTAAGTAAAACAGGGTGAATATTTTACTTTTGGGACGGTCCTTTTCGTAAAATATTTATATTTACCAAGCTACATAAATATTTTTTACTAAAAGGACCGTCCCAAAAGTAAAATTAAATTTCCACCAAAATTACATTTTCTCCAATGCACTTTATTTTGTTCCACTCAATTACAATCTCATTACTACCTGCAAACATACTAAAAGGCTTGCTACTACCGTGGCACTATAATAGATGTAATACTTCCGGTTTGCAAGTCAGCACATACATCTTGCACATACCCAAGTTTTTTGCCATCTCTAATATTTATAACTTCTTTATGTCTAAAATCCATACCTTTTTGCCCCATAAAATCACCATACCTTTCCTATATTTATATAATTAAGAAAAATACAAAATAAGTTTAATTTATTTTTACTATATAATTATATGAAGAACTTATAAGATATAAAACTAATATTAATAGTTATTAATAAAATAAATAAATATAAATTTTTTTACTTATAAAATCGTTTTATATGATTAATTGCCGTCTTCTCCAACCTAGAAACTTGTGCTTGAGAGATACCAACCTCTTCCGCAACTTCCATTTGAGTTTTACACTCAAAAAATCTTTTATTAATTATTACTTTTTCTTTATCAGTAAGACGTTTCATAGCTTCACCAAGGGCTATATTTTCAGTCCACTTCTCATCAGTATTTTTCTTATCACTAATTTGATCCATAATATATATATTGTCAGTATTATCACCATAAACAGAATCTTGAAGAGAAACTGGATCTTGAATTGCATCTAAACTAAAAGCGACTTCTTCTTTATCAACACCAAGTTCCTGAGCAATTTGCTCAATAGTAGGCTCTTTTTGTGTACGTTTTGTAATAGCTTCCTTGACCATCAAGGCCCTATAAGCCAAATCTCTCATGGAACGACTAACTCTAATAGGATTATTATCTCTTAAATATCTTCTAATTTCACCAATAATCATAGGAACTGCATACGTAGAAAACTGAACATTTTGAGATAAATCAAAATTATCCAATGCCTTAATTAATCCTACACACCCAACTTGAAATAAATCATCTGCATTTTCGGCTTTAAATCTAAAACGCTTAATAACACTTAAAACCAATTTTAAATTACCATTAATAAAATCTTGCCTTGCCTTTTCGTCGCCATTTTTTATTTTTTTTAATAGTTCGTTTTTTTCTTCATTTGATAGTACAGGCAATTTAGCAGTATTAACCCCGCAAATCTCCACCTTGTTTATCAAAGAAAAAACCTCCTTGCCAAATTTTATGATTATTAGCATAACGAATTTTTAATATCAAAAATTATGCATTAATAATACATAAACAAAATGTGTCTTCCAAAATCATTATTTCCAAGAAAGTAAAAAATATACTTTCTAAAATTTGAAATTTTATTAAAAAAATTCCAAATAGCGATTGCAAAATTTAAAAAAATTAGTTGAAAAAATATTCTTGAAAATATATAATAAAGAAAAAATTAGGAGTGCAAAAAATGACAAAAATCGCTGAAAGCCTTGAGGCTGTATATATATATATATATATATCACAAGATTTAATAAAATAAGTTTATGTGAACATAGAGTAAAAACTATGCTTTTTAGACGAATGCAAAATGTCTAATTAGGCATAGTTTTTTTGTGCTTAAGAAAGAAGGAGAATTTTAAAAATGAAAAAAATAAGTAAAAAGCAAAAGTTAGTAGGATTTATAGCCATATTGATAGTTGCAGTAATAATAGCTATAGTTATTACCACAAGCATAATAAACAGCAATAATCAAATTGCAGATGAAGAATACTCAGCTACAACAATAAATGCAGGATCTAATTTAATTGCAAAATATATAAAAAAAGGGGAAAAGATTGGAGAAATAACAGGAACACTAGAGGTTTTAAACACAGCTGACGCTACAGCAACAGCAGAAGATATAGAATGGGGAAAAACAGCATATGTAAATGGCGTAAAAATAACAGGAACTAGAACACCAGATAATAATTATACTTTTACAGATTCATATGGAAATGAGGTAAAAGTACCGGGAGGATTTAAAGTAGTAAATCCAGAAGAGAATGTTACAGACGGAATAATTATTGAAGATGTTAGTGCAGGAGATTCAAACACAAAAGGAAGTCAATTCGTTTGGATACCGGTAGGAGACGTATATACAGATGAAGAACATACAGAGGCGAATAAGAAAACTATAAAATTAGGAAGATATGATTTTGCAACAAATCCAGAAGGTGTAGAAGTACAAATAATTGAAAATCAAGAAGACATAGACAACAAAGAATGGGAGAACGAAGTATATGTATCACCATATTATTATGTTGAACGTGTAAGCAGTGATTATAACGCAACAGCAAAAGATTTGGGTGGCTTTATAACAAAAGCTTATAATAGTGGAGGATACTATTTGGGAAGATATGAACTAGGAGATGCATTAGCAATTGAAGCTATACACTCAAATACAGGAACTACTAATCCAGCAACTTGCAAATCAGGAGTATACCCATATACATTCTTGGGTCAAATAGAAGCATCGAATTTATGTAGAAGTTTATATAATAGTAATGAATATGACAGTGATTTAATAAATAGTTATGCTTGGGATACTGCAATAATATTTATACAAACTTTTTCGGATAACAAAGATTATTCAATACAAACTCCATTGCAATCTAGTTTAGCTAAATGCGGAGAAACCACAAATGGAAGTATAAAAGACGAGGAGTTGCATATATTTGATATGAGTGGAAATGTTATGGAATGGTCTACAGAAGGATATAATGCCCCAAGTATAAGCTTTATAGTAAGAGGAGGATGGTATGGCTCAATAGGAACTACAACGGGAAGAAGAATGTATAGTATAAATGATCCAGATGGGTATCGTACAGGAAGACCTATTTTATATTTATAATAGTTACTATGTTAATAGATATGCTCTAAAACTGTTTTAAAGCATATCTATTTTTAAGTCAAAACAAATTAATATTTAATGTAATAAATATATAAAATATCAATTTTGTAATAAAGTAAAAAAATCGAAAATTTTTTTGAATTTTTTTTGAAAAAAGTGTTGACTTAAAAACAAATCCATGTTATTATATATTTGTACGAAGGAAATTAGTTAAGAGACACAACTTAAAGACAAAAAACAGCACTAACTAGTTTTTTATTTTGCCCTTAAAAAATGTCGAAAAAAATAAAAAAATATTTTAAAAAATGTGTTGACATTTAAAAGGCAATATAGTATAATAAAAAACGTTCCACACCGGAACGCAAAGTACATTGAAAAGTAAACAATGAATCTTTTGAGAAACCAATAAAATTGCGGTAGTTTAAGTACTACTAAAAGA
>CALXWM010000014.1 GCA_944392425.1 uncultured Clostridia bacterium
TTTGTAATATATTTATTAAAACTGCACCACCACCAACAAATGGTTCTACATATTTATTTATTGTTTCATTTTCTAATTCAAATGGATAAAAATTCTTTAATTGTGGTATTAAACTACCTTTGCCACCTGCCCATTTTACAAAAGGTTTTACACTTTCCATTTTTTCCTCCAATTACTTTTACAATATATCATACTTTATGACTTTTTTCCACAAATCTATATTTATTTTTTTTATTTATTACTATATTTATATCAAACATTTGTTTTTGTGTCAATAGAAATTCTATTTTTTTATATTTATTATTATATAATTAATAATCTATCTATCTTATTATACTTATAATATTATATTGTCCCATTTAGGACATACCTCTGTCCTGAATATCACATAGGGTATGTCCTATTTATCGTATAGATATAAAAATAAAAAGTACAAGATGCTTTAAAACACCTTGTTTCTGTAAATATTTTTATATTTTATTATTGATATTTTTATTTGTGGAAGTTAATCAACCCCACAGGTGTAGACTTAAATCTTCAATTTCCTGCGGGTTGGACTGAAGCAAGAGAAATTAAATTTGCACAAGGATTTAACAGACCTGCGCCAAGAGATTTTGTTGGATTTGGTCCTCTTACAGAACCTGAGGCTTTGGCAATTTATAACTTTACTCTAAAGCATAATTTTAGGCTTATTTTGGCATACCATACTCAAGGAGAAGTTATTTTCTGGAGTTATTCAAATTATTTACCTCAAGATTCAGTAGAAATCGGTAAAATATTTAGTAAAGTTAGTGGATATACTTTAAGTTCTACTCCTCCGGAGTCATCAAATGCTGGTCTTAAAGATTGGTTTATTATGCAATTTAATAGACCCGGATATACTATTGAAGCAGGACTCGGAACTAATCCTCTCCCTATGTCTCAATTTGATAAAATTTATAATGATAATTTAGGAATATTGGTTTTAGGTAGCATAATCTAACAAAAGTTCTCTCAAAGGATCTTCAACTTTTGCATACTTTTGGATATTGTCAATAAAAGAATTTTGCATCAATTTTTTCTAATAAATATCGATCTGTTTTTGGAAGGAGTCCACAAAAATAAAAAACACAAAAAATCATTTGAAAAAGCTTTTAACTTTCATCAAATGATTTTTATTCTTTTTAAATCCATTCTCTATATTTCTTAATATAAATCTTCTTAGCAAATAGTGCCACAAAGCAATAAAGTAAAGTTACTATAAAGATTAAAGCAATAAATCTGCCTGCAATTGGAACTAATCCAATCATTGCACCTAAAGGTGTAAATGGTACAATTAAACCTACTATAATTAGTAATGTTGATGAAATATATACTGCTTTATGTGCATTGCTTTGTACAAATGGCATTTTAGCTGTTCTTATAATGTGCATACCAATTAAATTTGAAACTATGCTATAACTAAACCAAATTGTTTGGAATGTAGCTGCATCTCTAACATTAAAGAAAAACCATAATGCAATAAATACCACTATATCAAAGGCTGAGCTAACTGGTCCCATAAATAGCATGAAATGTTTTAAACTTTTTATATCTAATTTTTTTGGTCTTTGCAAACTTTCTTTGTCTACATTATCGAAAGGTAATGTCATCTGACCAAAGTCATACAATAGTCCTTCTACAAGCAATTGTATAGGTGTTTCTGGTAAAAATGGTAAGAATATACTTGCAACTATTACTGACATTACTTCTCCAAAGTTGAAGCTTGTAGATAGTTTTATATATTTCATTAAGTTTACAAATGTTCTTCTTCCTTCTGTAACACCATCATGAAGTACGTTCAAATCTTTTTCAAGAAGTATTATATCTGCTGACTCTTTCGCTATGTCAACAGCAGTATCAACTGAAACTGCAACATCTGCATTTGTTAATGATGGGCTGTCGTTTATTCCATCTCCCATATAACCAACAACATTTCCTGCTTCTTTTAAAATTCTTACAATTCTTGCTTTTTGAATTGGTGATAGTTTTGCAAATATGCTATTTTTTCTAAGTAGTCTAAGTACAGCAACATCTGTTAATTTGTCTATTCTATTTCCTAGAATAACTTCTTTAGATTTAATCCCAACTTTATCACATACGCATTTTGTTACTTCTGCATTATCACCTGTTAAAACTATTACTCGTACTCCTGCTCTATTAAGCTTTTTAATTGCTTCTTTAGCAGATTCTTTTGGTGGGTCTAAAAATCCTATGAAGCCTACAAGTATCATATTCTTTTCATCAGCAACTGTAAAATGATTATTTTCGTCTATTCCATTTTTACGGCATACTGCAACTACTCTTAATCCTTGTTCATTTAGTTTTGTGCACATTTTTGCAATGTTATACTTGAGTTCATTAGTTATTGCTGTAATTTGACCTTTATAATCAATCTTTGTACAAATGTTTAATATTTCTTCAACGGCTCCTTTTGTAACCATTTGCTTTTCTTTTCCATCATCAACTATAACTGATAAACGTCTACGTGAAAAGTCAAAAGGAATTTCATCTACTTTTTTATATTTTATTTTTAATTCATATAAATGATTTTCAAGACCTTTTTTAATTACTGCTTCATCTATATTGCCTCTTAATCCTGTTTGAAAGTATGCATTTAAAAATGCATATTTTAGAGCTCTTAAGTCAGTCTCTCCGTTTACGTCTAAATATTTTTCCAAAACTATTTTATCTTCTGTTAATGTACCTGTTTTATCTGTACATAAAATATTCATAGCTCCAAAGTTTTGTATTGCATCAAGCTTTTTTACAATAGTTTTCTTTTTAGACATTCTAACTGCGCCTTTTGAAAGGCTTGAAGATAAAATGACTGGTAAAAGTAATGGTGTGATTGCAATAGCAATTGCAACAGCAAATGTAAAAGCAGTTACAATATCGTGTTTCCAAGCATTTAGAAGGAATACTAATGGAATCATTGCTAACATAAAGTGAATTAGCAATTTACTAATGTTTTCAATTCCTTTTTGAAATGCTGTTTTAGGCTTATTATTAGATATTGTATGTGCAACTTTTCCAAAATAACTAGAGTCACCAACTTTAATAACAACACCTTTTGCACAACCTGATACAACGGTTGTTCCCATAAAACATATTGTATCTAAATCTGATATATTGTCTATTTCGTCAATTGAGATTTCAGAGTTTACCTGTTTTTGAACACTGTCTGATTCACCAGTTAGTGAAGATTGTCCAACATATAAGTCTTTTGCTTCAATTATTCTTAAATCTGCCGGAATCATACTTCCTGCAGAAAGAATAACTACATCGCCAATTGTTACTTGATTAATTGGTATTTGCATTTCTTTACCATCTCTAATTACAGTGGTAGTTGTTGCGACCATCTTTTTTAAATCTTCTGCCGCCTTGTTAGAACGGTATTCTTCAATGAAATCCAGTAATGTACTAGCTGTAACTAAAATCGCTATAACGGTTATATTTGCATAGCTAGGTGTTTCTGGTAAAAATATATCTGTATAAATTAAGATACAAACAATTCCCATTAGTATGCAGTTAAATGGAGAAAATAAGCTTTCAAAAAGATAATTATACCACCTTTTAGGTTTGGCTTGTTTTACTTCATTTAACCCTATATTTTTTATTAAATTGTCTGCTTCTTTTGATGTAAGTCCATTTTCTTTGACTTTATATTTTTTTATAAATTTTTCTTTTGGTAATGTACATTCTTCGCCGTACATTTCGGCTATGTTTACCTCTTCTTTAGTGTTTTCCACAAAAATCATCTCCTAAGTTTTTTTACTTGAGTTTTTCATGCTCCTTCATTTTATTTTCTAAAATCTTTATTTAATTCTTTTTCTTCTTCTATGTTTCTACTTTTTTCATCTACATATTCTAAATAAATTCTGTCATTAAAAGAACCTTTTTTATCTACTTTTTTCTTCATAGCAGTATTTACATCTTCCATTTTATAGCCTTTTAATTTCATAATGGCATTTAAAACTTCCATTAAATCTCCTAGTTCTTCAATGCTATTTTCTTCTACAAATTCGTTAGCCTCTTCTATGACTTTTTTATTAAGCTCTTTTAGATATTCATCGTCATTCAAAATTCTGTATTTGCTTTTTCTACCATTTTCACTGTCTATATTTTCTGGAATTTTGTCTCTGACTAATTTGTTGTAAGTATATCTAAACCAATTATCTACTAGTTTTATTTTAATTCCTACAACTCCATACTTTTTCTCGTTTTCAGGAGAATAAATTTCATACATAGCATTTGCTTTTTGTTTTGCTAGTTCCTTATCTTCATAAAGTTTTTCAAATAATTCTTCAAAAGATGGCTCAGTATATAAGTCTACCACATCTACAAGTATTTTTTCCTGTAAATCTGGAAGTTTTGAAAATTCTATTTTATCTCCTATTTTTACTTTTCTTCTTTTTTCATCATACAATCTAAATTCAATTGTTTTTGTTCCATTTTTTACTCTTTCAAATGGGTCTTCATTTAATTTCATTTTGTGAATCATACTAAAACCTCCTACCAATTTATATTTTTCTTTTCTTATTTTAGCATTCTTATTATAACTTTTTCAACATTTAAATATAAAAAGATATATCTATATTATCCAAAATATAAATATATCATTTTTGTTAAATAAATTATTGCTTCATTATTTTATAATTAGTTTGCAGAAGCCTTTTTTACCTTTTTTCAAAATTACATCTCCTTGGAAATTTGTTTTAGCCACTTTGTAATTAACATCACTAATTTTCTCATCATTGATGCTTATTCCGCCTTGAGCAACTAGTGTTCTTGCTTGTCCTTTTGATGGTGCAAAACCAGCTGAAATTATAGCATCTAATATTGTGCATCCATCTTCTACATCACAACTAGGCATATTTTCTGTATTTGTACCACTACCAAATAAACTATTTGAAGCTTCTTCTGCTTCTTTTGCAGCTTTTTCTCCATGAACTAATTTTGTTATTTCATATGCTGCAACCTTTTTAGCTTCATTTATTTTTTCGCCTTCAACATTTGTAAGCTCATTTATTTTTTCCATAGGTAAAAATGTAAGCATACAAAGTACAGTTTTTACATCTTTATCATCAATATTTCTCCAGTATTGATAGAATTCATATGGTGATACTTTATTTTCATCTAGCCATAATGCACCTTTTTCTGTTTTACCCATTTTCTTTCCTTCTTTTGTAGTAAGAAGTTTAAATGTTAAAGCAAATGCGTCATCATGACCTAGTTTTCTAATTAAGTTTGCTCCACCTATTATGTTAGACCATTGGTCATTTCCGCCTATTTCGAGTTTGCAACCATATTCTTGATATAAATGTAAAAAGTCATAAGATTGCATAAGCATATAACTCATTTCAAAGAATGTTAAGCCTGTTTCTAATCTGTTTTTGTAACATTCTGCTGCTAGCATTTTGTTTACTGAGAATAATGAGCCTATTTCTCTCATAAAGTCTACAAATTTTAAGTCTAGTAGCCAATCTGCATTATTAACAATGATGGCTCCATTTTCGCCTTCAAAACTTAAGAATTTGCTTATTTGCTTTTTGATGCATTCAACATTGTGGTTGATTTCTTCTCTTGTCATCATTCTTCTCATATCTGTTTTACCTGATGGGTCACCAATTGTTGCAGTTCCTCCACCTACAAGGATTATAGGTTTATGTCCTGATTTTTGCATATATGATGATACCATTAAAGATACGAAATGACCAACGTGCAAACTATCCGCTGTTGGGTCTATACCAATGTAAAATGGTATTTTTTCTTTTCCTAATAATTTGACTAAATTTTCTTTGTCAATTGTTTGTTCAACATATCCTCTTTCTTCTAAAATATCAAAAACAATTCTTTCTTGCATCGATTTAATTCCTTTCTCTAACTTTATATTTTTAAAAAGCATATAAAATCTTCTGTTATTATTTATAGTTATTTTTAGCCATATATATTGGAGCTTCCGCATTTAGCTAATTGCTTTATTTTCAAATAACTTAAACTCTTTGTAAATCCCTTTTTCAAGGAATTCTTTGTTTTTGTCTACATCATTTCTAATTAATGTAGCACTTATTGGCACTTGTTTTACTACTCTTCTATCTTCTACTCCCAAGTCTCTTGCAACATATTTTCCATACTCTTCACTTGAATAAAATCTAGTTAATGGTATATCTTTGAAAACATCTTTTAAATAATCTGTTTGAATCTTTATTGATTTTTCATCCATACCATATTGCTTTGGTGGATTTTTTCCAAGTATTATATGGGTTTTAGGAAAAAGCTCTTTTAGCCATTTAGCTCTTGTTTCAAGTGGAATGTTTGTTACATTTGTATCATTTATTAGAATATAGAATTCGTCGTTTTCAGCTATGCCTTTTTTTATTAGTTCTTCATGCCCTTTGTGCAAAGGTGCAAATTTTCCTATTGTGAAACCAATATTCATAAATTTAACCTCTTTATTGTAGCTCGTTTTTCTTTTCTGTATTTTGCAACTCAAATCTAAACTTTTGCTTTACATTTGGATATTTATTTTTGTCTACTTCTGATAAAAACATATCTAGTGGTCTTATATATAATTCACCATTACCATATAATTGTCTATATACTGCATATTTTTCTCCTGTTTCACTATGTGTAGCAACATCTTCTAGTATATAATAATTATTTTTAAAATGTTTATATACTCCCTTGATTTTCAAATTTTCTTTTTCCATTGTTTTTCTCCTTAATCATACATTACGTTATAAATTATAATACAAAAAGCCAGTCTTTTCAACTGGCTTTTAAAATTTTATGAATATTAAGTAACTTATTAACTAAAGCTTGATTACTCTGAAATTAATTAGCTATTATGTTCATAATATTATAGTAATTATTTTATTAGTAATTTTCAGCTTTTATTTCAAAGAAAGATTTTGGATGATTGCAAACTGGGCAAACTTCTGGAGCATATTTTCCAACTACTATATGTCCGCAGTTTCTACATTTCCATATTCTTTCATCATCTCTAGAGAATACTAAACCTTCTTCTACATTTTCTAATAATTTTAGATATCTAGCTTCGTGTTCTTTTTCTATTTTTCCAACTTGTTCGAATAAATATGCTATTTTGTCAAATCCTTCTTCTTTAGCTTCTTTAGCCATTCTGTCGTACATATCTGTCCATTCAAAGTTTTCGCCTTCAGCAGCTACTTTTAAGTTTTCTTCTGTTGAAGGAATATCTCCACCGTTTAATAATTTGAACCATAATTTTGCGTGTTCTTTTTCATTGTCTGCTGTTTCTTGGAATATAGCAGCTATTTGCTCATATCCTTCTTTCTTTGCTTTGCTTGCAAAATATGTATATTTATTTCTTGCTTGTGATTCACCAGCAAACGCTTCCATTAAGTTTTTCTCTGTTTTTGAACCTTTTAATTCCATAATTATTACCTCCATTTATTTTTATTTGCTTTTCAAGCCGTTATTAATATATCATACTTTTAAATTTAATGCAATGGATTTTTTTAGAAAATGTTTTTATCTATCATCTTGTCTGTTTTCTTCGTCTTTCAATTTTATTGTATCTACTTCTTTTTGCCTCATATTTTCTTTCATTTTGATTTCTTGCTCAGCTTCACTTCTATATCTTCTTTCAAACTCTAAAACATACGAATTTTTATTTACCTTCTTGTCTTTATCATTCTCGTAATACAAATAATCTAAATCTGTAATTACAAAATCTCCTCTTTGTAATGGTTTAGGAAAAATCTCTGACCTAAATCCTACTGAATTAGGTGCTACGTAAAAATCTTTTCCTTTAAGAGTTGGTTTATTCTCTCTTTTTAGAACTCCTAAATTATCAATTTTAGGGTCTCCCCATACAATTCCATCTACTCTAAGTTCTTTATATATTTTATATAAATCTTCTTCTGTTATTTTGCTTAATGTTTCTTTACTTGTATCAACTTCGTCAGTTATTTCAATACTACCAATTGGTTCACCCATTTCGTTTGTAAGTTCTTTCCTTACAATTGGTTGCAAAATTCTTCTATGATTTGGTATTTTATGCGTTTGCCTTGGAGCTCCTATTTTTATTATTTTAGTTCCAATTTGATATACATTGCTATATACACCTTCGCCAACTTTTCTCATATCCGAAAATCTTTTATGCTCACTATTTAGCAATTCTCTAAGTAAGATTTGTAAAGTTAAAGCATAATCATTTATATCTTTTAAACTAATATTCGCACTATGTGTACCTTTTCTTAAACTTTTTAATAATATGTGCTTACATACTTCATCTTGGTTTTGATTTATTTTATCATCTATCTTTTTAGCAAATCTTATAGACAACTTTTTTAATTTTTTTAATTCAGGAGACAGTTCAAATAAAACTCCAACACTCACAGAATCTATTATTTTTCCTAAGTTAGACTTTAAATATTTGTCGCTATTTGGCAAACATTTAAAAGCTTCAAAAAATATTTCTACATCTTTATCTGAAATGTCACGTTTTTTAAATCTATCTAAAAATGCACTTATATTTTGAAGCATTGAATTGCTTACTTCTTCTTCCATTGAAATAAAGTTCATTAGTCTAACAAATTTGTTACTTGAAACATTATCCACTAAATAGCTTAAGTTTTTTGCTACAAAGGTCATGTTTAGCTTTTTACTTGCGAGTAAATCTCTAACATCTCCTGCAAGATAATAACCATTTGTTGAATTGTTTACTAGACTAACTACATCATCAAGAGTATCTTTGTGTTTCATTTTTTCTCCTGTTTCTTGTTATTTTAAATATTATAAAAATATGTTGCTTCCAAATCCGCTTCATGTGTAAGAAGAGCTATTGGATATTTTTTATATGCTTCACCTATTGTTGTGTATAATTCTTTTGGTTCTGTATAACCCATATGCCATCTTATTGAGTATTTTTCTTCGTTTGTTAATTTTATGTATTCTGAAAGCATCATAACAGATTTTTCACCATGTCCATATGGTATAGTATCATCTACTGTGTAATAAGGTACTTTTTCCCATACGCCTAACGCATTTTTTGCATTTCTATAATCTGTTTTATAATAATTTACTTTACATATGTCATGAAGTAATCCTATTATAATTAATGATTCATTTGGTACATTTATTTCTTTTACTGATGTTTCTACTTTGTGCTTTAATATCTCATATACTTTCATACTGTGTTTAGCAAGGCCTCCTTCAAAGCTACCATGAAATCTTGTGCTAGCTGGTGCTTTAAAAAAGTCTGACTTTTGTAAAAAGCTAATTAAAAAATCCATTCCTGTTCTATTTGTACTTTTTAATAATTCTATTATTTCTTGTTCCATTTTTTGTTTCCTTTCTTTGTTTTTTATTATATTTATTTGTAATAATCTAATTGAAAAAGAATTGTGCTTTTGGCTAGGCTAACAAACAAGAAAACCGGAGGCGTGCTGTTTTGCACGTTGAGGCTTTTCGCAGTGCAGTTAAACGACGCCAAAACGCAATTATTTTTTTAACTAATTTTTTTCAACCAAATCCACTACCTGTTTTCCAATACTTGCAATCAAAGTTGGTGCATTATTTTTATTTTTTGTATACACTCCCATTAAATAAGTTTGCTTTCCATATATAATGCCATAATCATGAACATATCCGCCATAACTACCATATTTATGTGCCACATCATAATCTAGATATTCTTTTAAATATTTTCCATAAGATGATTTTTTCATATTTTCTATAAGCTCAGTATACTCACTAGAATGATTATATAAGTATTTGATGACATCATATGCAAATCCGGGACAGGTTACATTTGAGCCATAAAATGTGCTTGAAAGACTTCTTTCTGAATATTCTGCTATGTCATATCTGTATTGTTTCCATCCAATATTGCTTATAAGAATGTTGTTTGCTGTGTTGTCGCTATCTACTATTAATTCTTCAAGCAAAACTGAATATGGTATATATGAGCCCGGTCTATACTTTGAAGTAACATCACCTGCACCAGCTTCATACGCATTTGATTTATATAATAATGTATCATCTTCAGTTATTTCACCTGAATTTATTTTATCATAATAAAGCATTGCGACTGGCATTTTTACTGTACTTGCTGCTGTAAAATATTTATTTTCATTATAGAAATAATATTCTCTAGTATTTATATTATAGAAGAAAAATCCAAAATTACTTGATTTCAACCCGTTCTTGCTCATAATTTGTGAAATTAAATCTTTAACTTCTTCGCTTTCTGTTTCTTCTAAATATATTGCATCATCTACATTTATAGTTGGAGCAATTTCTGCCCATGCTTTTATAGGGGCAAAAACTTCTTTTGATACATCTCTTTTGTCTATGTACAAAGTTAATATCATTAATGCAAGTAATATAATAATTAATATAATACATACAATATTTTTTACATTTTTCTTCTTTTTTCTAGCTTTTGCTTCGCGCATTTTATTTTCCATCCCTTTCTTTAGTCAAAAGGCTAATAATGTTGTCTCCTCGAAATCTCTTTTACTTTCTTCTTAATTATTAATCAAAATTCAAAGCTTGTAAAGAGTTTTTTCAAATAATTGTTTAATAATTACTACAATATATATTCCTGAGCTTTTAGCGAGCGAAGCTGACTGAGGGCGCGATAGCTATAATTTTTTACATAGAAGCGCAGTCAGAGCGTGCGAGCGCTGAGCAAAGCGAACCGCGAAGTAAATGCGAAAGAATATATATTGAAGTTTGATTAATTAACTTAGACAACCTCATAATCTAATAAATGCACTTTGCTTGAAATATATTCATCTTTTACCTCAATTTCTTTGAAAAGGTCTGTTGAGAGATATTTTTTATTATCATCTGCAAATACGGTAGTAGCTGTTTTTTCATTCATTTCATTTTCCATTACACAGCCTATAAAATTTGCACCTGATGAAATCCCAACTCCTAATCCCAGCTCTTTTGCTAATTTTTTTGACATATTTATTGCATCATCATCATTAATTAAATAAATATTATCTATTTTAGATTTATCCAAAAGTCCGGGAACAAAGTCGTCTCCTATTCCTTCTATTTTATGATTTGCTATTTTCTTTCCTTTAGATATTATTGGCATATTCTCGGGTTCAATTGCTATTATTTTGCTATTATGGTACTTCTCTTTTATTCTTATTCCAGCTCCCATTAAAGTTCCGCCTGTTCCAACTCCTGATACAAATGAGCCTATTTCTTCTGGGACTTCGTCTATTATTTCTTTTCCAGTCGTTTCATAGTGTGCTAAATAATTATCTTCATTTTCAAATTGATTTGCTAAAAATGCTCCATTCTCTTTTGCCATTTTTATTGCCAAATCAGTACACTTTATAAATCCTCCATCTTCTTTGCTAACTAAAATTACATTTGCACCATACATTTTCATTAATTCAATTCTTTCAATGCTCGCCCAATTAGGCATAAAAATATATACAGGACATTTCATTTTTGCTCCAATTGCTGAAAGAGCTATTCCTGTATTTCCGCTTGTGGCTTCTATTATAGGTGTGCCTTGTCTTAATTTTCCTGTTTTTATGGCATTTTGTATTATATACATTGCCACTCTATCTTTAATGCTCCCTGTTAAGTTATAATATTCTAATTTTGTATATAAATATTTTCTTTTGCCATTGTATTCATAATTTATTTTTATCATTGGAGTGTTACCAACTAATTTCATAATAAATAATCCTTTCTTACTTATACATTAATAAATTAGCAATATATGTTCTTGCCATTTTTCTATACTATTTATTATGCATATTAATTAAATAATGATACAATGTAGATTATAACATTTAAAACAATGCTTATTTGACCAATTCCAGCAAGTGTGCCAGTTATTAGTCTTCTAATATTGGTAGATTCTTTTATTTTTTTGTATTGAATATACCAGTCTAAAAACATTATAAGTAGAAATATGAGTGCTAAAATTGTTGGCACTTTTATTTTAAAGCAATATAAAATTACTGCTATGATTTGACCTAGTAGTATTCCTGTGCATCTAGCGCATATTGGAAATTGCCATTTTCCTATGAAGAAACTTCTATCTTCTCTTTGATGGCATCCCAATCTATTTCCTAATCGCATAAAAAACGCCCATGTTTTTATTTTTGTTTGTTTTTTCATTGTAGCTTTTTATTTAATAATCCTTTCAAAATCGAATATTAAAATATTTCTCCGTCATTAAATATTATCTATTGGAACTAAAATCTCGTTCCACAATCATTGCAAATATATGTTGTTCTAGTTGTAGTTGTTGTATCTCCTGTATTGCAAAGTCCACACAAAATTCCCGGCCAGCCAAATAGCAAATATCCACAGCAAGCATCACTGCCATCAAAACCTTTAGTATGTGTATGGGTATCTGTAATACTAGATATATTAGTGCTTCCACAGTTAGGACATCTCATAATTATTTTATTTCCTTTCATAAATTATTTTATTAATTTCTATATAAGTATTATTATAATCTTTTGTATAATTATATGATAAATAGTTTATTTCAAATTATTTCTTAATTAATTTTGCAACAAAAAATCCTTCTTGTTCTTTTGTAGGCAACATTCTAATTGCATTCTTTAATTCATTATTATATCCTTTTGTAATTCCTTTTAGTGTGTTTTTTAATTCTATTTCAATTTTTACTATTTCCATATCAAATTGATTAAGCGCCCATTTTAAAACTTCTTCATTCTCAAATTTATTTAAAGTACAAGTTGAATATATCATTTCACCACCAGGTTTCAAGGCTTTATATGCACTTGCAAATAAACCTTTTTGAGTTTTGGTTAAGTCTTCTACTTCTTTCGTAGACCATGCTTTATATGATTTTTCATCTTGTAGTATGAATCTTCCTTCACCACTGCAAGGCGTATCTAGCAAAACTTTGTCAAACTCATTTGGATATTTTTCGCCAATTTCTTCTCCTCTACCATTTTGAACTTCACAAATTGTAGCTCCTTGCATTTTTATATTAAATCTTAGCTTATCACATCTAATTTTGTCTAACTCATTTGCTAAAATATATCCTTTATTGTTCATTAAGCTTGCCATCTGAGTTGTTTTACTGCCCGGTGCTGCTGTTAAATCAAGTACTCTTTCATTTTCTTTTGGCTTTAGCACTAGAGGTGGAAGCATACTTGATAAACTTTGCATATAAATAAAACCATTTTTGTATATTTCTAATGATTGTATTTGACTTTCATTTGAATTTAATATAATTAGGGCATCATCATACCATGGAACTGTTTCGTATTTAATTCCAATATTATCAAAATATTTTTTTAATTCCTCTACATTATATTTTATACTATTTACTCTTAAAGTTGTGTATCTTTTTTCTAACATTCCTGAAAGTATTTTATCTACAATTCTTGGTGTAAATGTATTATTTAATTCAGTTATAAAATCTAATGGCAATTTGCTTTTTGCCTTTGCTACACTTTCCATATATCTCCTTGTACTATTTTTATTGTTGTTTCTCCTTTTATAAATCTTAACAATTTTATTATATCATCTTTTGGTATTGCTACGCAACCCGCAGTAGGCTTATTATTTAAGCAATGTAAAAATATTGCACTTCCTTTGTTAGGAATATTGTTAGGATTTGTTTTTATCTCTATTCCATATTCATATTCTATTGGAAAATCGCATAAATGCTCCGCACTTTTCCAGTCTTTTTTTATTTCTTTTGTGTCAACAAGTTTATTGTAATGAGTCGAGTTTGAGTCATCTACCCAATACATGGTTGGAGTTATTTGTGTATAGTTATCTATATTAAACTCTGCTTTTACTTTTTCTTTGTTGCCAAAGCCAAATATTTTTCCTAATTTGAATGTTCCTATTGGAGTTTTTCCATCTCCCTCAATTTTATTATCTGTTGTTCCGTTTCTCCCTATATATGCTTTTGTAGAAAGCTCCACTTTGCCCTCTACTTTTAGCATTAGATTCGCTTTAGAATTGTTTAAACATTCTACTATAATCTCACTTTTCATAAAAATTACCTATCTTCAAATTAAATATTATTTTATATTTAAATTATTGTTATAATCACCTATTACTTTCCATCTCCTAAGGCTTTAAAAAAATCTCTCTTATTGAAAGCACATGTCATGAATCTAAAGTAAGTCTGATTCTACTGTAACATCACATTTTAAAGCAAGAACTCTATTATCATCTTTAGCCATTTTTGAAAGTTCTTGTCTTGAATTTTCTAATTTTTCCTCTAAAATATCACATATTACAACGTTAAAATCATTTTGTATAAATTGTTTTGCCATTTCAAATCCTAGTCCTCTTGCAGAACCTGTTATAACTACAGTTTTTATTTGTACCTCCTAAATATAATAATTCTATAAAGCTTTTATTTTATGAGTTTTCACGTGTTTTCATTCTAAAAATTTAATAGTTTTTCTTAATTTTTATTTATAGAATAATTTTATATTTGCTAAATAAGTTTGTCAAGTTTACATATAATTTGCTTTTTTATGTAAAGTGTGGTATAATATATAGTACCGTTAAGTATTTTGTGGAGGTATGTACAATGAAAACGGAAAAAAGCAAAGTTCGGCATAATTTGTCAATCGCAGAAGTAGCTAACGCCGCTAGTTACTACGCTTACAGCCCCGAAGGAGTGACATTAAAAGTCACTCACGTGTTCAGCGGAATTCCCGCGTCAACACTTTCAAGGTGGTTCACGCGGACAGAATTCCGCGAGTGCTACCCGGAGCTCACGAGCGCAATCATCGCGAAAAAGCACGTCAACCGCAAAACATGCGGCAGGAAGCCTAAGGGGTACACCCGAATCAGCTATCCCGCCTGCCTTCCTCCATTTGGAGTGAACGGTGTTGCGTGAGCGACTAGCAAATAGTGACCCTAAACATGCCGAGTAAATGACCTCGGAGAAATGGGCAACAGATTCAAATCTGTTTGCCCACTCTTTTTTTATGATATAGAAAAGTTAAGTTTTTCCTATATCATTAAAAAATAGAAAATTTCGAAGATTTTGACTATTCAACAAAAAATAATATAGTTTTTGGCTTGCTAGTAATATATTTATATTCAACTCGAGAGGATGCACACCAATTGATGCACATCCTCTCGAGCTTTAGTTTAATTGTCCGTTTGGTTGGTATTATCTATTCCGTCGGCTAGCATATTGAGCCGCGCAATTCAGGTAATACCCCAATTCATCAACTCTATGTATCTCCTCATATAAGGTACGGCTTGGTCTCCCAGAAAATCCTTGACAAACTGTTGTGTCAATCATTCTAAATGCTTCTTTAAAATATCCTCTGAAGTTACAAATGATAATTAGCTTGAGCTTGTCTAACTCTCCTGTCCTTTTAGCTTCAATAGCCGAAAACAACTCGTCAATAGTTCCTAAGCCACCCGGAAGAACGACAATTACGTCTGCCAACTCGAACAGTTTGTCTTTTCTTTCTGAAAGTTTGTCGAAGACAAAGCAATCGTCAAAAGTGTCTTCTTCCAAGTCGTCCTGCCATTTTCTTAAAGTGCTGATAAAGATTTTGGATTTTGGCCGGTTTTGTTGAACCTTTTGGGAAATAACACCCATAAGTCCAGTTTTGCCACCGCCAAACACCAAGTTGTGGTTGCCAAGGACAATGAATTCGGCAATTTCTTTCGCCGCCTCCTCTGCAAATTCGAATATTGCGTTGTCTGGGCTTTGAGACGAACAACAAACTAACACATTCATTTTATCATCCCTCCTAAAATTATTTTGTAGGTATGAATGCGAAAGTGTAAAATTACACAAATGAATTGTATCATATTTATGTCAATTAGTCAATTTAATCGTTTCTAAATATCTCTCTCACTTTAAGTTTAAAAGTTCAAGATTTTTTGCATAAAATCCTTTTTTCATTTTTCAAACTCATTCTTTCTACTCTTAAAAAACTCATAAAAATATTTTACATTTTCAAGTTCACTCCATTTTTGGACTTTATAATCTACAGTATCTAAATTATATATTTTAGCATTTAAAATTCCTAACATAAATGGAGAATGAGTTGCGATTATAAATTGAACTCCTAAGTATCTTGCCATTTTATTTATTTTTTCTGCAAGTTGTACTTGATTTTGTGGAGATAATGAAACCTCTGGTTCATCTAGTAAATACAAATTATCTGGTTCAATATTATCTTCTAAAATTTGCATTGTTGTTTCTCCATTAGAATATTTATCTTGTGAAAATTCAAACCTTGCAAACTGCTTTCCACCTTCTTTTGTCTGCAAAAAATCCTTTGCATTTTGCAATCCTCTTTCTCTTGCCAAATTACTTTCTATACTTTCTTGTAAAACTGCATCTTGCTGTATTTTCCTTATTTCATATAAGATTTCTTCACTTTTTATATATCTGCTATTTTCTGGTATTCTAGTTAATTTTCTACCATTTTCATTTTCTCCTAATTCATATTCACATTTTGATGCATAATCCTCAAAATAATCTAATGTTCCAACAACTTTTGGATTACTTCGTTCTTTTCCTCTTAAATTTAATTTATGAGCAATGATATTTAGTATGGTAGATTTTCCAGAACCATTATTTCCATATAATATAGTTATGTTATCGAATATAAATATGTCTGGTTCTTTATTTTGTAATACATTAAATGGATATATATTATTATTTGTTATTCTGCTATCACTTAATTTAAAGATTTTTAGGTATATCATTTTTCATTCCTCAAATTATATTTATCAATATTTTCTTTTGTGGCAAAATCTTTAGACCCCTTTACTTTCTCTAAAAACACTATCCCATCTAAATGGTCACATTCATGTTGTACTAATCTTGCAAAAAATCCACTTATTTTCTTTACTATTTTTTCTCCATTTTCATTATAGTAAGTGAGTTCTATATTTTTATATCTTTCTACTTTTCCTCTAATACTTGGTACACTCATGCATCCTTCAAATTGTACATCTGTATCATCTGATAGCTTTTTCCAACTTGGGTTTATCATAGCCGTTATTGGAATTTCTTCCGCATCATTATAATTAATATTTTCTTTTTTAGCACCTACTACAATTATTCTTTTATTTATACCAATTTGAGGAGCTGAAATTCCTAGTCCTGTACCAAAGCTTAAAGTTTCTTTTAAATCATCTATTGTATCTAGAATTTCTTGATTAATATTTTTGAGATTTACTTTTTCACAGATTTGTGAAAGGATTGGGTCTCCAACTTCTCTTATTTTTATGACTTTTCCCATTACATTTTCTCCTTTATTTCTAGCACTGCCACACATTCTATATGTGAACTATAGCAGAAGTTATCCACTGGAGTAATGCTATCTATTTTGTAAACATCTTCTAATACTTGCAAATCTCTCATTAAAGTTGCTGGGTTACAGCTTACATAAATAAGTCTATCTAGTTTCAAATTGCATAAATTTTGAACTGTTTTGCTATCTAGTCCTTTTCTTGGAGGGTCTACTATGACCACACTTGGTTTTACGCCATTATCTAGCATTTTGTTAAATGCAACCTCTACATCTCCTTGTATAAATTCTATATTATCTACATTATTAATTTCTGCATTTTGCTTTGCATCTTTTATGGCTTCTTCTACAATCTCAACGCCATAAACTTTTTTCACATATTTAGAGGCAAATATTCCTATTGTCCCAATTCCACAATATAAATCGCATAATATGTCATCTTTTTTTAGCTTCGCGCCTTCTATTGCTAAATTATATAACTTTTCTGTTTGAACTGGATTTACTTGATAAAATGAATTTGGAGATATTTTGAATTCATAGTCTCCCAATCTATCTGTTATTGTTCCATTTCCATATACAATAATATTTTTTCTTGAAAGTACTACATTTGTTTTTTCTGTATTTACATTTATTACGATTGTTTTTATTTTAGGAAATTCTTTTACTATTTTTTCTATTTGTAACTTACTATTTGTTTCAAAAACATTTTTTTCGCCATTTTGTACTAATACAAGCATTATCTCATCTGTTTTGAAACCTTCTCTTAGCATTATATTTCTAAGTAATCCTTTACCTGTTTCTTCATCATATATGTTATCTTTCCAATTATCTAATATATATTTTGAAATTTCTTGAGATATTTTCGTTTGTATTTTGCATTCATTTATAGGAATAATATTGTGTGACCTTTTTGCAAAAATTCCAACTTTTTTATCTTGAGTTACTGGATAAATTGCTTTATTTCTATAAAAAGTTGGATTTTCCATTCCTACCGTTTCATTTACTTTCACTTTATTTTTTAGCATTTTATTTACTAGATTTTGTACTTTTTCTTGTTTAATTTTTAAAGTCTCACTATATGCAATATGTCTTAAATCGCATCCTCCGCATTTGTTAAATGTGCTGCAATCTGGTTCTACTCTTTTGCTTGACTTTTCTATTAGTTGAATAACCTTAGCAAATGCATGAGTTTTTAAAACTTTTAAAATATGTATTTTACATTTTTCTCCTTTTAATGCTCCCAATACAAAAATGGTATAGCCATTTATTTTTGCTATACCTTCTCCATTTGCTCCATAATCTATTACATCTACAATTAATTCGTCATTTTTCTTAACATTTTCCATTTTTAACTGCTCTCTATTCTTCAATTAAATTTAAGTAGTCTGTTTTGCCGTATATTACTCTGTAAATTACAACTTGTTTATATTTCTCATCAACGCCATATAATGCTATAAATTTTTTAGTATTAAAAATTTATTTTTCTTCATCTTCTTTTTTGCTTATCTCACCTTTAAGTTCTTCTACTTTTTGACTTTCTTCTTTCAATCTATTATCTGATATTTCATCCATAAATCCATTTAAGTCAAATTGTTGTAATAACTCATCTGTCGTTCCATCTAAATCTATACCTAAATCTTTTAAAAATTTTTGTTTCACTTTCGTTCACCTCTCTGATTTTTATAATACTATATTTTATATGTTTTTTCAAGTATTTTTATGTGAATTTTCAATCTAGATCTTTCTTCCTATAACTACAAACCTTCCATCGTCTACGTGATAAGAACAAGTAATTAATGTTATTAAATCATCTCCATAATTTGCTGTAATTCCAGTATCATAAATAGATGATGCTTTTGCATTTTTTACAAATTCATTATATTCTTCTTCATTTTCTGCATTTATAAAGTTATAATACCTAAATACATTTGTTTCCGATTTATAATATACTCTTGACTTAAATATTGAAAATATTTCATATTCTGCATCTTCATTTGCAGTTGTAAAGCGGATTTTGGGATGGTTTATATAATAATCTTCACTTTGGTATTTTATTAAATCTGTGAACATTTCGCCATTTTTCATATTATGCCCATATATAAGCAGGTTTGTACAAGGCACGCTCCAATCATAATCTTTATTTAAAAAGATTGAACCATTAGCTGTTTTTTCGCCTTTATAATTATGATCTAGGTAATATTCATTGTCCTCTCCTTGGAGTACTGGATAGTTTATTCGTGTTCCTTCTATTTCTATCCATCCAACTATATTGGCATTTTCTTTTTGCAGTTCTCTTACTTTTAGCATTCTTTCTGTTACTTCTGGCTTGGATTTTTCATTATCTACTTGATTCGTAATATCCACAGTAATTTCATTATGAACATTTTCTATTTCTACTGAATTTAACAGATTACTTTCTTGCCTAGCTTCTATTTTTAATGCAATTAAATAGATTATATATAATACTGATAAAATTATTAATATTGTAAAAATAATGTACGCTATTTTTTTATTATTACTCTTAAAATGTTTCGCCACTTCTGTACCTTTCCATTATTAAATTTCTATGTAATGATAATATATTAAAGCTCCAATATATTACTTACGCATTTCAGTGCAACGAAGCAGACAAGGTTGATAAATACTTGTGTCTTGCTGTTAGATGCGCAGTGGAACGGGCAAGCGCTGAGCATAGCGAAACCGCGCCGTGAAATGCGTAAGAATGTATATTGGAGCAAAATAGAGTAATTATAAACAGTAAATTTTACTTAATCTTATCTACGTTTAGTCATTCAAATTTATCTATTTATGCCTTGATTATTGTTTTTTTGTATAAATGATTCCAGCGACTGCCATAGCGATTATAAATGTAGCTAAGCCTAAATAACTGTTTACACCAGTTTTTGGAGTTTCATCTTTTTCTTCTTCTACTGGCTCTTCTGGAGCAGGTTCTTCTACTTGTATTTCAGATATTTTAACGTAGATTGTTGTTTCTGCTGTTATAGCTTGATTGAAATCAAATTCAGTTTGATAGCTTTCATCAGTAAAATATCCATCTATTTTGTGATTTTCATCTAATACAATGTGAGAAGCTATTAAATCTGATGTTATTTTTTCGTCTTTGTTAACAACTATTCTTAATGTTTCTTCGTTGTATGCTATTGTAACAAATACTTTTTCTTTATCAACATTCGGAGTTACTGTGTCAGGTAGTACAGTTTCTGAAATGACATTGTTATATTCATCTGTTAAAACTACTGCCTCACCTGTAACAAATACCTTGTTAGTTGTACCTTCAGCATTTTCAATTGTGAAATTTGTTAAATTGCCGTTATCTGCTACTCTAACAACGTTTTCTGCTGCATCACTTTTTAACACACCATTCATTACAAGTGTAGGATTATTTGTAGCAGCTGCACCTTTGTCTATTTCTATACCGTTGTTTGAACTTGTACCATTACGTCCTAAGTGTAAATCTCTTACTTCAAGTTTACCACCATTAACTAATACACCACCGTAGTTGAAATCTGTTATATTAACATTATCTAATATTACAGTAGCGCCATCATATGATTGAACACCATATTTAGGTCCTCTGACTAAGTTGATATTTCTTAAAGTTAATTTTGCATCAGATAATTGAGCTGTAAACATTGTTTGGTTTCCTGATGTAGATGTCCATCCTTCGCTACCAGTTAATGTATACCCATTTCCTTCAATAATAAGTTCTTTTGCTATTACTATTGGTTGTGTGATAGTAATATTGTTTTGAATAGATATTGTGTCTCCCGGATTTGCAGAATTTATTTCACTTATTAAAGTACTTTCATCTGTAACTTCTCTTGTTGTAGCTTTACTTGCATTTGGAACTATAAATAATATTGCAAGTATTGCAGCAAAAATAGCTGTTATTTTGATTGAATTTTTCATAAATTTTCACCTCCTAATAAAATTTTAAGTCAAATATGACTTTTCATTTTTTATTTTTTCCTTTTTTATTTCTTTTATTTATAAATTTCTCAATTTTAAATTTTAATTTTTTACAATTTTGTAATTTAAAGGTGAAAATTTTTTAATTATAATTTTTTGTAATTTTACTAAGTTATTAAATGTTGCAAGAACATTAGACTTTTTATTTACATTTTTAATTATTTATTGTATACTATAAATATTAATATACTGAGCCAAGCAGTATATACCCAAGGAGGGTTTGCAATGGATAAGGAAATTATAGACTATGAAATCCTTGTGTATGAATCTCCGACTGACTTGCGTCGGAAGGTGAAGCAACGAATAGTAGAAGGATGGCAGCTTTTTGGTCCGCCATTTTGTAAGCCGACTGTCTCTGGCTTGTACAAGCTTTGTCAAGCCATAGTTTATTACAAAAGAAATTAAGTCTAACCACTCTCTACTTGGCAAGAGAGTGGTTTTGCTATATATTAATTTTCCTCAAATTATTATCTTCTACAAAATTTGACACATTATATAAAAATAATACATCTGTAATGCCATTTTCCTTTGCATATTGTTCATAATCAAATGCTGTATATCTTGGGTCTAAAAAGTGAACTTCTGAATAATTTTGGCATAAAAACTGTGACATTATATGTGCATATGAATCTTTCACTACTAATAATTTTCTATCATTATTCACATTCGTTTTTATAATCACTCTACTGTTATTTCCATTTAGGAAATATGAATATTTGTCTTTGGTTAATAAAAATTCTTCATTAAATATACTTTGTGTGTTTTGAATATCATAAATTGCTTCTTTTATATTCATATTGTTTTCATTTTGATATACATAGATTTCATCTGGTACTTGATTCCATATTTGTGCTTTTGAATCAAAAGTTCCTAAGAAATTACTTGTTACTTTTACTTTATTAAAATCAGTTGTTGGTACTGCTTCTATATTTGCAGATTTGCAAAACTCTTTGTATACCACATATGCTCCATCACTATTCATATGATGGTCTGTTTTAAAGTACAATTGCTGATTTTTATTTTCATTTAATAAAGATTTTTCTACATCTACATTAACTGTATTTTTCGTATTGCTATATGCAATGTTAATTATCTCTTCATGATTTGGAGCTTGCACATTTTCTGGCAATTTATCGCTATTTATATAAATAGAATTAGGCACAAGTATGAAATATGTTTTTATATTTTGCTCATTCATTTTTTGTGCAAAATCGGATATTATTTTAGTATTGCTATTTAATGTTGTTTTTTCTTCTTCACCAAATTCAAATTTTTCAAACAAATATGAGTCCTGTCCTACATATACGTCATTAATCTCTTTTTTACCAAGTACATTTATTTCCCACCAAGAGTTTATTTTTAAGAATGTATCTCTAAAAGCAAAGTGGTCATTTACATAGTCATTAACACCATCCAAGTATTCTCCATTTACAAAACTTTTAAATGAAAATCTTGGTATTGTAGCATACATTCTATTTTCTTGTTCTGAGAAATCGCTTTTTGGTAATACAAAATTTAGTATTACTATGATTACCCATACTGTTACAAATATTAGAAAGAATATCTTATTTTTCATTTTTTATCCTTTATTAAAATTATTTTATGGCTTTTTGCAAAAAGCCTTTTACTAATTTTTAAGATTGTTTTTCATAGTTTTAAAATCTAAAATACAAAAATGGATTAAAGCTATTATTTACTAAGCTTGCTGTACTAATAATTAAAATTCCAACACATAAAACTCCAGTAATTACACCTGTCAATTTACTTTTCTTTGCTTTTTCAACTATTTTTATAGCAATATTTTTAAGTGGTATTGAACAAATTATTCCAACAATAATTATGATGAAATAATTTTGCAAGTAATATATTGCTTCTGAATTGACAAAGCTTACATTGTTCAATCCGAACATTGAACTTAAGTACACTCCTACTTTACTTAAATCTTCAAATGCAAATATAACCCATCCTATCAAAACTAAAAACATTGCATATATGTGAGAAAATGCACTCAAAATAATGCTTAAAATTTTTCCTAGAGCTTTATTATTTTTTTCCAAGTTTGAAATCTTTTCTTCTGCTTTAGCTATTATTTTAAGCAGAAATAATTTTTCTATAATTAGTATTATTCCAAAATACAATCCCCACAAAACGAAGTTCCATGAGGCTCCATGCCAGGCACCGTGTAAGTGCCCAAACTATTAGAATATTTCTAATTTGTTTAGCTAAACCTTTTCTATTTCCTCCAAGTGGTATATAGATGTAATCTCTAAACCAACTGCTTAAAGTTATATGCCATCTTCTCCAAAATTCTGTAATAGTTTTACTTATATATGGATAATTAAAGTTCTCATCAAAATCCATACCAAATATTTTAGCAAGCCCTATTGCCATATCTGAGTACCCACTAAAATCAAAATATATTTGTAAAGCAAATGAGATTATTCCAAGCCATGCTAAAACGCTGCTCATCTCATTAAAATTTCCATTTTCAATAACGTTCCACAAAGCCCCTACATTATTAGCAATTAATACTTTTTTTCCAAGTCCAACTATAAATCTTCTCATCCCGCACGAGAAGTTGTCCATACTGATTTTTTTATCTACTAATTCTTCGTCTACTGTTTCATACCTTACAATTGGTCCAGCTATTATTTGAGGGAACAATGTTGTGTATGTTAAATAGTTGTAAAAACTTTTTTCACATTTTACTGTTCCTCTATATACATCTATAATATATGATAATGACTGGAATGTATTAAACGATACACCAATTGGTAGAGGTATATTAAGTAGTGGAATATTTATTCTAAACAATCCATTAATACTTGATATAATAAAATCTGCGTATTTGAAGAAAAACAAAATCAGTAAATTTACAGTTATATCAATCATTAAATATTTTCTTTTAGCCTTTTTGTTTTCCCAATTTTGATTGATTTTATTTCCGCACCAATAGTCCATTACAGCAAGAAGTAGCATAATAGGAATATATCTAATTTCTCCCCATGCAAAGAATATGAAACTTGCTATTATCATTACTAGATTTTTGAATTTTTTTGGTACTATAAAATATATTAAAAGCATTACTGGTAGAAAAATATATAAAAATACTATGCTACTAAAAACCATTTCTTTTGTATCTAATTTCTCCTTGTTATATTTGGATTTTGGGTTATCCATAAACCTTAAGCTTTATTAAATATTAATTGTTTAATCAAAAAACAATTAATATTTTAATTTTAAAATCTAAAAGCAATTACTATTTTAAATTCAAATAATTAACTCATTAGGAATTTCAAAGTTCTGAATTCCCATATATCCAGGTGCAATTTCGTACTTTTGGAAAACAATTACTGCTTTTTTGTTTTCGTTTATATAAAAGTCTTGATATTCGTTTTCAATTCCCGAAAATCCGCCTTCTTCTTTTGTAAAATATGAACTGTTTTCATCATTTTTCATTCTTTCTTTTATTTGATTTTCAACGCTTTCATCTGCTATTTGCTTATAATCTGCGCCTAAAACATCTTTCAAATTTAATTCTTTTCCATTTTGAATATCTATGTTGTAAAAATATTGTTCTTGGTATGCTGAAGCTTGACTTTCACTCTTTGTTATTACAAAAGATATGAAATTATCGTCTTGATATGTTATTTTATAATCAATGTTTATTCTTGTAGGAATATAGTCATCCATTGTTCCACCTGTTGCAAGTACAGCGTTTTTATATTCCTCTGCTCTAGTTCTTGCTTCTTCAATAACATCATTTATTTTTGAAGAAATCTCATAATTTATTCTATTTTCCAAATCTGAATTTCCCGTATTTTGTATAGCAGGAATTTTAACATCTATTAAATCTGTCTCATTTTCTTCTTTATATTCCCTAACAGTAAATACTTTTGCTAGTCCTGATATTACAGGAATATCTTGCATTGTTTTTGCAAAACTTTCATTTGTATTGAGTAATACCACAAATAAGACAAATGTAGCAATAAGCGCCAAAGCAAAACTTCTAAAAACTATCAAAGGTCTATTAGTTCTAGTTGCATTTTTGAATACTTTATTACTCTTAATTACTCTATTTTGCTTAACTGCATTTCTTTTTTGAACCACATTGCTATCTAGAATTGTTCTATTAACAGTATCTTCCAATTCTCGCGGAACTTGTATTGAGTCGTATGCCATTTTAGCTTTTTCAAATATACTCATATACAATCACTCCTTTCTAAACTCTTTTTTAATTCTTCCATCCCCTTATAAAGCCTAGATTTTACAGTGCTTACATTTGTTTTTGTAATATATGCAATTTCTTCAATTTTTAAATTCTCAAAAAATCTAAGTATTATAACTGTTTTTAATTTTTCATTTAACTTTTGTATATTTTTGTATATGTCAATGCTTTCAATCAGTTCATCATCATATTTTTTATCAGTTGCTACATTATCTAACAGTTCGTATTCTTCTAGCTTTTTATTTTTTCTTGAAGATTTTATTGATTCATTAATAAGTATTCTATAAAACCATGTTTTTACGTATTCTTCGTGTTTTAATGAGTCTATATGTTCTAATGCTTTTGTAATTGATTCTTGAACAACATCCAATGACAAATCTTTATCTTTAGTGTATGTATATGCTATTTTGTATAGTTTATCTTGATTTTCTTTTATATATTCAATTAGTATTTCTTGAGCTACTGCTGCCATTTATTATGCTCCTATCCTAGGAAATCTTTTATTACTTTATTTACTGTATTGTAATCATTGCATATGCATAAAATTATATAGTTTCCCTTTTCTTCTAAAATATGATTTTGAATTTTGCTTACTTCTTTTGGCAAATAGCTTGCAAAAGCTTCTTCTCTTTCTTTTAGTCTTGTTTCAATTTTTTCCTTTGCATTATTAATGTCGTTTACATCTTTTACTTTTAATACAAGTATTTCTTCGCTAGACGCTCCACTTCCTTGATATGATACAATCTCTTCTATCCCATTTGCTTCGAAGCCATACAATTCAATTGCAAGTTCGTCATCTATTTTTGCCAATTCATCTTCAAAACTACTGCTACTTGCTATTCTATCTGCTAATTCGTCTACATTAATTTGTATATTATCATTTAGATTTCTTCTCACTATTGTACAAACTATTAAAATTGCAAATATTGCTATGATTACTATTATTCCTACATATTTTTTCATATTAATTCCGTATATATTATATATACTTTCCCCCTTTAGTCAATACTTAATTTTATTTATTTTATTACAATATTATTTGTAATTTTTTGATTTTAATCTGCTCTTTATGGCATTTTTTAATTATTATTTTTACTTCTATGAATTATCTTCTAAATATTTAAGCCATTTTTGACAATATGTTTTTCCTACATGTATACCATCCGTGCTTGCATTTTTCGACAAATTTCCTTCACTGTCCACTAATACAGATTTAACATCTAAATAATGAACACCCTTTTCATTTGCAACTTGCTTAATATATTCATTGAATTTTGCAATGTTAGTATTGTTATATATGCTATCTGAATTGCTTTTGCTCTTAGTAACAGGTATTATAGATTGCAAATATATTTGGCAGTCTGGTTTGACTTTTCTAATTTCATCTATTAATTCACCATATTTTACTTTGAATACTTGAGGATATGACCAGCCAAGTTCATTTACGCCCAGCATGATATATACTTTCTTTATATTTTTGTTTTTCATATCTTCTAATAATGTGATTTTATTACCATTATCTGTTTTTACAAATTTTTTAGTAACTGCTGTATCAACCATCAATCCTATATACGAATAATCCTGCACATATTTTAAGCCATTATACATTATTAACCCTTGTGTTCTTGAATCACCTATAAATGCTACTGTGCTTGTGTCTTCTATTACATTTGTTTCTACGGTATTGTTTGAAGTATTGTTTAATATTTCGTTTGCTCTTTCATTAATTTGTGTGTTATTTGTTTCATTTACTTCTTGTGTTAAATTTTCTATTTCATTTATTATATTTTGATTCAATTCCAAATTTGGATTTTTTTCTTTATTACTATTTGCAATTGAGTAAATGGTAAAGATTATTAATGATATGATAATTACTAATATTATTATAAAAATAGTTTTTTTGATTTTTTTGTTATTCATTTTTTGTACCTCTTTAAACTTTTGTTTTTGCTTTATACTTTATTAGATATTATTGTGTGTAAAAAAGTTTAAAATATTTTTATTTTTTTAATAAAATTAACTACTCTCGACATTAAATTTTGACATAATAAATGCTCTGTACAGTTATTTAGCCGTACAGAGCATGCTATCACTTCCAATCTCTATTTTTGTAAACTTCTAATGTTTTCCTTTTCTAGTTGCTTTAAACTTTTCTTTGGCGTTGGCAAATCTTCTGGCATAGTTCCGACCTGCTTCTTTAATAGCTTTTCTGACTATTTTTCCAATTTTATTATGAGTGTCACAAGCTCTCTTCTCCGTATCAATTTTATCTCTTTTTAATCTTGACTCAGTCTGTGTAATGCGGAATAAGTTGGCTGCAAGTTCTTCACTGCACATATTATCTAAAATATCTTCTCTATATCTTAATCCTTTTCTTTTTGCAATGTCATCAGCAGTTTCTCCATTGTATAAACCTTTATAACCTGCATTGTGAAATTTGTCAAAGTTTTTAACTCCTGCATTTTTCGCAGTTTGATTAAGCGAGTAATTGCCTTTTCTTGTTAAGTCTCTTTGATAAAATCTCTTCTCATCCTCTGTTAACAAACGGTATTCACTCTCGCTAATTTCTTGTTTTCTAGTTTGAACTGCAAAATATGTTTGTGCCAAGGCAATTACTTTTTTTCTACTATCTCCATTTTGTGCTATTAAATAACAAGCATAACGAGTTAGTTTGTAGTCGTTAATCTCAACTTCTGCATTATTGGCACGTTTTGACAACTTATTGACGTCAATAAAATGTTCAAATACGCTAATATCACTATTTTCACATGATATTTTAGCTTTTTTAATTATCTTTTCGAAATTTTGCCAATTTGAGTATTGTAGAACGGGCATAAGTTCCCTTGCATACCAAAATTCAAGGCCATTTTCGTCAGTATGTTTTATTTCTTCAAATGACGCACTATTTTTATCAATAACTTTCAATAATTTCACCTCCATTTTTTATTTTTATTAACTAAATATCATTATAATGTATTTACTTATGCGTGTCAATATAATTTATCTCTTTTCTATTTTTATCGAAAAAAATGGTGGTAATTTTAGGGTAATTTCTTAAAAAATTAGTTAATTTTACTTGTTTTTTATTAAAACTATACAAAATAAAAAACTCTAATAAATGTTGATTTATAAGCATTTACTAGAGTTTTTTACTTCTTATTTTTTTCAAAATGGTGCGGATGAAGGGACTTGAACCCCCACACCATTGGTACTGGTTCCTAAGACCAGCGCGTCTGCCAATTCCGCCACATCCGCATATGTATATTCGCATTGGCTTCTAAGACCAGTGCTAAATATTGTTCAATAACGTGAACAATATTTAATATACACTTTTTTTATCATATTGTCAAGTACTTTATCGAAATTTTAATCATCAATTTTTCGTCTGCATTGAAATTCATATCACATTTCAAATAAAATTCAACCTCTCCCTATTACATCATACATAGTTTTAAATTCATATCCATTATCTTTGAAATATTGTATCATTTCTGGTAAACATTCATATGTCAATATTTTATCTGATGCATCATGCATTAATATTACTATGCTAGTTTTATTTTTTATAGTGCTATAAAAATTATCCATTATTTTTTCCTTCGTATTAGCTCCTGCTGCATCATTTGTAAGTGCATTCCAGTCAACACTAGCAATCCCATTTTGCTTTAATAATTCTTTCGCCTCTTGCTTTATATCATGATATGGTCCACCGCTTGAACCACCAGGAAATCTAAATACTAGTGAATTATAATTTTCATTTCCTAAGGCATTTTTTATTACATCATTTGTTTTATTGTATTCATCAAGTACTGCTTGCGTACTTGAATATATGTCTCCATATTTATGAGAATATCCATGATTTGCTATGAAATGTCCTTCATCGTATTCCCTTTTAACTAAATCTGGATTTGCTTCTACTTTAAGTCCTAACACGAAAAAAGTTGCTTTTATGTTTTGCTCTTTAAGTAAATCTAATATGTATGGTGTAACTGATGTAGAAGGTCCATCATCAAATGTCAAAAACACTCTTTTATTATCTTGATGTTTATATATGCTGTTAAATCTTTCAAGTTCTTCTCCATTTAATGATGCAAATCTCGCTTTTTCGGCTTCTTCTCTTGCTGAAATTTGAGCATTTACTTCATTAATCCACAAATCATATGCATATTTAGTTTTACTTACATTATACATTTGTACCAATCTAATACTTGTGAAAATAATAAGTATAATAAGTACAACTACTAAAATAACCAGTGCAACTTTTAATTTATTTAATTTTCTAGTTCTAACAATTAAATCATACATTATAAAGCCCCTTTTAGTTTTGCCAAGTTAATTTATTTCAACTTAGTGCGAATAAAATATTTTGCACCACTTATATTATACCTAAAAAATAAAAATAAGCAATATATTTCAAAAAATTTTCAGTTGGGGGACTGTCATAAAACGAAAATTTTTAAAATAAAAAGCCAAAGCAATATATCTATTTTTCATTCTCAAGCTGGAGCAAGCAGCGACCCGCGCCGAGAATGTTAAAATAGATATATTGTTTGGCAGTAATCATTTTTTCAATTTAGGACCGTCCCCAAATTGGAAAAATGAAAAAAATTGATTTATTCTTCTTGCTTTCTATTTCCATTTAATTTGATTAATTTCATTATTTCTACAATTACTATTGGCGATAATATTAATAATATCATTTCAAATATATCTTGAGCTGGAAGTACTGGTATACTAAATACTTTTCTTAATCCAGGAACTGCTAAAATTACTATCATTAATAATGCTGAAACTCCAAGTGCCAATAACAACATTTTGTTTTTAAATGGATGTGTTTTAAATATTGATTTCTTTGGATTTCTTACATTAAATACATGAACTAGTTCTGCAAATGCAAGTGTAACAAATGCCATTGTTTGACCAATTTCTACCTTAATTTCTGCGTTGCTTAGACCATCTACTTGTGGAAGTATGCTGTCTGGTGTTGCTAATCCTATTATGAATGCTGCAAGTGTTATTAAACCTATCATTACACCTTGATATGCAACTCTCCAAAGTCTTGATTTAACAAATATGCCTTTTTCTTTATTTGGCTTTTTCTTCATTATATCATCTTCAGCTGGGTCTACTGCAAGTGCTAATGCTGGAAGTGAATCAGTTACTAAGTTAATCCATAATATATGCATTGGTAATAAAGGTTCAATTAAATTAATGTCTATTCCAAATGTGCTACTTAAAAATGGTGTTATAAGCATACATACGAATAATAAAACAATTTCGCCTATGTTACTTGAAATTAGGAATTCGATAGCTTTTAAAATATTTGCATATATTCTTCTTCCCTCTTCTACTGCTGAAACGATTGTTGCGAAGTTATCATCTGTTAGAATTACATCAGCGGCCTCTTTTGCCACATCTGTACCAACCATTCCCATTGCACATCCAATATCTGCTTGTTTTAGTGCTGGTGCATCATTTACACCATCACCTGTCATTGCAACGATTTCTCCTGCTTTTTGCCATGCTTTAACTATTCTAACTTTATGCTCTGGTGCAACTCTTGCATATACACTATATTTTCTAATGTTTTTGTCTAATTCTTCATCAGACATTTTTGCAAGTTCTGCTCCTGTTATCGCTTCATCTTCATTTTCTAATATTCCTAATTGTTGTGCTATTGCTGTTGCTGTAATCTTGTGGTCACCTGTAATCATTACAGTTTTTATACCTGCTTCTTTACATTTTTGAACAGCATGTTTTGCTTCTTCTCTAGGTGGGTCTATCATTCCACACATTCCAACGAATGTTAAGTCTCTTTCTAAATCTAAAACTTCATCTCCGACTGGTTCATGGTCCATATATTTATAAGCCATTGCTAAAACTCTAAGAGCATTTTTAGCTAAAGATTCATTTTGCTTTTCTATTTCTGGTATTCTGTCTTTTAAATTTGTTTTTATTTCTCCATTTTCAGAATAACTGTTACATATTGATAATAATTCGTCAAGACCACCTTTTGTACAAACTAAATATTTATCTCCAAATTTATTTACAGTTGTCATTAATTTTCTATCTGAATCAAATGGTATTTCTGCTACTCTTGGATGATTATTTATTTCGTTTTCATCGTATTTTAAATTAAAAGCTAATTGTGTTAAAGCAATTTCTGTTGGGTCTCCTGTGAATGTAACATTCTTTAAATTGCTTCCTTCACTATTTGATGTACTATCATTAGAGTTATCGGTTTTTGCACTATCTGCTTCATTTGTAGTAGAATTGCCTAATGCAATTTTTGTATCATTACATAGCATTCCAATTAAAATTGTTTTTTCTAATTCATCTGAGTTGTATTTATTTTCTTTATATAGTTCTTTTGCATCTATTAATTGCCCATTAACATATACTTTTTGAACTTCCATTTTATTTTGAGTAAGTGTACCTGTTTTATCTGAGCAAATTACTGAGGCACTTCCAAGTGTTTCAACTGCTGGTAATTTCTTTACAATAGCATTTTTCTTAACCATTCTTTGAACGCCTATTGCAAGAACAATTGTTGATACTGCTGCTAATCCTTCAGGTATTGCTGCAACAGCTAAACTTACTGCTGTCATAAACATATCTATTACATCTTTGCCATATGCTAATCCTATTATAAATATAACTATACAGATTACAATGGCCATTATACCTAAGCTTTTGCCTAGTTTGTTTAGTTTTTGTTGAAGTGGTGTTGCGGTTTCTTCTACGCTATTTAGCATACCTGCAATATTTCCAACTTCTGTGTGCATTCCAGTTTCAACAACTATACCTTTTCCTCTACCATATGTTACTAGGCTTGAAGAAAATAACATATTTGTTCTATCTCCAAGTGATACTTCTTCATTTTCTATTGTAGCTGCATCTTTTTCTACTGGTACTGATTCTCCTGTAAGTGATGCTTCTTGTGCTTTAAGATTTACAGCATCAATAATTCTTATATCTGCCGGAACATAATCTCCTGTATCTAATACGACTATATCTCCAGGTACCAATTCTCTTGAAGGTATAACTGTTACTTTTCCGTCACGCATTACCTTTGCTGAGTAACTACTCATTTTCTTTAATGCCTCTAATGACTTTTCTGCTTTATTTTCTTGTATTACCCCTATAACAGCATTAAGAATAACAACTATTAGTATGATTATTGAATCTGTAAATCCTTCGCCTTGCATTTGTCCTACAACGCCAGAAATTATTGCTGCTATTATAAGGATTATTATCATAAAATCTTTAAATTGCTCTAAAAATTTTACAAATAGGCTTTTCTTTTTCTTTTCTTGCAATTCATTATAGCCATTTTCTTTTTGTCTCTTTTTCGCTTCTTCTTCGCTTAATCCTTTTTCTAAGTCTGTGTTTAAAGTTTTAGAAACTTCTTCTACGTCTTGGTTAAACCAGTTCATTTTTTCACTTTCCTTTCATATTTTTAAAATAAAGTTAGTTAAACCTTCTCATTCTATTATTACTTTATGTACTTTTGTATTATGTACGTATTTTATCATTGCTTTGTATACTTGAATTATCACTCTTGTCAAGCAGTATTATTATTTGCTATTTAATTTATTTTAAACAGCAATTAAATATTCTAATACCCAATTTTATGATAATTTTTTGCAGTAATACAATAAAAAGCAAGACTAATAAGAATTACTATTTCTTAAAAGTCTTGCTCACCATAAAGGTCACTAACCAGATTTCTCTTGTTGTTGATTAGTTATTTATGAGCTACTCCCTTTTTGTTTTTATTATTTTATCAAACTGAATTTTAAAATTCAAGGGGTTATTTGATTTTTATTACCAATTTTTTTACGCCCCATAGTCAATAGACTACAGGGCAAATAGTGAGAAAAATCACTTACCTAACACGTGAGAAGTATAATCAACTATTCCGTCATAAATCACATTTTCCAACTTAATGACATCAATCTTTCTTACACCTTCTATTTTCATAAAAAGTATAGAATTGAAACCATCAAGCAGGAATTTATTTGCACTTACAACTATTGGATATGGAATTCTTTTATATTTTCTATAGAATCTAGCAATTCTGTTGTATACTGTTCCTATCGGGTCCTCTAACCTAAAATTTACATACACGGATTTGTGATTTCCTTGTTCTAACCATTCCTCTGGAAGAGATGGCAATTCGCCAAATCTCCTTTTGGTTTGGGTTAAACTTAATTCTTCATTGAAATCTTTCACCTCTGCTTTTCTTTCTCGACCTTTTGTTGATTTTACAATATGTTGAAACTTTTCAAATTCGTTTGGATACATACTACCTTTTTTACGGTTGCAAACACTACAGCAAGGTCTTAAGTTGTTGGTAATACTAACACCACCAAATTCTCTAGGTATAAGGTGGTCTAAGGATTTCCATAGTACTCCGTCTTGTTTTTCTTTGTCTTCTATACCTGTAATAGGCTTTTGGCAATAATAGCAGACGTGGCCATGTAGAATGTACGTCAATTCAAACATCGCTTCTTCAAACATATTCCGATGCAAATAAAGAATTCCGTCTTTTACCTCTCCTTTCTCATCACTAAGAATAATGTGCTCTTTTGGTAATTCGATAATCATTGTCTCACCTCATAACAAATTATTGTATTGATTGAAACAACATTGCTTAAATGAATTCTATCATAATAAATTTTTAGTTGTAAATAGTTTAAATACTTTTTATTTTTTCAATATTTATATAGTCAAAGTAATTTACTTATATTTACTTTCATTTCAGTTTATAATATAATTAAACTGAAATTATAAGTGTTAAAGGAGTAATTGTCCAATGATTATTAATGATGAGATAAGAAAAATTCTTCCTATTAATGATTTGTCTAATTTATTTGTTGTAGCAGATTTTGATAGGACGATAACAAATGGTAGTAGTAAAACTTCATGGTCTATTTTATCTGAAAGTTCATTAGTTCCAAAAGAATATAAAAAGGAAAGACAAGAATTCTATAATTATTACAGACCTATTGAAGTTGATGAATCATTAGATTATGAATACAAGACTTCTCAAATGAAAGAATGGTATCAAAAGCATATAGGATTATTTGTTAAATACAAAATTACTGAGGAAATTTTTAAAAATGCTGCTACCGACTTACGAATTATGGAATTTAGGCCAGGTGCCAAAGAATTTATTAAATTTTTACATGACAATAATATTCCTTTAATTATTATCAGTGCAGGTATTGGAAATTTTATCGAAACTTTTCTTACTTTGAATGGTTGCTACTATGATAATATTTATGTTAGTAGTAATAAAATTATTTTTAAGGACGGAATTGCTGTTGGTGTTGATACTAATATTATTCATAGCTTGAATAAAAATGAGGTTTCTTTGCCAGATAATATAAAAGAAAAATTAAGTAATAGAAAAAATGTTTTACTACTAGGTGACCAAATCAGTGATTTAAGAATGGTTGACAAATCTAAACATGACCATGTTTATACTAATTGCTTCTTATGTGATGAAAACAAGTCTGAATTAGAAGCTATTAGAAAGCAATTTGATATTGTTTGTGAAATTGGAGATAATTATTTTGATTTGAAGAAAGTATTGTTTTCTGAATAACAAGCGAAAGAGCTAATTGTAATTTACAATTAGTTCTTTTTTAGCTACAATTCCACCTCCCATTTTGGTGGATACATATATTCTATTTTAGATGTTTTAGGTATATACTTCTTTTTTATCTTTTTCCTATTAGATTTTAACTCTGGAAGTGCTTGCCTACAATATTTGTCTAATTCACAGAAAATATTTTGGCAATCTATTAGCTGAAGCTCTCGATTTCCTATTCTTTTAAAATTCAAATTCAATCTTTTAAATTCTTTGTCTTGATTTTCATACATATATTTTATAATATCTTCATTACTCATATTTCCTTTGTCAATAAAACACTTATTTATTCCTCTTAATGAGCCCGGTCCTGCTACTGCAAATTCATTTTCTTTCCAATCTACTACATCGCTATAATTAATATCTGTTACTAGCTGGTATGCCATAAAATCTCCAATTAGAGGATACGATTCTATAATTTCAAATGCTTCTTTCATGTTTTTGCATTCTAAAATTTTATCTTGCATTTTGTCTTCTAAGAACATTTTTTGTAGTAAAGCTAAATGATTATCATGTTTTCTATCAAATCCAAATGCTTTATTGGCACATGATATATATGCATCATTATATATTTTTATTCCATTAGATATAGCCTTTTCTAATACTTCTGAGTATGTTTTTCTATTGAATTTTTTTAATGTAGGGTCTCCTATGTTTTCTAATAATAATTCCCACGTTTGCTCTTTGTTAAATAATTTGAATAGTATTATCCTGAAAATAGTATCATCATTATCATATGTTTTTCCATTATATATTACATTCTTCAATAAATATTGACTTACTCTATCATTTACTCTATAACTATTACAAAACTTGTATTCCTGCAAAATTTCATCTTCTGTCCATGGTGGTTCTTTACCTTCTAGTTTGTGCCAAAATATATTTTGTCTTTCACAAGCGAAATACCAATATAAGTCATAAACTTCTTGTCTTTTTTTCATTTCATACCTCTTTTAATTTGTTTTCATGCATTTAGGGTCTTTTGAATTAATACATTTTTTTAAGTTTGTGTATATATCTTCATTTTTATTATATCCTGCAATTATTTTTTGACCAATACAACCACTCTTACAAATTTTATAGCCTTTGCATGATTTACAACTATTTTCTGTATTTAGCTCTCTCAATAATTTAAAGTATTCTGAATTATACATTTCTTTTAGTGTATTTTCTTTTATATTCCCACTAATGCCCAATTTTGTAAAATATTTTATAGAATCACATGGATATGCAATACCATCAAATCCAATTATCATAATTTCATCCGCAATAATACAAGGACTATTTTTTATATTTAATATATTCCAAGGACTTCCTAACCTTATTTTGTCTTTGTATTTTGATTCTAAGTAAAAGTCTTTTATTTGATTCAATTCTTCTCTAGTTAAGTCCATATTTTTACTGCCTTTACCGTGTGGAACAAATCTAAGTAAGCTAATTTTTTCGAAATATTTCCTATTATGAAATTCTTCCATTGTTGCATTTACTATTGTCTGCATTTGTGAAATTGAGTCTTTTGAAATTGTATAATGAAATCCTAATTTACAATTTGAATTTTTTAATAATTTATCAAAAAATTCTATATGTGTGTATGTTGAAGAATCTTTTTGGTTTGATAAACTGTCTGCTAGCGAATATATTATTTTATTTAGTCCACTATCAATAAGTTTTTTATATTTATTTATGTTTTCATCATTCCTATAATCAAATGTATAAATTGCAGAATTGATTTCTAATTCTTTTGTTAGTTTAATTAAATCATTTATCTTTTCATATTTTAGTGGTTCTCCTCCCGTAAATACCACATCAGTAACATTCATTTGCTTTGCTTCTAGTATTATTTTCTTTACATCTTCATATTCTAACTCTTTAATATTTTTAGCATTACTAGTAGCACTGCTTGAACAATGTATGCAGTTTCTTGAGCATCTATTAGTTAATTCTATTTTCAGTTCTTTTAGCATAATTATCTCCCTGATATTTATTTACAAAAATTTTATATCATTTTATTTATAATTTCAACATAAATCGTTACTGTTTAATACTTTTTTGAATAAAATCAGCTAAAAGCCTACAGCTGTAATAAATTTGTTACTAAAATGTAA
>CALXWM010000015.1 GCA_944392425.1 uncultured Clostridia bacterium
AACATTATTTTATTAAATCTTACGATATATATATATATATATATACAGCCTCAAGGCTTTCAGGCATTTTTATCATTGATTCGCACTCCTCAATTTTTTCTTAATTATATACTTGACACGTTACTTTTGCAAGTCAATTTTCGCTGTTTCTCTTTAATTTTCTCTAATTTTGTTGTATAATATATTTGTATATTTTATATAATTATATAATTTATCAATACTCCAAAATAAATTGCATATTATTAAAAAGAATATAAATTTTATACACATTTGCAATTTATGAAAGTGAGGTTTTTATGAAAAAATTTAAATTAGCATTAGTTGGAGCTACTGGTGTAGTTGGAAGAACTGCTTTAAAAGTATTAGAAGAAAAAAAATTACCTATTGATGAATACTCATTTTTTGCTTCTAAAAAGTCAGCTGGCTCTAAAATAAACTTTTTAGGAAAGGATTATATTGTAAGAGAACTTAATGAACATTCTTTTGATGAAGGTTTTGATTTTGCAATATTCTCAGCAGGCGGTGAAACTGCAAAAAAATATGCCCCTATTGCCGCAGAACATGGTTGCATAGTGGTTGATAATAGTAGTGCTTTTCGTATGGACAATGATGTTCCTTTAATAGTACCTGAAGTCAATCCAGAGGAAATAAAAAATAATCATGGCATTATAGCTAACCCCAATTGTTCTACTATACAAGCAGTAGTTGCTTTAAAACCACTAGATGATAAATACAAAATTAAGAGAATTGTGTATTCTACATATCAAGCTGTTTCTGGTGCTGGTAGAGATGGTATATATGATTTAGAAAATGGTATTAAAAATTTTACAGAAAGTTCAGATATAAATATAGCAAACTCAAATAAATATGAATTAAAAAAATTTCCTTACCCTATTTTCAACAATTGCCTACCACAAATTGATGTCTTTTTAGATAATGGATATACTAAAGAAGAAATGAAAATGATAAATGAAACAAGAAAAATTTTAGGAAAGCCAGACCTAGCTATAACCGCTACAACTGTAAGGGTTCCTGTTCTTAATTCTCATAGTGAAAGTATAAACGTAGAATTTGAAAATGAATTCGATATAAACGAATTGAAAGATTTATTATCTAAATCTCAAGATATAGTTCTTGTTGATGATATAAATGAAGAAAAATATCCACTAGCAACCAGTGCTACAGGTCAAGATAATGTTTTAGTTGGTAGAGTGAGAAGAGATTATAGTATTAAAAACGGTTTAAACTTTTGGTGTGTTGCAGACAACATTAGAAAAGGTGCCGCTTCTAACGCTGTTCAAATAGTTGAGAAACTAATTGAAATGAAGTCATAATATTTTTAGTAATTTACATTACATAAAGAGGAGCTATTCTCCTCTCTTTTTTTATAATATAGGAAAAATCAAAGATTTTGCCTATATTTCAAGATAAAGTTACATTAGGCAGCCCGAGCAAAGCTCGTGGCATGTGGCGAAGCCACTTTTCTTATTTTTTTCGTATTATTTATTGTATAATTTAAATTTTTATTTTATAATTATTCTAATAAAAACGAAGGGAGAAATTAACATGGATGAGAATTTAAACAATAATAAAACAAATAATGGTGATAATCCAAATTTTAATAATAATCAGCAACCTAATTCTGATTTTAATAATCAAGTAAATCCAGTTGAACAAAATACAGAAGAAAATCCTTATTATAATCCATATTTTCAAGGTAATGATATATCTAACTCACCTTACATGGATGGTATGAATTCAGATTCTTCAAACAATGATGTATATAATCAATCATATATGAACATGTATTCAAGTGGAAGTAATAATCAAGAAATGAACGATGTTCAAAATACCAATATACCAGAAAATAATCAGGTTGATGATAGCATTAACTTATTTGATATGGATAATGATGATCAATCTCTTAATAATAATTCTACGGTAGATAATATGTCTACTCAAAATAATATTCCTGTGCAAGATAACATGCCTACCCAAAATGATGTGCTTGCACAAGATAATGTACCTACTCAAGAGAATCCTTCATTGGATATTAATCCAATCTTAAATACTAACTTTAATACTTTAGAAGCCGACAATCAATCAGACTTTAATATGAGTGGAAACATTGAAACTGACCAACAATCTATTGATAATAGCCAACTTAATTCTAATCAAACTGCTCAAAATACATTCGGAAGCAACAATGATGAAGAATTTAAAAAATCTTGGATGGGCAAACTTTATGATAAAGCAAATCATAGAAAATTTAGTATACCAGCATTTTTCTTTGGTGGACTATACTATTTATATAGAAAATTATACCTTTTTGGATTTGTATTTTTGCTAATTTCATGTATTATTCCTATTATAGGTATGTATGCTATATCTTCAAGCTTGACTAGTATACCAACTAATACTCTTAGTAGTTCAAATTCAAGTTTTATAGTACCTATTCTACTAACAGCTGTATTACCTATAATTATTAATATAATTTATGCTTTTGCATTTTATCCATTATATAAAAGCAACATAAATAAAAAATTAGCAAAATATAAAAACGAAACTCAAAATCCTGCTCAACTTTTAGACACAGCTAAACAAAAAGGTGGTACATCAATACCTTTAGTTTTAGTAGGTATATTATTAAATGCTGTCATATGTGGTGTTGCATTAACAACTATTATGTCTTCTTTAATATCTGGTTTTATGGAAGGATTAATTGGAGGATTAAAAGACCCACAAAATGAGTTGAATTCTAATACTTTAGCAAATGATACTAGTGAAAATCAAGCTATATATGATATATATAACTTCTATAATGATTATTATTTTGAATATAATGCATCAAAATGGTTAGAAAATGAGGATGGAAATTTATCATATGATAATTATACACTTGCATACATACAATCTATTGAAAATTTAACAAGTGTTGGATTTGATATTAATCAAAATGACGGAAGAGCAAGTTTCTTTACTTACCTTTACAATCTATTCTCTTCTCAAATAGATGCTACAAATACAACTCTAGAACTTGGAAGTAGCTCTTTTGTTTATGATAATGGTATTTATTATTCATTTATTGACTTAGTATACACGGCTTCAATAGAAAGATGTTATTTTGTATTAATACCAGAGAATGATATATTTATAGAATTTATACTATCTAATAATGACACAGTAATATCTGATGAAATTCATGATGAAGTAGTATCTTATATATGTTCTATACAAGAAGAACAAGTATCAGATACCACCGGAAATATAAACACAGACGTTGTTAATGGTATAGATAGTAATAATGTTAATATACCTTCTTCTGAAACAAATAGTACTGAACCACAAAATAGTGCAACTAACTTGATAAATAATACAGAACCACAAATATCAGCAAATAATACAACTGAAAATAATCCTGGTGGCTTAACAATTGTTTCAAATACGGCTAACAGTAATGTTGCAGTAATGTTTAATACAGCACAATAATTAAAACTATTGCTTTATTATGTATATTAGTGTATAATAAGTCAATAATTTAAGTATAAAATGTTACTTCAATTTATTCATTAGTATGCAATTTATAAAAATTATAGAGCATAAAACTTTTATGCCAGAAGGGAGATTTTATTATGAAAAATACTACTGTAAAAGATTTATATAGAAAGACCAATGATTATATTAATAATAATGTACAAGTTTCTGGCTGGGTTAGAACTGTACGTACATCTAAAAACTTTGGCTTTATAGAATTAAATGATGGCTCATTTTTCAAAAATGTTCAAATAGTTTTTGATACTAATTTAGACAATTTTGACAAAGTAAACAAATTATCAATTAGCTCATGCATTATTGTAAATGGTAAAGTAGTTAAAACTGAAAATGCTAAACAACCATTTGAAATACATGCAGATAAAATAGAAATATTTAGTTTAGCAGACACATCTTACCCTATTCAAAAGAAAAATACATCTTTTGAATTTTTAAGAACTCAAGCACATTTACGTCCTAGAACAAATACTTTTAGTGCAGTATTTAGAATAAGAAGTGTTGTAGCATTTGCTATACACGAATATTTCCAAAAGAATGGATATGTATATGTAAACACACCTATTATTACCTGTGCAGACTGCGAAGGTTCTGCTGAAATGTTTAAATTAACAACCTTAGATTTAAGCAAACCTCTGCCACAAAAAGATGGAAAAACTGATTTTTCAGATGATTTATTTGGAAAAGAATCATATATAACTGGTTCTGGTCAATTACATGGTGAAACATTTGCTCAAGCTTTTGGCAAAATATACACCTTTGGCCCTACCCTACGTTCTGAAAATTCTAACACAAAAACACATGCAAATGAATTTTGGATGATTGAGCCTGAAATTTCATTCTGTGATTTAGATGGTCTTATGGATATTGAAGAAGACTTCTTAAAATACATTGTAAGAGCTGTCTTAGAAAGATGCCCAGAAGAAATAGAATTTTGTGATAAATTTATCTCTAATGGATTAATCGAAAAATTAAACAAATTATTAGATTCAGAATTTGTAAGATTAGACCATAAGGATGCCATAGATTTATTGAAAAAAGCTGATAGAAAATGGGAATTTGAACCTGAATATGGTGGAGATTTAGCAAAAGAACATGAAAAATATATTACAGAATATTTTAATGGTCCAGTATTTGTAAAAAACTGGCCTAAAGATATAAAATCTTACTATATGAAACTTAACCCAGATGGCAAAACTGTTGCAGCAGTTGACCTAGAAGTACCTGTTGCAGGCGAAATTATGGGTGGCTCTCAAAGAGAGGAAGATTATGACAAACTATTTAATAGAATGAAAGAAATGGGAATTGCAACAGACCCACTATATTGGTACTTAGATTTACGTAAATACGGTACAGATATACATTCTGGATTTGGTTTAGGGTTTGAAAGATTACTTATGTACATTACTGGTATGGAAAATATCCGTGATGTTATACCATATCCTAGAACACCAAACAATTGTGAATTTTAATTTTTTACATCTTTAACGCTGTCAATGGGAACGCTCCTTTTTGACAGCGTTTTTCTAAAACCACAAAAGCTCAGGCAATTGCCTGAGCTCTTGTGGTTAAATAGAAGGTTAATCCACCTTGATGGCATTCATAACAGTTTCCCAATCTTGCCGACTCTTTTGAGCATTTTTTTGAGCTTCTGCCAACAATTCTTCAGCAGATTGCTTCTCCATCAAAGCATCTTCTAGATGCTTCTTTGCCTCTTCATATGCGGCCAAAGCTGCCACAGCCTTATCTCTTGCATTAGCAGCCTGTTCTTCCGCCTTACTTAAAATTTCATCATCTTTTATTGCTGCATCTCTCATTTTTTTAATGTTTTCACTTACAAAAGATAAAACATCTTTTGGTTTCGTACCTACTCTTGAGTCCGTTTTAATGCATTCATTAATCACTTCTGTTTGGTCTTCGCTTTTTTTATTTTCTTCATGGGGTAAAAATTCTTCTATTCCGTTATAATATAACTTCGTACTCCAAATGTAGAAGTTTGCCCATGCCCTGGGAAATGTGTGATCTGCATCTCTTCCATCACCAATATCGAATTCGCTTATCAAATACTCAACAAATTCTCGTTTCTCATAAATTGCATTCGCCTTTCTCCCAAGTAATATTCTTACTTGCTATGAATTTCATCACCTTTTCTGTTATATCATTTATAGGACATGGAATTTTAGAAACAAACTTCAAAATATAGAAAGTGATTAGTCCAAACAAAATTCTGTCCTTGACAATCTCTAAAAGTAAATCAGGTTCAGGACCTTTCAGCTTTTGGGCAAGAGTATAGCAGAAAAATCCATCTTTTTTGTTCTCGCGAACTCTTGCAAGCTCCTCAATAAACACTTTCCATTCTGCTTCATTTCCAAAATTCCACGTCGACATGAATAGTGGAGCATTAACATAGAACTCCATTATTCTTCTGTAGGCTTGTTCCGGAGATAAACCATCGAGAATCTTTCGTTGATTTATCAACAGTTGAATTCGTTCTGGTGAATAGTCTTTGATTATACTATTCCGGAATCCTTGCTCATTTTTCTTAGCCATAAAAAAACCTCCATTTTAATTTTTCAAAGTTCTAAATCGCGCAAAAAACGCCGTACATATATATTATACAGCGTTTTTCGAATTATGTCAATTTTACCAAGCTTTATTATAAAGCATTATAAAGTCTTCTTTAGTTACATCTCTTGGATTGCCTGGTTTACATGGGTCAACCATTGCTTTATCTGCAAGCATTTCGAAATCTTCTTTCTTAGCTCCTACATCTTTTACTGTTTGAGTAATTCCAACATCATTAGATAAGTTTCTAATACATTCACAGAATGTTTTTATAACTTCTTCTTTTGTGAATTCTGTTGCATCTATATGCATAGCTTCTGTTAATATTTTTCTAAATTCTTCATAGCTTACTTCGCCATTGAATTCCATAACTGTTGGAAGTAATATAGCATTTGCTAATCCGTGTGGTGTATCATAAACAGCTCCTAATTGGTGAGCCATTGAGTGAACTATTCCTAGTCCAACGTTTGAGAATGCCATACCTGCTATATATTGTCCTAAACCAACTTTGTTTATTGCATCTTGATCTTTTTCATTTACTGCTTTTGCTAAGTTATCATATATTAATTGTATAGCTTTCATTGAAAACATTTGAGACATTATATTTCTTGATTTTGTTATATATCCTTCTATTGCATGTGTTAATGCATCCATTCCTGTTGATGAAGCAACTGATTTTGGCATTGATGCCATAAGCTCTGTATCAACTATTGCTATAATTGGAATATCATGTTCATCAACACAAACCATTTTTATTTCTTTTTCAGGGTCTGTTATAACATAATTTATTGTAACTTCTGCTGCTGTTCCAGCTGTTGTTGGAAGTGCTATAATTGGTAATCCTTTATTTTTTGTATTTGAAGCACCATTTAATGATACAACATCTGCTCTATCTGGATTTGCAATTATTATACTTATTCCCTTTGCTGTATCTATGCTTGAACCTCCACCTACTGCAACTATTAAGTCGCATTTTTCACTTTTACACATTTCTACACCATCTAATACATTTTTAATTGGTGGATTTGGTTTTACATCGTGAAATAATACATAATTTATCTTATTTGCTTCTAATAAATCTGTTATTTTTGTACTAACACCTGCTTTATATAAAGATTCATCAGTTACTACTAATACTTTTTTAAATCCTCTTTTTTTAATTTCTTCTGGAAGGACTTTTCTAGCTCCTTCTCCAAAATATGAAGTTTCATTTAAAACAAACTTTTCAATTTCCATACTCTTTCTCCTTTTTTAATTTATTTTTTAAAAACTAATATATGTGCGGAAGAATGTATATTAGTTTTTATATAGCAATTAATAAACTGTAACATTTATTTACAAAAAGCTGTTTCTGAAAGCATTAAACCTCCCATATTGTTGGCTTCATGCTCTGCTCTACCATATTCTCCAAAAGTAAATGGCATAATAAATGGTACATCTCCGGCTTCTTCTTTAACAAGTTTTGCGACCTCATCTATTCTGTCACCTATCGCTATTTTTCTACCTCCACAGTGAACTAATAAATAGCCTGCTGGTTCTGAACTTAATTTTGATTTTAAATTTCTTAATACTAGTCTTGGTGCATTTACTAGTTCGTCTAAACTAGCTTGCATTTGAATTACTGCAGTATTAACAGCTAAATCATTTCCAACATTTATGCTATAATCCGAGTTTCCTGCCATTGGATGTCTAATTAAAGTAACATTTCCTGTAGGAGTTTTTACTCCAAGTGGTTTTAAAATTGAAGCAGTTAGAATTTTATCGCCCATTAAATTTCTAGTTTTAAAGCCTGTCCACTCTGCATATTGTTTCATTGCTGGTACATTATTTATTTCTTTTAAAGTTCTTCTTCCTTCTATTTCTGTGATTATTCCTGAATTAACCGTTTCATGATATTTTCCAGTATACTCGTTTACTAATTTCTTATTTGTATAGAAAAATGCTACTGCTACACCTTCTGAAAATACTTTATCTCCAGTAAATATTTTCCATTTACCAGATAAATCATCATCAGCACAGCTTCCTCCAAACATTGGTACATCACCAATTACATCTTGTATACCTTTTGCATATTCTTCTTCTTCTCCTGGATTTGCAATCATAAAGAAATAAGCTGGTGAAAATATTGTTCCTACTTTGTTCATAGCTTCCATTGCTACTTTTCTACCTGTTTCTCTTGCTGTTAACATTTTAGGCGAGCCTGCTACACCAACTGCTGTATCTGGATCTCCTATTGCCATAATTCCTACGAAACCATTTTCAGATGTTATAAATCCATCTGGAACTAAAATTCCTCCGTTTGATGTACATCCTATTATAGGTGCTGTTCCTAATTCTTCTTTTGCACCTTCCACTAGTTTTTGTGCATCATACTTTACTGAACTAAATATAAAAGCGACTTTTGTTTGAATTAAATCAAGTACTGCTTTTTTGGCACTATTTTTGCCTGCTAAAAAAGCATTTTCATCAGTACTCCATGCTACATTTGCTTTCATTTGTTTACCTCCTTAAAATTAATCTGTTGTTTATTAAATCAATTATTAATCTAGAATGTCTTCCCATCCGTTCGCCATATCTTCTATTCTATTTTGTGTATATTCTTTTTGGTCATAATAACTATCTTGAGCATCTTGCATAACATCGATGGTATCATTTCCTCTTAAAGAGAAATTAATTAATACACTAGCTAAAAATGCTAAAACAATAACTGTAATTACCAATGATAATAAAGTTATACCATTTTCATTAGTTTTCATTTTATCAACCTTTCTATCCATAAGTTTTTATATTTATCTTTTGCAATAACTAGGCTATAATTTAATACTTATATACTTTATTATAATACATCTTTAATGCTATTTCCTATAATTTTGTTCACATCTACCATTAGTTGGTTGAATGCAATTTCATAGTCAAAATACTCTTTAATATCTTTATTTTCTATAAGCACATTATACATTTTTGCTAGTTTTTCTTTTTTTGCTTCTTCATCTACTGGTTTATCTTGCATTTTTTGAACTTCCATAAGTTGAACTTCTTTTTTTAATTCTTCAAAATCAATAATTAATTGTCTTTTATTTGCGTCTGCAAAAAGTCTTTCCTTTGCCTCTTTTAAATCTTTATATTGTTTTGAATTTTTTAATTCTTCTGCTAGCCTATTTGCTGTATCATAAACTTCCATTTTTATTTTGCCTTTCTTTCTTTCAAATTATTCACAATTTCACTTAAAGTATCCAAGCTTTCTTTATGAATATTTTGCGAATTTATTAAATTATGCATATGCATTTCTTTTTCTGAAAGTTAAAAGATTTGTTAGTTCCTTTGCCGTATTTTGAGATCTTTTTGTTTTTTCTGCCTTTTCTTGTTCCAATTTTTCTGCTTGTTTTTGTGCTTCTGTTTGGCAAATTGCTTGTTCATAAACATAGTGTGTATCTTGAGCTATTTTATTCCAGCTGTATGTTTCTTTGACTTTTTTAACAGCATTTTTTGATACTGCACTGCTAAGTTTTGCATCAAATAATAGAGTTAAAACTGAATCTGCAATTGAGTTTGAATTACCTGCATAACTCTTCATTCCATCAACACCATGTTCAACTATTTCATTTAGTCCCCCTACATCTGATACAACTGTTGGAACACCTGCAAGCATTGCTTCTAAAGCTACTATTCCAAATGGTTCATATGTGCTTGGGAATACTGCTATGTCTGCACATTTATACATTTTTTGGACTTTTTTAGAATCACAATATCCTGCAAAATATACTTTATTTTCAATTCCTAAATTTCTAGTTTCTTGTTTTAGTTCATCCATCATTCCACCTTTTCCACAAATAACTAGTTTAGCATCATGATAATTGTTAAGTATTTTAGGCATTGCTCCAATTAAATTTTGAATACCTTTTTCATAAACCAATCTACCTACATATAAAATAATTTTTTCATTATCCATTGCAAATTGTCTTCTAAAATCATAATCTCTTTCTACTCCAGAAAAGTTTGTTAAATTAATTCCATTAGGTATTACATTTATTTTTTTAAATGGTAATCCAAATATTCTTTGAAGCTCCCCCTTCATATAGTTGCTATTAACTATTACCTCTGTTGCTTCATATGTAAGCATCCATTCTGTATCATTTATATATCTTTGTGTTTCATCATGTATGCCACTGTTTCTTCCATTTTCGGTTGCGTGTATTGTTGCTACTACTGGAATATTGTAAGATTCTTTTAAAGCTTTTGTTGCATAAGTTACAAGCCAATCATGTGCATGAATAACATCAAATTTGCCTTCTTTTGCAATAATTTCATTTGCTTTTGCAAGCATGTTAAAGTTTAACTGCATAATCCAATCTATAAAATTGTTTGGATTAATCATATAATTGTCTACTCTATAAACTTTTACACCTTTGTCATCTTCAACATATGGGGCATTTCCGTCCTTATATGTTACAACTGTTACTTCGTGACCATCTTTAATCATTCTATGTGATAAATCATGAACAACTCTTGCTATTCCTCCTACTATTCTTGGTGGGTATTCCCATGTTAGCATTAAAATTTTCATAATTCTATGCCCCTTTCATAATTTTCTTTAGTTTTTTTCTAAATATTTGATATAAATTTTAATATTTTTCTACCACATATTGTATACAACTTTTCTACAAAAGTAAATAAAAAAATACAAAATTTTTTATATTTTTTTCATTTTTGTATTGATAAAAATTTTGCTTTGTTATATTATATTATGAGTATATTATAACTTTAACTAAGGAGGAAAATAATGCCAAAAAAATCAAAAGAAGAATTATTAGAAAAAGATATAATAGATAGCAAAAAATCAAGTAAAACTAAGCCTTCTACGGTTAAAGAAAAGGCTACTAAAAAAGGTTCAAGTTCAAAAACAGTAAAAGCAAAAAGTACAACACCTACTAAAACCACCACTCGCAAGTCTGCAACTACTAAAACTACTTCTCGCAAGTCTGCAACTACTAAAACTACTTCTCGCAAAACTAGAACAACTGGAACTAAGAAAACAACTAAAGTTGTAAAAAAGACTAAATTATCAAAAAGAACAATTAGTAGCAAAATATCAAAACTTTCTTCTAAAACTTTTACAAAATCTATGAAAGCAGAAGATTTACCTTTTATACTAGAATATTATGATTTGCCATACAAATATAACAAAACTGTTATAAAAGCTTTGGCACAAAATCCAAATACCCTATTTGTTTATTGGGAAATTTCTGACGAGGACATCCAAAATTTAAAGGAAAATTATGGTGAAGACTTTTTTAATACAACTAGACCTGTTTTGATAATTCATAATTTAACAGATAAATATTCTTTTGAAATAGCTATAAATGATTTTGCAAATAATTGGTATATACATGTAAATGATACAAAATGTCAATATGTAATAGAACTTGGTAGAAGACCAAAAGAAGGCGAAATTTATAACTTACCAGACAATTATTTATATGTTACCTCATCAAATATGATAGAATCACCTAATGACCATGTGTTATTTTTTGATTCTGAAGCATTTAGAGAAGTTAAATTTAAAAATATACATACCAATAAATACACTACAAAAGTTATAAATCCATTCCTAAAAAATATGTATGAACTATATAAATCACTTCACCTTGATGAAGAAAATGTAAGTTTCGATTTCAAAAATCCATCATCACAAAATCCAACTTCAAATGTTTTTTAAGTTTTTGAATTACCTATTTATTTTTAAGCTCCAAAATCTATATTGGAGCTTATAGATATTTTATGAGAGGAATTAAACGCAATATGAAAAAAATAAAAGGATACGTAAGTTTTGTTCTTCACGCTCATCTACCTTTTGTGCATCATCCAGAAAGTGAAGATTACCTAGAAGAACAATGGTTATATGAAGCAATATCTGAAACATATATTCCACTTATTTTGAGATTTCAAAAATTAGTTGATGAAGGAGTAGATTTTAGATTTACAATGTCTCTTACTCCTCCCCTTTTAAATATGCTAGATAATAAAATGCTTCAAGAAAGATATATAAAATATCTAAAAAAACACATTGAATTAGCTGAAAAAGAAATTATAAGAACGAAGGACAATCCTAGAATAAATAAATTATCACATTACTATTATGATAGATATTCAAATGATTTACATGTGTTCAAAGATATTTATAATTGCAATTTAATAAGTGCTTTTAAAAAGTTTCAAGATTTAGGAGTTCTTGAAATAATAGGCTGTGGTGCAACACATGGCTATTTTCCTATTTTATATGTTAATGAAAAGACAGTTAGAGCACAAATAGCAATAGGTGTTCAAACATATTACAAATATTTTGATAAACCAATTAAAGGTTTTTGGCTTCCTGAATGTGGTTATGTTCCTGAAGCAGATAAATATTTAAGAGAATTCGGAGTTCAATATGTTTTAACAGAAACTCATGGAATACTTTATGCAGACCCTACTCCTATTTATGGCACATATGCTCCAATTGTTTCACCTGAAGGCATAGTTGCATTTGGACGTGATTTAGAGTCATCTAGACAAGTATGGTCATCTATAAATGGTTATCCTGGAGATTTTAATTATAGAGAATTTTACAGAGACATTGGTTATGATGCTCCATATGATTATATAAAGCCATATATTGCCTCAAATGGAGTTAGAGTTTCCACAGGTATACGTTATCATAGAATAACTGGCAAAACTGAAAATAAAGATATTTACGATTTACAGTGGGCACAAGATTCTGTAAATAACAACGCAGGTCATTTTTTTGATTGTAGAAATGCTCAAATAGATTACTTATCTAGCCATATGTATAAACCTCCAATTATAGTTTGCCCATATGATGCTGAACTTTATGGCCATTGGTGGTATGAAGGTCCAGACTTCTTATACACTTTAGCAAAAAAAATCTATTATGATGATTGTAATTTTAAATTAATTACACCTAGTGAATATATAGATAAATATCCTGAAATTCAAGAATGTACACCTTGTCGTTCTAGTTGGGGTGCAAAAGGTTATTCAGAAGTATGGCTTAACCCAACGAATGATTATGTTCATAAGCATTTACATACTGCCGGAGACAGAATGTGCAAATTAGCAAAAATGTTTCCAAATGAGCCTAAAAAATCGAGAAAAAGACGTATACTTAATCAATGTGCAAGAGAACTAGTCCTTGCCCAAAGTAGTGACTGGTTATTTATAATAACAAATGGAACAATGGTTGATTATGCTAAAAAGAGAATAAAAGATCATATTGGTAGATTTAATAAAATGTATAATAGCTTAATTAATAATGAAGACTTGGATGAAAAATTTTTAAAAGATATTGAAGCAAAAGATTGTGCTTTTCCAGATATAGATTACATGATTTATTATTAATTTTTTAGTTGGGAACGGTCCTAAATCGAAAAAGTAAATTAGTAAAATAAAAATGCACAATATATGTTCTTGAACATTTCAAGTGAGCGCAGGCGACGTAGGAGCGGAGCGTAACGTGCGAGCTGGAGCGAGTTTAATCTCGCGACCCGCGTGGCGAAATGTGAGAGAATGTATATTGTGCATTTACATATTTTTATTATATTTTCGATTTAGGACCGTTCCCAACTAAAAAAATTGAAATAATTTAGATCAATACTACCCTAAAACTCTCACTGCTATTGCTAGCTCCGCTATATCCATTGTAGCTAAATATTCCTGCACCCATACCACTATTATAATCACCACCTCTAATCAAATATGGTATATCACTTTGAAGATAATAAGCTGTATTGTTGTCAAATGAATCATTACCAAATCCAGAGTCTGATGTTTCAAATAAAGCATCTCCTCTATATCTGTACACTAAAGAGAAATTATCTAAAGAATATCTTTCTTCATAATCATCTCCATCATCATTTGAATTATGAGGATATATTGTTTTATATTTTGAATTATTACTTCCATATAAATCCTCTGATGTAGTTCCGCCATTATCTGCTAAGCCATAATATCCATTATCTATATAAGCTGATACATATTCCCATGCTCCTCCTGATAAGTCATAAACACCAGTGCTATTTCCTGTTGTACTCTGATTACCATTTGATAAGTATAAACTCTCTTCTGATGTAGTACCTCCTGTTATATATCCTGAACTTGAATTTTGTGTAATAATTTTTCCATTTCTTCCATATTGACTATATGCTAAATATGCTATAGCACCCCATTCACTGCTTTTCATTAAATGGCTATCTCTGTTTCTATCATAATTATATCCATTCAAATAACAGTTGCGAATATTTATATTTCTCCAACTACTTACACATGGTTTACTTACTGCCTTAACCTCTTCATTAATCTGTACATTTCCTATATCACTATTTATTGTTTCTGTATGTACTCCATTAGTTTCCATGCTCATTTCATATTTTGAAGTCCAAAATCCAGGTAAATCATAATCCCATCCACCATTTCTATATCCACTTGCTGTATCTTTTGAAAATGCTGGTGCAACTATATAATGATTTGCTGTTTCTCTAATTCCAGTATTGCTTGTACATATTCTTGTAAGTGTATTATCCTCATTTAATCTCATTATTCCTCTGCCATCACAGTAACCAACAACTTTTGTATATTGGCTGTTTGAATAATATGTAATTCTATAAGCATATCTAGGTATCCATACAAAATAACTACCATTAGAATCTACTGCATTAGCCCATAAATTCAAATCATAATTATACCAATTATCATCATCAGACGTTGTTTGTATAAATCTAACCATATTTGTATCAAACTTAACTGGAGTTAACCCATTTAAATTTGGCTTAAGCGGTTTACTTATTTCATTATTATTTTCATCAATCCAAATAACTTCAATTCTTCCATATCTTCTACTAAAATCTGCTGTTTGGTCATCTGTAATAATTATATTTTTTTCATCCAATATTGTATTTTCTTCTTCCTCTTCTTGAATAGCATTTTGAGCTAAGTTTTGAAGTATTTTGTTTTGTTCATTATTATTTGAACTAACAGCAAACATGACTCCAACAATTATAGAAACAAAAATAATAATTATTACAGCCGTAACAATTATTATTTTCGTAGGATTACTTTTTTGTTCCATTTCTTATCCCTTTCGTTTTTTATTAATTATAATCTAAGTAAATTAGTTTTTTATTTCAACACTTTTATTTTAACTCTCTTCTATCTTGAGATATTTCTTTTAAAACCTTTTCTAATTTACCTTCTAAATCCGCCAAAATATTATCTGCATATTCTTTAGCACCTTGTGTAATTTGCCTTGAATTTTCATTAGCAGCTTCCATTATTTGATTTTTCTGTTCATATGCTTTTTTAGTAATTTCATGCTCGTCAATCATAGATATTATTCTATTCTCAGCCTCTTTAACAACATCATCAGCTTCTTTTTTGGCCTCTTCTAATATTCTTTCTCTTTCTTCTCTAACCCATTTTGCTTGCTTTAGGTCCTCTGGAAGCTTAAGTCTTATTTCTTTCACAACATCTAAAATATCTTCTTGGTCAATCATAATTTTATTTGTAAAAGGCATTTTCTTAGAATTTTCTACTAATTCCTCTAAATTTTCTAGTAATGTAAATATTTCCATTATTTATTTCCTCTTTCTTTTTAGTAACAATAAATTGGCTCTACCATATTTTCTAGTATCTACAATTTCAATTTCTTCTATGTTTCTTACTTCTTCTACATCCCTATTTATTTCATCAGTTTCTATTATAATTATGCTATCTTTTGTAATTAAATTGTTTTTAAGTAATTCATTTATTGCTTTTGCTGATAAATCAAGTTTATATGGCGGGTCTAAGAAAACTATTGATAACGGTTCATTTATTTTCCTAATTGCTTCAATATAATCTTTATTAAAAACAATTGCCTTTTCTTCTAATCTTGTTTTACTTAAATTTTCCTTAATAACTTTAACCGCAATAGGATTTTTGTCACAAAAGTAAGCTTTTGTAGCTCCCCTACTTAATGCTTCAATTCCTAAAGCTCCACTTCCTGCAAATAAATCTAATACTACTGTATTCTTTATTTTATCTTGTAAAATATTGAATAAAGATTCCTTTACTCTGTCTAGTGTTGGTCTAGTAGTATCACTTTCAATTGTTTTTAGCTTTGTTCCTCTAGATATGCCACTTATAACTCTCATAATACTATTTTAACTTTATTTCCTCTCTTGTCAATAGAAATAATAAAATTGTAATATTCCCTTAACAACAATGTAATACACTTATTTTAGCATAAATTTACAGCAAAATAAAGGGATATACGCTAAATAATTGCATATATCCTTGTTTTTTGTTACAAATTTGTAATTTTACCTGAACTTGCATTTTAACTATAAATATACATTTTATAATTTTCTTTATGCACGTAGCAAATTTTAATCATCTTTGTTTACTTCCTTAAGAAGTTCTAATTGTGATATAAGTAAAGATTCCATTTTTGCTTTATATACATCGAATTGTTTACTAATGTCTTCTAGTTCTTTTCTTTTTTCAGCTATTTGCATGTCTAAATTTTCAGTACGCTCTTTTGCTTTATTATCAGCCTCTCTAATTATTTGCTCTGCTTGTTTTTGAGCAGCATTTTTTACTTCATCAGCAGCTGATTGAGCCATAAGTAATGTGTTTTGTAAAGTTGATTCTATTTGATTATAGTGTTCAACTTTAAGTTTTAAATCTTCTACTTCTTTATCATTTTCATTTGCTTTTTTGTAAATTGCTGAATAATCTTTAGTTAATTCATCTAAAAAATCATCAACTTCTTCTGGATCATATCCATTAAGAGTTTTCTTTGAAAATCTTTTATTTTCTATATCTAAAGGTGTAATCATATCTTTCCCCCATATATTTAATTATTGGCATTACTCTTAAGCCAAGATACAGGTAACTTGCTCTTGGTTTCTTCTCTTGTTTCTGAAGTTATATCATAGTTATATGGTGCTACTAAAAATATAGAACTTGATATTTTTTGCATATGTCCATCTAGAGCATGTGCTGCTCCACTAACTACATCAATAATTCTTCTAGCTATATCTTTATTAACATATTCTAAGTTAATTATTATAGACTTCTTATCTTTTAATAAGTCACAAATATCTTCAGATTGCTCAAAAGAAGTTGGTTGCATAATCACCATTCTAACTTGCCCAACCATGTTAACAACTTTGTTGCTTTTTCTTCCAAATAAACCTTTTGGCTCTTCTAGTTCATCCTCTTCATATGTATCATTTATGTCTTCGAACTCTTCATCTTCTGCCTCTTCCGCTCCCATACCAAAAATATTCATAAACTTATTTAAAACTGCGTTTGACATTTATAAACAACCTCCTAAATTTCTCATTCGTGTCTACGACTATACCTAGTATCTAACTTTTTTTCAATAAAGTCAATAGTTTTTGTAATATGTAATCATTATTTAATGCTTTTGTAATATTTTTGTAATATTATGTAGCATTTTTTATTTGCTCTTCCGATGGTGTTAAAAGTAGTTCATCATATAAAATTATTGATGTAGAAACATCTTCTTCTAATTCTAATTCTTCAATTTCTGATGTGCTATAATTAGTAACTATTGAGTAATTTTCTGTCGCTTTTTGTACTTTTACAAGAACTTTATCCAAATATCCCGCTTTTGTTCTTATAACATAGTTAAGTCCATTTCTTTCTATAATGCAACTGTTTGGAACTTTGAAACCTTGGGCATCCCACCAAATAATATCAACTGATGCCTTTCTATAACTTAAAAGTTCTTCTATTCCTTCTGTAAAGCTAAAAATTAAAGTAACTTCATTATTTTCCTCTTTTGTAATATATTCTATTTTTGCATCAACTTCTCTTGAGCTTGGCAAAGCTAGTTTTACAGTATCACCTATTTTCGCATTATTTGCTTCATCACTTTTGGAAGTACATGCTATGTAACAAATAAAATTATTAACTATTTTTCCGCCTTCACTACTTGCAGATATTATTTGTCCTGTTTTTAAATTTAAATTATCTAAAAATTCTTTATTTATTTTAGAGAAATCATTAGTATTTAAAACCTCTTCTAATCCGTCTATTCTATAAGAGACAATTCCGCTTCTTGAAGCATTTATATATTCTGCTCCTGAATTAAGTTCATTTTCATAACCGCTTCTTTCATCTATAAGTTTTTTTAGATAAGAGCCTGCTGGACTCAACTCACCCGCAATTTTTGCCTTTTTAGTTACATCCCTAGCAATATTCTTTTTATATTCTCTTATTTGTCCAATATTATTTGTGTTTGTCGCTTGTTCTAAAGCAGTTTCTATTTGTGTATCTAAAGACCTTGTATCAGAAGATGGTAGACTTTCACTATTTTTCTCTATCGCTTCCTGGATTTTTACGTCCAATTCAGCTATCTTTTTTTTCAAATCTTCTTCTCCACTTGAATAATATCTAAAAATTGGATCTCCACTTGCAACTTTTGAGCCTTCTGATTTTATTTCAACCATACCATTTTTGTAGTTTTCTCCTCTTACTACTGTTTCGTCTCTAATAATATAACCTGCTACTGTTTCTTCTTGAGAAATTCTCCCATCACTAACTACAACTGAATCTGTAGGATTCTTTATCAAATGATATACTGATATTCCTAAATACACACATACCGCAATAGTTAAAGCAACTATTAAAATTATTCTTTTCTTATTTACTTTTCTTTTTATAGTTATATTAGGATTTTCTACTTTATTTGAAGCTTTTACACTTTGTTTACGCACTTTATTAGGCTCAGTAATAAAAGGATTTTCATCATTTTCTTCTTCAAAAGTAATATTTTTGAAATCCTTAAACTCTTGTTTTTTTTCATTTTGCTTTTTCTTTCTTGTTTCTTTTTTAGTGATTTTTTTCAAACCTTCCTCCAACTATTTTTCATATTTTATATTCGATCTAATGTTTCAAGCATCTATTTTTTATTTTCTAATGTTTTCAAGTATTATGCTTACATTGTCGTTATTTGAAGCATCAAGCCAAATTGCATACTTGTATGATTTAAACCATGTAATTTGCCTTTTGGCATATCTTCTAGTCTCTTGTTTAATTTTATCTATCATTTCATCTTTAGTAGTCTTATTTTCTAAATATTCAACCACTTCTTTATATCCCAATCCTTGCATTGCTGTTGGAAATTCTTTATATTTTTCTAAAAGAGTTTTTACTTCTTCTATAAGACCATTTTCTATCATCAAATCTACTCTTCTATTTATTCTATCATATAGTTTTTCTCTATCCATATTAAGTACAAAAATTTTATAATCAAACTTTGGACCATTTTTTCTTGAATCTGCTTCTATTTCTGTTTTTGTTTTACCTGTAGAATGATATATTTCCAAAATTCTTAATATCCTTTTTTTATCATTTGGACTAATTTTTTCAATTGCTTTAGAATCTATTTTTGTTGCTTCTTTATATAAACTTTCAAGACCTTCTTTATTAACTTTTTCTTCAAGTTCCTGTCTATAATTTAAATCTGTTACTATATTTGGATAATCTATTCCATAAACTAATGAATTTAAATATAGGCCTGTACCTCCAACAATTATAGGCTTTTTATTTTTTTCTATAATTTGTTCTATAGTATTTTCTGCATCTTTTTTATATTCCGCTACACTATACCTTTCACTTGGTAAAACAAAATCCACTAAATGATGTACTGCTTCACTGCGTTCTTCTTCTGTTGGCTTTGCTGTACCTATTGTCATATCTTTATATATTTGCATTGAATCACAAGACACTATTTCACCATCTATTTTTTTTGCTAATTCTATACCTAATCTTGTTTTTCCTGATGCTGTTGGACCACAAATAACTATTACTTGATTTTTCACTTTCTTACCTCGTATTTAATATTTTTGTTATAATTTAAAGCTTAATTTTTATTACTTAAGTTCCAATATACTATTGTAGCTTTTAAAAAAGCCAACTGTGAATTGTAATTATTTACTTAAATTTGCACCAAAATTACTAATTCCTGCTTGTATGTCTCTTATGTAAGCAAATTCCAATACTAAGATTATAACAGCTATAATTAAGCATATAGCCATTCTTTTTTTAAACTGACTATTTTCTATATCACCTTGTTGTAACTTTTTTAACGTTAACATTAAAGGAAGTTCTATACAAATTATATTAATTGGTAAAATTGTAAATAAAATTATCTGCCTTGAGTTATTTACTACAGTTTCATTTACCCCAGATGAACTTATTCCATATAATATAAACAATATTACATACATTACAATTTCACCAATTACAATAAGAATAATCTTATTTTTTAATTCTATATTACTTAATGATTTATATACTACTAAAATTGTCGCTAAATTTATTATTATTATAAATGCAATTATTGCTGTTTCCATTTACAAAATCCTTTCATTTGTTTTTTGAAATACATATTTTACAATTTTTTATATATATTGTATTTTTGCATTGTGCTATCTTCTAGAAAATTTCTTTTCAATATCATTTTTAGACATTTTAATAACAGTAGGTCTTCCATGTGGACAAGTAAATGGATTTGGTAATCTTAATAACTGATTCATTAAGCTATCTACTTCTTCTTTTGAAAGAGCCATATGTGCTTTAACAGCTGCTTTGCATGCTACTGTTGCTAAAAATTTATCTTCTATTTCTTGTTTTGCAGTTCTTGCTACAGTATTTATTTCATCTAATGTTTCCAAAAATAATTCTTGAGTGTCAAAATCCAAACAAAATTCTGGAACTCCTGTTAATTTTACAGTATTGTCTCCAAATTCTTCAACTGCAAAACCTGCTTTATTAAACATCTCTTTGTTATCTTTAAAAATCCCCATCTCTCTAGTACTTAGTTTTATTATGTCTGGTAATAACATTAGCTGGCAGTCTTTTTCACCTTCACTATAATAATTTGCTTTTACTTTTTCATACATTATTCTTTCATGGGCCGCATGTTGATCTAAAATGTATAAATCATCTCCCATTGTTAATATTATATATGTTTTAAAAGCTATACCAATAAATTTATATTGCGGATTGTTATCTATTCCTTCTTTTTCAAATATTGATATTTCCTCACCAGTAATTGGAGAAATTGGATATTTTTCTTCTTCTTCTGCTTGTTTTTCTGCATACTCTTTTTTTGCTTCATTTATGTCTCTGCCAAATAATCTTTTATACATTTGTTCAAATGTTTCTTCTTCTTTTTTGTTTACATCATTAGCAACATTAGTGCTATTATCTAATTTATATTCTTCTGTTTTTTCGTTTAGTTGTTCATTATTTGAGCTATCTGAAACTTCTTCGTTTTCTCTACTTTCATCAGTAACATCTTCTTGAACAGCTTTGTCTTCTATGCCTTCATCAGCAACTTTGTTTTCTTCTATTTTTTGTGAGTCATTTTTTTCATTTATTATTTCATTGCTTTTATTTGCAAGAGCTTTTGTCATATCAGCCAATTTTATTCCTATTTCTTCAGGGCTTTTGGTTTGTGTAAGTTCATCTATAAATTTTCTTCTTGTTTCTGCATCCAATTCACTCATTGTGCTTTTAAATTCTGTAAATTTAGGTATGTTAGTTTCATCTTCATTTTTATTAGACAATGTATCTGCTTTGTTTGTTATCGTCTCGCTTTTTAAACTTGTTTCTTTTACTTCATCAGCTTCAACTTTTGTGTTAAATAAATTTGAATTAACATTAGAATTAATGCTTTTTAAAATATCATTTGGTGTTGTACTTTTATATTCTTTTTCTGGTGATGGAACTAAATCATATTTTAGTAAAGCCTGCTTAATGCTATTATATATTGCCTTAAATACTTTTCCATCTTCTTGAAATCTAACTTCTAACTTAGTTGGATGAACATTTACATCAACCTTTTTTGGATCCATATCTATGTTTAATACTAAAAATCCATGCTTGCCTATTGTTACTAATCCTTTGAAAGCTTGCTCTGCTGCACTTGTTAATGTTTTATCTTTTATAAATCTTTTATTAACAAAGAATAATTGGTTAGATCTATTTGAACGAGCTATAGCTGGTTTTCCAATAACCCCAGTAACCTTCATATCTTCAAATTCATATTCAACTGGTAATAAATTCTGAGCGATCTCTTTTCCATAAATGCTATAAATAACATCTTCTAATTTTCCGCTTCCAGTTGTTTGAATAGTTATTTTACCTGTGTTTATTAGTTTAATTGCAATACTTGGATTAGCTAGTGCAATTCTAGTTATAGTATCTTCAATATAGCCAGATTCTGTAAAATCTTTTTTCAAAAATTTATATCTAACTGGAGTATTATAAAAAAGTTCTTTTACTGTAATGGTTGTCCCCTTTTGGCAACCTTCTTCATGCTTATCTATTATATCTCCACCTTGAATAGCAATCTTGTATCCAATATCATTTTGTTCTGTTCTAGATACTAATTCAACTTTAGCAATAGCTGCAATACTTGCCAAAGCTTCACCTCTAAACCCCATAGACTTAACAGTGTCTAAATCATCTGCTTTTCTTATTTTACTTGTTGCATGTCTTTCAAAAGCAATTTCCATATCATCTGGCATTATTCCACTACCATCATCTGTAATTCTAATATAGGAAATTCCTCCATTTTTTATCTCAACAGTTACATTTTTTGCCCCTGCATCTATAGAATTCTCAACTAATTCTTTAACTACTGAAGCTGGTCTTTCTATAACTTCACCTGCCGCAATTTGATTTATTGTTAAATCGTCTAATAATACAATTTTTCCCATTTAAAATTTCATTCCTTTCATTTGTTTAAGTTCAATTCTTTTTTATATAATATTAGAACTTAATTTTCTCATTTTTGTAACTGCATTATATCATATAAAAAAAAAATATACTAGAATTTTATTTAAAAAATATTCTCTTATTTAACTTATGCGTAACCAATTTATACTAAGTTGAATAGTATATATTATACAAAAGAAGTTAAATTCTTTATGAGGGAGGTATAATATGAGAGGTTGTAACGGAGATATGTTATGGTTCATAATATTGATCTTATTACTTTGCTGCAACTGCGGTGGAAACAACTGCGGATGTGGATGTGGAAATGAAAACAATTGTGGTTGCTAGTATTTTTTACAATCAAAAAATGCGTTTTTTGTAATGTAAAACTACTCATAAAGTAGTAAAAAAGAAAGGAGGATGTGCAATGCAAGATAAATGTGGATGCGGTTTTTTCGGAAGAGATAATGACTGTTGCTTTTTAATTATATTCTTAATATTAATATGCTGCTGTTGTGGTGGAAATAATAGAGGATGCTGCTAATTAGTAAAATATACTATTAGTTTATAATTTATTAATCTTCACTTTTATAAAGTCGGTATTTTACCTAAAAAACCTTGCTAGTAGAAGTATAAAACTTCTATTAGCAAGGTTTTATGATTATTATACAACCTTTAAAAGTTCGTATAATATTAATTTGGTTGGGCTGGCTAGATTCGAACTAGCGCATGTTAGAGTCAAAGTCTAATGCCTTACCGCTTGGCTACAGCCCAATGTTTATATAAATGGGGTGGAATATGGGACTCGAACCCATGGTCTCCAGTGCCACAAACTGGCGCGTTAACCAACTACGCTAAATCCACCGTTTGTAATTACAACAATATATATTCTACCCCATTTTTTTAATATTGTCAACCATTTTAAATAATTTATTCTTAAAATTAATTTTACAATATATAATTTAATTTTTGATTTTTAAATAAACTATAAATTTTACTGTTCTACTTCTCTTGCCCAAATTACTAATCTATACCTTGAATCTTCAGTACATGTAGATAATGAAATTTCTCTTTTACCTGCAGTATCTCTAGTAATGTAGTCTGAGTCTTCTGATGATGTTGTGTATATATTGTAAATAGTATATTCTATTCTTGTTCCTGCTGTATCTGTTATATATATTTCGTCTCCATTTTCAAGTTCACTATTTCTTGAGAAAAATGTTCCATTTCTATAGTTGTGTCCAACTATTATTGTATTTCCTACTTGATTAAGTCCTGGTCCCATTAGAACACCTATTGATTGTTCTAAAGAATTCTTAGTTGCTCTTTCTAGTACTGGTAAATCTAAATCAATTTTAGGAATTTCCATTCTTCCAACTACTGTGAAACCTTTATAAGTTACCACATCACTTGTTGAATTTCCTGACGAATTGCCATTTGATACACCATTATCTACTGCTGTAAAGTTGATTGGATCACTTCCTGTAAATTCATTTCTTTTTGATGTATTATTATTTAATATTGTTTCATTAAACTCATTTAATGTTGCATCAATGTCTTTATCTTTAAAATATTTTGTAAATGTTTGGTATCCCCAAAATCCTAAAAGTGCAAATATAACTATTACAACAATTACTAAAATTACTGTTAGTACTTTATTATATTTTGAATTTATCATACTTTATCCTTTCTTTACTAGACTAATCAATATATATTATATCATATATTTTGAATTAAATCTAGTCTTTTCATAAGTTTTTGTCATGTTATCTAGTAGGCAATTTTTCTCCGCCCATTACATGGAAATGTAGATGTTTTACAGCTTGTCCTCCATCTTCTCCCACATTTGATGTTACTCTAAATCCAGTTTTGTCTATTCCAACAATTTCTGCGACTTTATTTATTGTTTCAAACATGTGAAATAATAGTTCTTTGTGATCTTCTTTTAACTCTTGTAAACTTTGTATATGAACCTTTGGTATTACTAACACATGCACTTTTGCAATTGGATTTATATCATAAAATGCTAAAACCTCATCATCTTCATAAACCTTTTTTGAAGGAATTTCACCTTTAATTATTTTACAAAATACACAATCTTCCATTTTTATATTCTCCTTGTCTTTTTATTAATTTGACAATAATTGCGTTTTCTATTTTAATATCATTCAAGTATAGCCTTAATTCTTCTTACTCCTTGCGAACTTGCTTCTTCTTTAACAATTTTAAAATGTCCTAGCTCACCTGTATGCTTTACATGAGGTCCTCCACATAATTCTTTTGAAACATTTCCTATTGTATAAACAGTAACTTCATCAGGATATTTTTCTATAAACATACACTCTGCTCCTGATTTTAAAGCGTCTTCTTTTTTCATTGTTTCTACAGTAACAGGTAAATCTGCTTTAATCCATTCATTTACCAAGTCTTCAGCAGCTTGCTTTTCTTCTGGTGTAAGTTTGTGATCACAGTTAAAATCAAATCTCATTCTTTCAGTTGTAATGTTTGATCCTCTTTGATGAGAACTTGGTCCAATAACTTTTTTAAGTGCCGCATTTAAAAGGTGTGTTGCTGTATGATAAGCTATTGTTTTTTCATTTTGTTCTGCTAACCCCCCCTTAAATTTTTGATCACTACCCATTCTTGATTTTTCTTGATGTTCTTTAAACAATTTGTCCACTTCACTTAAGTCAACTTCAAATCCATTTTCTGTCGCTAAGTCTTTTGTAACTTCTGGTGGAAATCCATATGTTTCATATAAGTTAAATATTGTCTTTCCATCAATTTTGTTTATTCCTTGATTTTTAAGCCTATTTATAACTTTATTAAACTCTCTTTCACCATTATTTAAAGTTTTCATAAACTTATCTTTTTCAGCAACAATTACGTCTTTTATTTCTTGCTTGTGACTTTCTAATTCTGGATACATTTCCTTTAATGTTTCTACATTTAATTCAATCAAGTTTGGTAATTCGTTTAAATCAATTTGTAATTTATTTAAATGTCTTGTCATTCTACGAATTAATCTTCTTAAAATATATCCTCTATCTAGGTTTGAAGGTCTTCCGCCATCACAAATAATCATCATACTTGCACGCATATGTTCTGCTACAATTCTTCTGCTAGCTATATCATCATTTTTTGCTAAACTTTGTAATCTTTCCATTACCGGGCTAAAAAGTTCAGTATCAAATGGAGTCTGCTTTCCTTGTAAAAGCATAGCCATTCTTTCTAAACCTAGGCCTGTATCAACATTCTTTTGCTCTAGTTTTGTATATTTTCCATCTTTTTTGTAGTATTCCATAAAAACATTGTTCCATATTTCCACATATTTTCCACAATCACAAGATGGCTGACAATTATCTGAGCACTTTGGTTTACCTGTATCATAAAACATTTCTGTATCTGGTCCACAAGGTCCTTCTTCGCCTGCTATCCACCAGTTGTCATCTTTTCCATAAAAATATATTCTATCTTTTGGAATACCTGCTTTTTCCCAGCAAGATGCAGTAAGCTCATCTCTTGGACAATCTTCGTCTCCTGCAAAACAAGTAACAGATATTTTTTCGGCTGGAATACCAAGTTCCTTTGTTAGAAAATCATAACTCATTTGGATAGATTCTTCTTTAAAATAATCTCCTAATGACCAGTTTCCAAGCATTTCAAAATATGTTAAATGTCTGTTATCTCCCACTTCGTCTATATCATTTGTACGCAAACATTTTTGATAGTCAGTAAGCCTTTTACCTTCTGGATGTTTCTCTCCTAAAAGATACGGTACTAATGGTTGCATACCAGCAGTTGTAAATAATACTGATGGATCATTTTCTGGAATTAATGGACTACTTGGAATTACCTTATGTCCATGGTTTTCAAAAAATTTTAAGTATTTATTTCTAATTTCTATTGCTTTCATTTTAAGTTTTTCCTTTCCTTTTTTAACACTTATATTTTAGCATTTTATTACATTTTGTCAATTGTTTAGTTATAATTCATGGCTTGAATTTTTCCTATTAACTCAATTTCTTTTTTGTCGTTATCTAAAATTTCAACATTTAAAATTTTATCTATAATTTTGCTTTCATCTTTTAAATCGCCTTTTGCATTTACCATGATATAATTTGCAGTATGACCTTTAAAGTTTTCATTCTTGTACTCTTCAAATAAAACTTTAACAGTTTTTCCAATATAACTTTCATTATACTCATTTTGATTCCTATTTGAAAGTTCTATAAGTTTTTTGCTTCTCTCCTCTTTCACTTTTCCATCTACTTGATTTTTCATCTTTATAGCAACAGTTCCTTTTTTAGGAGAATACTTAAATATATGCATTTTATAGAATTTTATTTTTTTAAGAAACTTATAAGTTTTTTCAAAGTCTTCATCTGTTTCGTTTGGAAATCCTACAATAATGTCTGTTGTAAGAGCTACATCATGATAAACTTTTCTAAGCAAATTTGCCGAATTTTCAAACTCCTCGGTTGTATATCTTCTATTCATATCTTTTAAAGTTTTATCACATCCACTTTGAAGTGATAAATGAAAATGCGGACAAATCTTTTCTAATTTGCTTAGTCTTGTAACAAATGCTCTAGTAATAAGTTTTGGTTCAAGTGAGCCCAATCTTATTCGTTCTATGCCTTTTACTTTATTTATTTGTTCAAGTAATTCAATTAGCCTAAAACCACCTGTATGTAAATCATTTTTGGGGTCAAATGGCGTAAAATCTTGATTATATCCAAAAGTTTGTCTGTATTTTTTTGCATCTTCATCACTAAAATCTTTTCCAAAAGAGGCTAAATGTATACCTGTAATTACAACTTCTTTTATTCCCTCCTGTGCAATTTGTGCTATTTCTCGTAAAATGCTTTCAGGATTTCTACTTCTTACCTTTCCTCTAGCATAAGGAATAATGCAATATGAACAAAATCTGTCGCAACCATCTTGCACTTTTACAACCGCTCTGTTAAGTTCTGTGTACGTGGTTGTTCCAAAGTCTAGGTAATTATTTTGGTGCATAACATCACTAACTTGGACCCTTTTATTAAAAGCATCTTTTGCTCTATTATTTTTAGCATCATTATCAATATGTTTTTCATTTAAAAATTTTTCCACAATTTTAACTATATTAGTCTTTTCATTTACGCCAATTACAATATTTACTTCTGGCATTTTTTCAATCTCTTCTTTAGAAGTTTGTGCATAACATCCGCACACGACAATAATAGCCTTTGGATTTAACTCCTTGGCTCTTCTTATCATCTGCCTTGATTTTCTTTCAGCAATATTAGTTACGGCACAAGTGTTTATGACATATATGTCTGCATTTTCCTCACTTAGATTATATCCATATGCCATAAACTGCTGTTCCATAGCTTCTGTTTCGTATGTATTTACTTTGCAACCTAATGTATAAAATTTAACTTTCATAATGGCTATATTATACCATTTTTATGTTAATTAGGCAAGAGGATATTTAAGTGTTTACTACTCTTCTTTAGATAACACCCATATATCCTCATTTTTTTGTGCATAATTAATAAATCTCGTCTTTATTTAGACCAGTTTAATTAATTATTAAAATTTAATTTACTACTTCGCTAGGATTTATTTTGAATTGTAATTTTCCTTGAATTAATATGAATTCATAAAATCACTTTAGTAAATATTGTTGAATAAAATCAATTGATTTTTAATATGACATAAGTATATTATGTTCTCCATTTTGTGTCAATACTTTTTCTACATTTTTTGATATTTTTTCGTTAACAAAAAGAAACAAATTTCGTCATTTTTCTACAAAACTTGTTTCTTTTTAGTTAACATTTGCAATCACCTTAAAAATTTGCAAGTTGATATGCTGTTTCTGGTGTATTACCATCTCCTGAGCTAATTTCGAGATTTGCTTCTAAAGAAACTACTGGTTTTAAAGCTGAGAAGCTATTGCTCTCGTAAGAATTAGAGCGAAACATTAAAGAACCATATATTCCATTGTAAGCTACAAAGCATAGTCCAAAGTCCGCATAGTCCGAATAGCAGTTAGCAAAACGAGTTGAAAGCCAATACCCACTGTTGGAATATATTAAATCGTAAAAATCACTATTTTTATAGTAAGTACTGATAACATTTCTTTCATAAAGTGTCTGTGTAACTGTTAGGATCGTGCTTGCTTGTGTGTATTTTTCTGTAGTCGCTACAGTATAATAACTATCGCTTTGATTTATGCCATCCTTTTTAGTTGTAGTGGTATTAATTCCTGATCCATTTTCTCTTGTATACAAATATGGATAATATTTATAAGTTGAATAATTCTTTGTTTTTCCCCATTCAACTCCGTCACCTGATGTATAACTATGTACATAGTTTAATCCACTTTCAGTCATTCCAGCTTCTATGTCTTCAATTGTTAGACTTCTTGCTGTCACTCCTAAGCTACTATTACTATATTGTTTTGCTACTATATCATTTAATATATAAACTCCATTGTTATATCCTATTGCTCCGCCTAAATATATATTGGTACTTGTGGTCGTATCACTTATTAGGTTTACTGTTCCATCATCATTTTTGCCTAATATTCGCCAATTCAAATTGTCTTGTGGTATAGTTTGATTACTAGTATGCCCACTTACAGATGCCGTTAAGGAATAGCTACTAGCTTGATCTGGTTTATATGCTACATAGTCTCCTATTTCTAAATCCTTTAAAGTCCTATATGTTCCAGTTATTTTTTCTCCTTTTACATATGCAGTTTTTCCATAGGCAATATCTTCTGGTGTAGCTGTTGCATCAAATGTATTTAGACTTTCTAAAGTTCCTGTTATGCCTCCTATTGTTATTCCTTTTTTAATATAATTTGCTATTAAATTTGAGTATGCATTTGAATTAGCAGATAAATATCCTTCACTTCCAATACTATTATTTATAATATTAGTTGTAATTATTATTGCCAAAATTATTGCTACTATAATTATTGCTATTACACTTGTTAACTTTTGCCTTTTATTTAGTTTTTTCATATTTTTTCATTTTCCTCCTTGAAATTTTTAATTATCAACTGCGTTGTCAAAAGTGTCGAAATGTCAGTATGTCAAATGGAACGTTTTTTTGACACAAATTTTTTCTGTCAAATGCGACGGTTCTTTTTGACATAATTTTTTCATTTTAGGACCGTCTACCAACTGAAAAAAATGCACGCAAAAAACTATGCCTTTAGACATTTTGCATACGTCTAAAAAGCATAGCTTTTTCTTTATGTTTACATAACTTTATTTTATTAAATCTTACGATATATATATATATATATATACAGCGCCAAGGCTTTCAGCCATTTTTGTCATTATTCTTTGCTCCTTATTTTTTCTTTATTATATATTTTTGATATAAAATTTGCAATTATTGTAACAGCATTTTATTTAGATATCTTATATGGTTTTTCCATTGTTCCTTCCCCAGATGTAAACTCTATATTTGAGTTCAAAGTTACTATTGGTCTTATTCTATATCCCAAATCTGTAAATGCAGTACTACTACCATTAGACGTAACTAAATCAGAGCCTTGCATTATATTATAGCCCAATGTAGAACCATCAGAATTAATTCCCATTATTATGAAAATCTTAAAACCAATTACATCATTTTCGTCGCCATAGCAATTGGCAGATCGAGACGCCAACCAAAATACTTTGTCACTACTTATTACATTTGCAAAATTTTCATCAATAAAATTTTCAGATAATATTCTTAGACTATAGTTTGTTTGTGTGGCAGTTAAACTCGTTGCCCACGTTCCTGTTTCTGTTGTTGGTGATGTATAATAACTATCACTTTGTCCTATTCCATCTGTTTTAATTGTATCTGTATTCACACCAGAACCATTCTCTTTTGCATACAAATATGGATAATATGTTGCATTAGTATCATTAGGTTTATATGTTTCACCATATTTAATATTATACAGTACATTTTGATTTCTAAATTCATATCCTTCTTCACTCAATTTATTTTCTATATCTTCTAGTTTTAAACTTCTCGCAGTAACATTTAATTCTTTATTCCCATACAATTTTGAGCAAATATCATTTAATATTAATACACCATTATTATATCCTAATGAACCACCTAAATATAAATCTTGTTCTGTTGTTTTATCGCTTATTAAATTCACAGTTCCGTCTTTATTTACACTTAGTATTCTCCACTTAAAACTTTCTTGATTTATTGTTTGATTACTACTATGTCCACTCGCTGCTGACGTTAAACTATATGATGAAGCTACATCAGGTGTATATTCAACATAATCTCCTATTTTAAGTATCTCTCGTGTTATTTTTGTCCCCGTTATTTTTTCTCCCTTTACATATGCAGTTTTGCCATAAACAATATCTTCTGGCGTAGCTGTTGCATCAAATGTATTTAAGGTTTCTAATGTCCCAGTTATGCCTCCTATTGTTATTCCTTTTTTTATATAATTGGCTATTAAGTTTGAGTGTGCATTTGAATTAGCAGATAAATGGGCTTTACTTCCAATACTATTATTTATAATGTTGGTTGTAATTATTATTGCTAAAATAATTGCTACTATAATTATTGCTATTCCACTTATTAACTTTTGTTTTTTATTTTGTTTTTTCATAATTTTAAATTTTCCTCCTTGATATTTTTCTTAATTGTGTCAAATGGGACGGTTCTCTTTGACACAATTTTTTCGATTTAGGACCGTCCCTAACTGAAAAAAACACGCAAAAAAACTATGCCAATTAAACATTTTTTGTTCGTCTAAAAAGCATAGCTTTTTCTCTATGTTCACATAAACTTATTTTATTAAATCTTACGATATATATATATATATATATATACAGCCTCAAGGCTTTCAGCCATTTTTGTCATCTGATTTTACTCCTAAATTTTTTCTTTATTATATATTTTGAAATGTATTTTTTCAACCCAACTTCTTATTGTTGCCATATTTTACTCTAAGTCAATCCCTCAACGTAATTTTTTCAATTTAAGACCGTCCCCAACTGAAAAAATATAGAAAAAGGAAAAAGAGGAAGTTTTACCTTCCTCCTCCACCACCACCGGCCTCCGCCGCCGGCCGCCTCCTCCGGAGAAGCCGCCTCCTCCGCCAGAGCCTGACGAGAATGAAGATGACATTGCATTACTTACTGATCTAAAACTACTTGAAAAGTCCATATGTGACATTATAAATATTGTTGGATATATGTTGTAATCATAGTTATCAAAATCAGGGTATACAATTTTTAATTCTTTTATTACTTTTTCAGATATGCCAAATGCAGTAGCATATACCAAATATTTTTCCCATATTGTTAAGTCTGGTACATCTTTTTCTTTAAGAAGTGAAAAGTCTTCCATATACTTTTTAAATGCTTTCCACTTGTCTTGTTCATCTACACCTTCTTGAGTGTATACACTTATTCTGTTATTTGCTCTATTTATTAAGATAAAGTCAACTATAAGCCATATTAATGCTATAACTAACAAATACCATGGTATTCCTATGCTGTTTACTGTATTTGTAACAAAGTCTATATTATCTAGTAAAAATACTAAAACAAATGGTATAAATACACCTATAGAACAGCCTGCCATGTTGGCATTTCTTCTTTTTATTCCTTTTAAATCTAGTATTCTATTTGATGTAAGCTTTGATTTAATTGCTTTATCTATTGCACTCTTTAATGCTACAACTTTTGAGCTATTATTGCTTATATATTTTTTTAGCTCTTTCATTGTAATTTCATTTGGATTATCTGACTCTTTACTTCCACCAAATATTGATTTAGATTTATTTTTGCAAGCTGTAATCAAAAAGTTTAATATTATTATTTCATCACTATTAAGACTAACACTATTTGTATCTTGAGGCAAAATAGTAATTTTGCTATCTTTTTTACCTCCATCTGGTATTTCTTCTATTTTTATTATTTTTTTCAAAGATAAATCTAAAATTGTTGATGAAAATACTTTTCCTAGATCATATTGTGTAAATCCCTGATAGTTTCCTTGCAAAATGTACAAAGCCTCTGCTGGTGAGCAAGTCTCACGTGGTAGATCTCTAAAATAGTCAAAATGTGTAGATGGAACTACTGGCTTTACTTTTAGTAGTATCCTTATATTTTTAATTGCAAAGAATAATAATACACCAAATATAATTAAGCATATAATGGCGGTAATTATTATTTTTACTATTCTTGAGCTATTAGCTTCATCTGCCCATGCATTTTCTTCTTGAAGAATATAGTTTAATCTATTTGTATTATACATTCTTCCTGAATAAGTAATTAAGTCATTTGGCATAGCAATTCTTACTTCTACCATTTTTTGTGCTTTGTTATTGTTTACCTCAAATGTTACTGTGTCATTACTTGCCTTTGTAATTGTTCCATTTAAATCAGGAGTATGTCCCCAAACTCTTAGGTCATCTATGTTTGATACTTCCGCTGGTAATTTTATAGTACCTGTAATTTTTTTGGCGGGTATTTCAAAGTCTGAGCCCAAGAATTGCCAATACATTTCTGCACAATCATTATATATTGCTATAGCATCTTCTACATGATAACTAATTTTGTAAGTTTCAGTTCCAGAAGAACTTTCATATCCAGTGCCCCATGCTACTTCGTAATTTGAACCCATACTTATGAAATAATACTCATCTGTTGGTACATGGTAAGCATAGTCTCCATAATCATCCATAGGAATCTCTACGCCACTACTTGTTATTCTGCTTACAGATCCATCTGTTATGTTTGTGTACTTAGTTGAATCTCTTTTGAATGTTTTAAATAAAGTGTTTGTGTCGCTTATATCAATATTCCATGTTTCTACAACATCCATAGAACCATCACTATTAATTTGCACATCAAAGTTTAAACTGTTTAAATACAAATCTGAACTTGCTTCTACGCTGCCCGATATTGATAAAGCTCCAAGTAAAAATACAATTAAAATAATTGCTCGTTTAAAAATTTTCATACTTTCCCCTTTAAAATATTATTTTATTCTCACAATTATATTACACTATTTTTACTTTTTTGTCTATGGGAAGTGAAATAAAATTTTTACCCGCTTCTAGTTTTTAACAAAACTAGAAAGTCGTGGCAAGACGAACGTAGCGGTTGCTGTATAGATAGCCGCTGCCGATGTAACCGTCGTAAAAGGTCACGAAATAAGCGTCGTACATATTGTACTGTGAAGAAGACCAGTAGGTGTCGCTAAGTCCAAATCTTCTTGAAAAATTGCTTTTATCAATACCAAATGCTGCTCCAAATGCTGACCATTCTGATTTTGATGGTACAAACCATCCGTTTGTTATTTCTTCTTGTATTACTTCCCACATATCATCATAAGTTAAACTATCATTATGCACTCCCCATGGCAAACTTGGATCATTCCATTTTTCATTTACATATTCTGTGTTTTCTCTTCCTTGTCCAAAATTGTTTTCTGAAGTTCCAACAAGCTTATTCAATTTTCCTGCTGCAGCATCATACCAACAGTAGCTTGTTCCAGGGTTAATATCATCTAATGCCATTACATAAAATCTGTAATTTTTATTTTCATCATTCTTTTTGCTTTTGTTTTTTCTTTTCCACTATCTTTTCCTCCTGTTTTTTTATATAAATAAATTTTATACTTACGTTATCTTTTTTATCCATTTAATTTATATATTTGTCAATCGCTAACGTAAAATTTTTAATTATTTTTATTTTACTTCAAAAATTGTATTTTCGCCATTTTTATTGTATAATACCTAATATACAAGTGAAAGGAACAATTACAATGTTTAATTTAGACAAATTAGAATTTAATAATATACGTGAAAATCTAGCAAAATATACACAAACATTCGAAGGTAAAAATTTAGCTTTAAGTTTAGAGCCTTCTTCTAAAACTATGGAAGTTAAATCTTGGCTTAACGAAACCAATGAATGTTTGCAAGTTAGAAACATAAAAGGTGAATTACCTATTTCACAAATAGATGATGTAAGTTTTCTTATAAAAAGCTTAAAGAGCTCTCTTTCATTATCTGCCAAAGGTTTGCTTGAAATGTGCAATATTTTAAGAACAGCAAGAGAACTTACTGAATATATTAAAGATTTAGAAACACCATTACCTACTCTCAAAGATTATTTTTCTATGCTTTATTCAAATAAAGATATTGAAAATAAAATAAGTTCGTGCATAATCTCTGAAGATATTATTGCAGATAATGCTTCTCAAAAACTTTATAGCATTAGAAATAGTAAAAAAGCTTTAGAAAGTGACATTAAAAATAAACTAAATCAAGTTATGCATCAAAATAGCAAGTACATTATGGATCAAGTTATTACTATTAGAGATGGCAGATATGTTATACCTGTAAAAGATGAATACAGAAGCTTTGTAAAAGGGTTTAT
>CALXWM010000016.1 GCA_944392425.1 uncultured Clostridia bacterium
AGTTATTCTACATCATTTTTTTAAAAAAGAAAAGACTGTTGAGCAAAATATTTTTATATACTTTGTCAACAGTCTGAGAAAGCATTTAAATGCTTTCTTTTTAGTAATATATATGTTAATCAATAAAATAATTATTGATTAACATCTTCTGATTTTTTTCGATAATTTCCAGTAATAATTTTTGGGAAATATTTAATTATTTTATAAACAGCAAGCTTAATTTTCTTGCTCCATAAATAAGTTTTTCTAAGTCTACGAGGAGTATCTAAAGAATTATTTTCAACAACAGCTAAAGAAACTGGTGCTTCTTCTATATTAAATGTATAATTTTGTCCTTCGTTATTATCCCACTCATTATTAGAATTTCTAAAGCATAAATTTAATTTATCACTATTATTTAGTTGAAGTTCTGCTTGAAATCCCAATTCTGTCTTATTCATAGGAATATCAGAAACATTGTCCCAATTATCACCAAATCCATAATGAATAAACACTTCTTCAGAACCATTCTGAAAAAGTTTACCAGTATATGATATCTTAACATTAGAACTTTGAATCAATTTATCTGTATTAAAAAATATATTTTTAATTAATTCCATAATTTTCTCCTATGCTTAAAACTAGACTAATTATATTATTATTTGACAAATTATTCAATAGATTTATAAATTTGTATTATAAATGTAAAAAAAGTGTAATATTTTTGAAAAATATTACACTTTAAAGATTAGAAATTAATGAAGTTAATATATTTAAAATCCGGAAAAAGTTAATTTTATGAAACTATTTTTCTACTTTTCCAAGAACTCTACCAATTATATAAAAGTTATCCTTAGAAGTGACAACAATGTCATCAATGCCATCTTGTTCAGCTCTTAAAACCAAATCATTTTTTCTAACAATAAATTTTCTAATGATGTATTCTCCTCTATATTCAAAAAGACCAAAATCTTTATTATTTAAAGGGGTATTAAGCTCAATAAAAACATAGTCGTTTTGATTAAATTTAGGAGCCATAGTATTATCTTTTACTTTCAAACAAAGAGAACTTGATGCATATTCTTGAGGCACAGTTGCAAAACCAGTAAGAGTGTCGAACATAGGAATAGTATCATATTTAATATGATTTACAACTTCATAACCAGTTTGTTCTTCTGTTAATTTTTTATCATAAGTATACATTATTGGTTGATAAGGGATTTTTAAAGAATCACAAAGAGCCTTTAAAGCTTTGTGACTAGGATTTCTCTCTCCTTTTTCAATATGTGTTAAGTGACCAACATTAATATTTGTTTCCTTTGCAATATTTGTTTTGGAAATATTTTTATCTTCTCTTATTTTAGAAAGCATATCTCCTATCATAAAATCAATCCTTTCGTATATTAAAAGTTTAACAACATATATTTTAAGAAAAGCAGTAAGAATATTTATGCTAATATTTCTTAAAATCATCTCATAAAATTCGACATAATTATACAAAATTCTACAAAAAATGTCTAGTAAATAAATTAAAATATTGTAAAAAAATTTGCAGTGTGATAATATTTTTATATATAAAATTGAATTAATATTCTACTAATTTTAGATTTAAAAGAATAAATGCAAAGAAAGAAAATAAAATAATTTTATAAGCAAATTTAAAATGTAGATTATTACAAAATATATAAATTATAAAATGAACAAAAAGATAAAATTATAATTATAAGGAAAAGGAATTGTAAAATGAGAAAAGGGAAAAATACGAAACAAAAGAAAAATAAAAAAGTTATAATAATTTTATGTGTTATAGCGTTTATAATATTTATTTCAGTAATATTTAGTCTAATAAATATAGGAAATGATAAAATATATCCTAATATTGATGTACAAGGTGTATCTGTTTATGGGAAAGAACAAGAAGAAGCAAATACAGAATTAAATAAAATATACAATGAAAAGAAAATTGCAGGAATTAAATTAAAGCAAGGAGATTATGAAACAACAATTTCTTTTGACCAAATGGGTGTAAGTACAGATGTAGGGAATGCTGTAACTAAGGCATATTCTATAGGAAGAAGTGGAAATATAATAACAAATAATTATAACATTTTATTAAGATATTTTATTCCTCAAAATATAGAAATTAATTTTACAATAGATGAAAACAGTATAGATAAAATTATAGAAGATGTAGAATCTAAGCTACCAAATGTAGTTGTAGATAATGATTATTATATTGATGGAGACAAACTTATAATAACAAAGGGAAAATCAGGGGTTATAATAAATAAAGATGAATTAAAACAACAAATAATTGCAGAAATTAAAGATTTCTCAGATGACAATTATACAATAGAAATACCGGTAACGGAAACTTCACCAGAAGAAATAAATTTAGAAAAAATAGCTAATGAAATAACCTGTGAACCTAAAAATGCTTACTTAAGTGAAGATCCACTTGAAGTACATGCAGAGCAAGATGGAATAAGCCTAGCTATATCAATAGATGAGGCAAAGCAGGTACTTGCAGAAGATAAAGAAGAGTATGAAATACCATTAACAATAACAGAAGCGGAAGTAAAGGTAACAGATTTAGGAGAAGATGCATTTCCAAATCTACTTGGAACTTGCACAACTAATTATGATGCAAGTAATATAAACAGAAATAATAATTTGGTATTAGCCGCAGAAAAGTTGAATGGCACAATAGTTAATCCGGGCGAAACTTTTTCATACAATCAAACAATAGGAAAAAGAACAATTTCAGCAGGATTTAAAGAGGCAAAAGCTTATGCAAATGGAAAAGTAGTATTAGATGTAGGCGGTGGCATTTGTCAACTCTCATCAACATTGTATAATTCTGTTTTACTATCTAATTTAGAAGTAGTAGAAAGAAGAAGCCATTATTTTAAAACTTCATATTTACCAGCAGGAAGAGATGCTACAGTATCATGGGGTTCAGTAGACTTTAAATTTAAAAATAATAGAAAATATCCTATAAAAATAGTAGCAACAGCTCAAGATGGAGTAGTAAAAGTAGATATATATGGTATAAAACAAGATGATGATTATGATGTAACAATAGAATCAGAAGAAACAGGTGTAATACCTATGGAAACAGTATATGAGGAAGACAATTCTTTGGCAGATGGACAGCAAGTAGTGACTCAAAGAGGAGAAGATGGCTGTACGAGTGAAACTTACAAAACGCTTTCTAGAAATGGTATAGTTGTTTCAAGAACATTGGTTTCAAAAGACACATATAATGATTTGCCAACAATAATTAAACAAAATAAAAAGTAGGAAAAATAAATTTCCTACTTTTTAAATTTTGGTGCACCTCCGGGGGGTCGAACCCCGGACCTTCTGATTAAGAGTCAGCTGCTCTACCAACTGAGCTAGAGGTGCAAATGAATAAATAAAAATCATGAACACAATTTATTATAATACTAATATAATGTTTTGTCAACAAAATCAGAAGAAAATCTCACAAAAGATTTACATAATCAAATTTGTATGATATAATGTATAATAGTGTTAAAATAAGGAGATTTAGAATGTATAGTAAAGAAATAAAAGAAAAAGTATTAAATTTATTATCACAAGGGGAAACAGCAAAAAGAGTACAAGAAATTTTATCTAAAGAAGATGAAGTAACAATATCTATGCCAACAATATATTCTTGGAAAAAGAAAGCAATAGGTGTTTCAAAAGAAGAAATAGACACAAGTAATGAACCAAGTGAGCCCAAAAGGGACATCAAAGGTAAAAGAACTTTTAATAGTAGTAATCCAGTATACAAAGATAAAAATATTGAAATGCTTGTGAATGCAATGGCTGAAATTAAGTTATTAATAAACAACAGTTTATTTGAAAATGCTTTAAATTTGTGTGAAAAGTATACAACAGAATATTATTCAAATAAATATCCAAGGCAAGTGTCATATTTGGAGAATCAAAAATTACAAGCAATGATAGGGTTAAGGATGAATGAAGAGGCATTAGCATTAGAAGAAGAATTAGAAAGAAAATATCCTTGGAATACATCAGCATTTAGAGTCCAAAAAATAAGAGCATTAACTAAAACTTCTCCTATTAAAGAAGTAATAGAATTAAGCAAAAAATGTGAGGAAGAATATCCAAAAGTTGCTATTACATTTGCTTCATTAAGAGTTAAAGCATATTTGCAATGTGAAAATTACAATGAAGCACTAAAAGAAGTGGAAAGTCTATTTGAAAAATATGAGATAGATTATTTTTGCAGTCAAAAAATAAGTGCATTAATTGGATTAGAAAGATATGATGAAGCTATTGAAAGTTCAAAAACTTATGAAAATGAGTTTTACACACATAGAAAATTTAAAAATGCATCTATATTAGCTTCACAAAGGATAACAGCTTTAATGCAAATTCAAAATTATGAAGAAGCTGAGAAAGAGGCTAAAATAGCAATAAAGAAATACCCATTTGTTAAAGCTAAATTTGAAAGTCAAATAATAACAATACTAGCAGAATCTAAAGGAGAAGAAGAAGTTACTAGAGCTGTTGAAATATTTAAAAGACAAAGTCCTGAAAGAAGTGCAATATATGACTCTCAATTAGTAGAGGCTCTTATAAGTGCAAAACAATTTCAAGAGGCAATAGAAAAAACAAGAGAATTTGAAGAAAATTATGGAATTATAACAGGTAATAAATTTGCCTCTCAAAGAATAAATGCATTAATAGCATCAGGAAAACTTGATGAAGCAGAAAAAGAGGTAATTAAGAGTGAACAAAAGTATCCTGAAAAAGGAGTGATTTTTGCTTCACAAAGGTTGAATATATTGATAGAAAAAGGAGAATTAGAAAGAGCAAAAAACTTAGCAAGAGAGTTAATTATTAAATATCCAAAGAGTGAAGCAATATGGCTAACTATGATAAAGAAAATTAATGATAAAATAGCACTTGAAAAATCAAAAAAGAATGACGATAATCCTACAACTACGGTAACTTCAAGTGTAGACAAAAAAACTACATCAGTACAAAAAGCAAAAGAAGGTTCCCAAAACGAGACTGCATCACCAAAAGAGATTAAAGATGATACAAAAACAAAAGCATCACTACAAAAAATATTAGAAATGAGCGAAGAAGAATTTGAAACTTATGCAAAAACATTACCAAATAGAGAAACACTTTTTGCATTAGTAGCTAGACGCAAAAAACAAAATCAAGATAAACTTGCAATTGGATACATAGATATGTATTTAAAAAAGTCAGAAAATGCAGATGAAACTTTAGCAAAACAATTAAAATCAATGGCAAAAACAAAAGCACCAATATTCGATGAGACGAAATGGGATGCTTTAGCTAAAAGATTTAATCTAGACTTCAACAGTGGGGCTAAAACACTATTAAGACAAATGGTAGAATTAGCAAGGCAAATTAATAATTACCCATTTGATTTGCAAATAGATAAAGAAACATTACTTGCTATACAGCAATTAACAAAATTAAGCTTAAACCCAGATTATCCAGACGAAGGACAAAAAATAGAAATAGAGAGGTAAACTTATGGCAAATATGTTAGATTACATAAAAGAAAATGGAAATACTGCATTTCAAGAAGAAAAATTTAACGAAATAGATAACCTAATTTTTTCAAGGTTATCTTATTTGCCGTTCGAAGAGATAAAAATAGAAGAAAAAGAAACATTTGAAATAATAGCTCAAAAACTACAAGATATAGATATTAAAAAATTTAATATGAAAAAGGACAAAGAGCTCATTAAATTAGTCGGAAAAAGTAATAGATATAAAGATTTACTTGTAACTGATTATTATTTTTCAAGAGATGACAAAAAGGAAAAACAATTCGTGGCAATCACTATTCATCTGGAAAATGAAGAAATATATATTTCATACAGCGGTACAGATGATACACTTGTTGGGTGGAAAGAAGATTTTAACTTAAGCTTTATGACAAATATACCAGCGCAGTCAGAAGCTTTAAAATATATTAGAAGAGTATCTAAAAAATATAATAGCAAAATTCATCTCGGAGGACACTCTAAAGGTGGTAATTTAGCTGTTTATGCAGGAATATTTTGTTCAAAAAAAGTGCAAGATAGAATAATAGATATAACAAATTTTGACGGACCAGGTTTTGATAAAACAGTTATAGAAAAAGAAAAATATAAAAGGGTATTAAATAAAATAAACACATATATTCCACAATCTTCTCTGTTTGGAAGGTTGCTAGAACATGAAGAAAAATATATAATAGTTACAAGTGATCAATACACATTTATGCAACATGATATATTTTCGTGGAGGATAAATAACCATCAAATAGAAAAAGCTGACAAAGTCACAGCCGGTAGCGATTTTATGAATAAAACCGTTAGAAATTGGCTAAAAACCACGAGCCCAAAGCAAAGAGAGCATTTTATAAATACATTGTATGAAATAATTACAAAAACTAAGGCAAAAACATTTAAAGAATTTACGGCAGAATGGACAAAAAATGTGGGAATTATATTAAAATCATATAAAGATATAAGTAATGAAGATAAAAAAGAAATAGGAAAAATGATTTTAACCTTTTTTACAGCTGTAAAAGATACTATAATGGAAAAAGTTATTTAGGGTTAAATATATAAAAAAGTTTTCAAATTATTATAAATAAACAAAGGAATAGGGGGAGAATACTATGATAAAAATATACAATACAGATATTTTAACAGATAAATTTGAGGAGATAAATGAATATAAAGAAGGTTCATGGATAAACATGATAAATCCTAGCGAGGATGAAATAAGAACAGTTTGCAGTAATTTAAATATACAAGAAGATTTTATAAGATATTCACTAGATAGTGAAGAAAAAGCCAGAATAGATTATGAAGAAGATGATGACACAATACTATTTATTATGGACGTGCCTATTTTAGAACAAGTAGAAAACCACGAAATATACACTACAATGCCATTTGGTATGATAGTTGTAAGAGATGACTTTATAATAACAGTTTCATTAAAAGAATTAGATATACTAAAAGATTTTACGATTAACAAAGTAAAAGGATTTGCCACATACAAAAAAAGCAGATTTATTTTACAAGTAATGTACAAAAATTCATCTAGTTATTTGAATTATTTAAAATTAATTAACAGGGAAACAGAAATTGCCGAAAATAGATTAAAAAGCTCTATGAAAAATAAAGCATTATTAAAATTACTAGATTTGGAAAAATCTTTGGTATATTTTATAACATCTTTAAGAGCCAATGAAGCGGTAATGGAAAGAACTATAAAAATTAAGAACATTAAATTATATGAAGATGATGAAGACATATTAGAAGATGCAATTATTGAAAACAAGCAAGCTATAGAAATGAGCAAAATATACAAAGATATATTAGATAGCACAATGGACGCATATTCTTCTATAATTTCAAATAATCTAAATGAAGTAATGAAACTTTTAACATCTATAACTATTATAATATCAATACCAACATTAATAGCTTCACTTTGGGGAATGAATGTTGAAGTACCTTTTGAGATAGAAAAATACGGATTTTGGATACTTTGTGGAATAGCATTTGTGGTTACAGCAGTTACAATTGTGCTATTAAATAAAAAAGGATTGCTGGGAAAGTAAAAAATTATAAATTAAAATATAACAGAATTCATCTCTAAAAAATGTGAAATAGCACAAAACTTAGCACTTGATAAATTAAACATAATTTAGTATAATTAAATTTATGAAAAAGGAGAGAAAAAGATATGCTAACAGTTAATAATGTATCAGTAAGATTTGGAAAAAGATCATTATATGAAGACGTAAATATTAAATTTAATAAAGGTTGTTGCTATGGTATTATAGGAGCAAATGGAACTGGAAAATCAACATTTTTAAAGGTACTTTCAGGTGAATTAGAACCAAGCAAAGGAGAGGTAAGCAAAGACAAAACAGAAAGAATATCTGTGCTTAATCAGAACCACTTTGCTTTTGAAGAATATACAGTAATAGATACAGTTATAATGGGCAATAAAGAACTATACCAAATAAAAACTGAAAAAGATGCAATTTATGCTAAACCTGACTTTAATGAAGAAGATGGCATGAAAGCAGCAAAATTAGAAGAAAGATTTGCTGAGCTTGATGGTTGGAATGCTGAATCAGATGCACAGCAACTTTTAAATGATTTAGGAATATCACCTGAAAAACATTATAAAGTGATGAGTGAAATAGAAGCAAAAGAAAAAGTTAAAATTTTGCTTGCTCAAGCATTATTTGGAAATCCAGACATATTGCTTCTAGATGAGCCAACAAACGACTTAGATTTAAAAACTATTTCTTGGCTTGAAGAATTTTTAATTAATTTTGAAAATACTGTTATAGTAGTTTCTCATGATAGATATTTCTTAAATAAAGTATGTACTCACATTTGTGATGTGGATTATGGGGAAATAAAGGTTTATCCTGGTAACTATGACTTCTGGTATGAATCTAGTCAGTTGATTCAAAAGCAAATGAGAGAGCAAAATAAGAAAAAAGAAGAAAAAATCAAGGAACTACAAGAATTTATTGCAAGATTTAGCGCAAATGCTTCAAAATCTAAGCAAGCTACTTCCAGAAAGAAGTCACTTGAAAAAATACAACTTGATGAAATCAAACCATCAAATAGAAAATATCCATATATAGATTTTAAACCAGACAGAGAACCGGGAAATGAAATATTAGAGGTTAAAAATTTAAGCAAAACTATAAATGGAGAAAAAATATTAGATAATATTTCATTTAAAGTAAAAGACAAAGATAAAATAGCAGTTTTAGCAGAAAATGAAAATGCAATTACAGTATTATTTCAAATTTTAGCAGGCGAGTTAGAACCAGATGATGGAGAAATAAAATGGGGAACAACAATTACAAATAGTTATTTCCCAAAAGATAATAGCTATTTATTCGAATCAAATGATTCAATAACTGATTGGCTAAGAAGGTATTCAAAAGACCCAGATGAAACATATGTAAGAAGCTTTTTAGGAAGAATGCTATTCTCTGGTGAAGAAGCATTAAAGCCAGTAAATGTGCTATCTGGTGGAGAGAAGGTAAGATGTGTACTTTCAAAAATAATGTTATCAGGAGCAAACTTTTTAATATTTGATGAACCAACAAACCACCTAGACATGGAAGCAATTACATCATTAAATGAAGGAATGAAAAAATTTACAGGAAACATCATTTTCACATCACATGACCATCAATTAACGGAGACGGTTGCAAATAGAATATTTGACATTAGAAAAGATGGATTTGTTGATAGAGAAATAACTTACAATGAATATTTAGGAATTGAATAATAAAAAAGGAGCCCCGCCGGAAAACCGGCGGGGCGAGATGTGGTACTCAGTTCGCTATTATTCGCGACAGTGGGTTAAACCACTGTGCTGGAAACGTCCCGATGATTTTTCCAGCGTTATCGCTGACTCTCAGAAGAAGCATTCCTGCTTCTTCCTTTGTTTTGTCGATGTCATACACCGAACCTATACTGAGATCATGGCTGTTCCCTTTAATTAGGGGGCAACCTGCGATGCCGGAGCCGACGAACTGAACCTTTTTGCTTTTCATGTAAAACACCTCATTTTAATTTTATTGGTACTTATTATTATACCATATTATGTTAAAAAATGCAAATTTAATTTAAAAAAGCTGCCTTTTGAAAAGTATTTCCCAAAAAACAGCCTTAAAAATAGCATCAAATTTTACTTATATTTCTTCTTAATTTCCTCAATCTCATCATAATGATTATCTATTATATCTAAGAAAACAGAGCCTATGTGAGGGTCAAACTGTGTTCCTAAATTTTTCATAATTTCATCTCGTACCACTTCTTTAGGTAAACTATCTCTGTAAACTCTTCTTGAAGACATAGCATCAAAAGAATCGGCAACTGCGGCTATTCTAGCCATATAAGGTATATTTTCTCCTAAAAGTCCTTCTGGATATCCTCTACCATCAAATCTTTCATGGTGATATTTTACAAAAGGAATAATGTTTTTAAACACATCGCAATCACCAAGTATTTGAACACCAATCATAGGATGTTTCTTTATTTCTGCATATTCTTCATCTGTAAGCTTACCATTTTTTAATAGTATAGTATCTGGAATACCAATTTTACCTACATCATGAAACAAACCACCTACTATTAAATTTTCAAGTTCACTATCACTTAAACCCAAGTATTTTCCAATTAAAACTGAATAAGCAGAAACTCTGTCAGAGTGACCTCTTGTATAAGAATCTTTTGCTTCAACAGTAGCTCTAATGGTTTGAATTATATCCATATATGCCTTTTCTAGCTTTTTATTTGCATCAGTAAGTTTTTCGTTTATATCACTTATGGTATGTCTTTGCTCTAAAGATTTTATGCCAGACTCTATTAACAATAGTAGCTGGTCAAAGTTATCACTCTTTTCACAATAACCTTGAATATCTAATTGTTTAATTGTATCAAGTGGAGGCGCTAAATCTTTGTGTCCAGTAAGTAATAATATATATAAATCTTTATCAAATTTTCTTATTTCGGCTACTACTTGATCTCCATGCAGAGGAGACATTATAAAGTCAAGTAAAAGTAAATCATATTTTGTCTTTTTCATTTCCTCAATGGCTTCAAGCGGATTTGTGAATGTTTTTAAATCATATCCATTCCTTTTTAGTACAACTGTTAATGAGTCTAATATTCCAGGGTCGTCATCAACAGCGATTAATTTAAAAGGTGAAGATACAACTTCTTGAATATATTTTCTCATATTTACCTCCTAATAAATTTTTATTAATTAAGAATTTTGAAACCTAAAATTGTATTCTTAAAATGTAAAATTTATTATATTAATATTCTATTCTTTAGGTAGAATAATATTAAACCTTGTGCCCTTACCAACTTCTGATTCAAAATTCATATCGCCTTTAAAATGTCCTTTTATTGTAGAGTATGACATAAACAAGCCAAGACCAGTTCCTTTTTGCCCTTTAGTTGTTATCATTTGACTAAACAACTTATCTTGAACTTCTTTAGAAATACCACATCCATGATCTATTACAGAAAGAATAATTTTATCGTTTTTCTTATCAACGACTAAATCTATAGTTTGATTTGGCTTTCCACTATATGATTGTATAGCGTTAGATATTAAATTGTTTAACACTTGTACCAAACTATTTATATTTCCTAAAATTTGGGTGTTTTCACTAATCTTATAGCTTATATTTAAAATAACTAACGCATTTTTTAATTCATGCTTCATTAATATATTAACCCTGTTTAATAATTCTTTAATAGTAAATAAAATAGGTTTTTCATCATTCATATTAACAGCTTGACCTTTAACAGCTGTAATAACATCTGACATATATGAATCATATGTTCTTATTTTACTTATCCAACTGCTCATATCATTTGCAATTGCGTGATGATCTTCTCTTGTTACTTCTGGATCGTCTATAGATTCTTTATATTCTGTAATTAAATCTTCTAATCCATCTGCAGCACCAGCTATTGACATTATAGGTGTTTTTAAGTTGTGTGCAATACCACCAATCATTTGTCCAAGAGATGCCAAACGTTCTCTTTCCATCAAAGTATTTTGATTTCTCTCTAAGTTTTGCATATCTACTAAGTGCTGAGTTATATCTTTAAATAATATAAGGACACCAATACAGTTCCCATCATCAAATATACCGCTTACTTCAACATTAAAATGCTTTTGAGAATTTTTTAATGCAACTTGTAATCTATATATTTTTTCATCTTTTAATGCATTGTTAATACATTTTTTTAAACTGCCTTTTTCTGCAACTATATCTTTAGGAAAGTCTAAATCATATAAACTTTTGCCTTCTAATTCACTTTTTTTAGTATGAAAAACATTTTCAAAAGGTTTGTTACAATCTGATATTATATAATCTTGGTTTAACACTAAATATAAATCAGACATTTGGTCAACCACTCTTTTAAGAGCAATAGGTGCAACACTTAAAAAGTTGTATCTAAGTATAGCAATTCCAAAAAGTAGAATAGTTACTATAAATGAAATTGGTGTTACATATATATTGGCACTGAAAAATACCATACCACAAACATTTACAGTTATAGGAATTAATGCTCCAACTAAAATTAACAAAGATTGTTTAGAAAGCATAGAGGCTTTTTTTACAGAAGCTCTTAATAGCATTATTATATCTACAGCAAATAATCCATATGTATATAGAGAGTGTACATAGAAGTATGGTCCAAATTCTGCATCTCCAGATATTAATGAATAATTGCTATAAAATAAATGATGAAAATCATTTGTCCATAATACAAGTAAGGTAATACAAGGTATTACAAATAATAGCAAATACCATTTTTTAAAATGAATTTTTCCCTTAACAAATATATATGAAACAAAGAATAATGCCACAGGTGTTAATACTATTAAAATATATATAAAGTAATCTACATAAACAGCTATATTTGGCGATATGAAGTTTATTAGCAAAATCTGTACCATTAGCCCTATACACCATAACATCATGCATAACATTGTAAACTCAAATGCTATAACCAGTTGACTATGTTTATTGCCTCTTTTTCTAATATAATAAAGTACTACTATTTCCAGCAAAACAGTTATTAGTAATGCTATAAAATAACCTGAAAATAACATATTATCCTCCTCATAAGTTTGTTTTAAAATATAGGAAAACCAAAGATTTTACCCATATTTTAATGTTTGGCTTCTTATAAATTCTTTAGTATTTTTTCTATATATTCTTTTGTAACGATTGGCCAAGAAAAATCGGCCTTGCTTAAAAATTTTAGTGTAAATTTATTTGTAATTTTTAAATTAGTTTTGTATACTAAATTGCGGTCTTTATCTAAATCATTTAATAATACACTTACCTTATCAGAATCGCTGGTATTAAATAATAAATTATTTAGGTGTGATTTAAATACGTCATCATCTACTATATTTATATTATAGCCCAGTTCATTTAAATATTTAAGGAAAACATCTATATATAAATGATTTGAATTATATAAATGCAATACCGTCATAGGGTAAGTATAATATCTCATACATACCACAATTGATTCTGCTATTATATCAACAGGGCTAAATTCTATGTAGTTATTAACCATAGATTTAGGCAATTCTTTTAAGAATAAGAATGCTTTAACTCTATTTAAAAATGCATTATCATTGCTATTCTCTTGGAACTTACCATCAGAGTATCTGTTTGTAATGTTTCCAATTCTAAGAACAAGACCTTTTAATCTCTTATTTGCAATTTCTTCTAATACATATTTTTCTGCTTCAAATTTACTTCTTACATAAACATTATCTAAAGGTTGATTAATAAACAAATTATTTTCACCAAAATATATTGTCTTTTTTGGTGCATAACTACTAGGAAGTGATGTCATAGTGTTACCAGATACACTTATTGTAGATGTTTGATAAAATTCTTTTTTAAATTCTTCACAGAATTTAACTAAATTTTTAACACCGATAACATTTATTTTTTCGAATTCTCCATAATAGCCATAATGTTTAACAGAAGCAGCACAGTTTACAACAGTTTGCACTTCTTTTCCTAAAAATGTGTATACATCATTTGAAGTACCAAAATTGTCATTTGTTATATCTCCAGCAATTACAAATAATCTTTTACCAAAAAGGTTACTTAGGTCACTTCCAAAATAATATTGGAATTTACGTTTTAATTTGTTTTCTGGTGATGTACTAGGGTCTTTTCGTATTAAGCAATATATTTTGATATCATCTATTTTTAAAAGTTCGGCTAATACATGTATTCCTAAGAAACCGGTTGCACCAACTAAAAGAACATTTTTAAGCATTTTTTGTTTTAGTCTCATACGTTTAAAAGTAGAATTTTTCTTTAATAATTTATCTATTTTCTTAAAATCTTTTTTTGCATATGTTGGCACTGCCTTTTGATTTATGTGGTTTTCAATAAAATTAGCTAAGTCATGAATAGTATTATTTTTAAATATATCACCATAATTAATATTATAATTGTTTTTCATTAATTCTATTTGCATTTTTAATGCATTTAAAGAATCTCCACCTATTTCAAAAAAGTTATCATTTGTACTTATTTCTTCTAATGAAAGTATTGTTCTCCAAATATTTAAAATTTTGTTTTCCAATTCTGTTTTTGGAGCAACAATTTCCTTTGCTTCAAATACAGGATCTGGCAAAACTTTTCTATCTATTTTACCATTTGGTGTATATTTAAAAGTATCTAATTGCACTAAGTAATTTGGAACCATATAATTTGGCAATTTTTTTGCTAAAGATTTTTTTAGAAGAGATAGTGAAACTCTACCATCTGCTACAAAATATCCACATAAAATATCTCGTCCTTGAACATTTTTAACAGTAACAACAGCTGATTTTACACCTTTGTAACTACATATATCGGTTTCTATTTCACCAAGTTCTATTCTTAAGCCATGAATTTTTACTTGAAAATCTGCTCTTCCTAAACATTCTAATTCACCATTAGGTAGGAGTTTAGCTAAATCTCCAGTATTATATATTCTTTCGCCATTATACATCACATACTTTTCAGAAGTTAATTCAGGTCTATTTTTATAACCAATAGTTACGCCATCACCGCCAAGGTATAAAGTTCCTGGAACGTTATATGGTACAAAATTCATATCGTTATCTAGAACCAACGCATGAGTGTTTGGTAGAGGAACACCAATAGTTATATTATTTGTATTAGTAAGCTCCTTTAATGTAGAACCAACAGTTGTTTCAGTTGGACCATACATATTATATATTCTTGTTTTTGACACGGCCTTTATATTTTTTAACAAATCTAAAGGAAATGGTTCTCCAATAAGAGATATAACCTTAAGATTTTTTAAATAAGGCAATGTATCTGTCATAAGAAGTTTGAATTTAGATGGTGTTGTTTGTATAACATCTACTTTATTTTTTAAGCATAAATCATTAAGCAAAATAGGGTTATTTTGTTCATCATTGCTTGCCATAACTACTTTCATGCCTGTACACAAAGGAAGTAAACTTTCAAAAACATATATATCAAAACACATAGTAGTAATAGAAACAATAGTCAAGTTTTTTAAAGGCATATCATGTATTGTTCCACAAATAAAGTTAACAACATTTGATTGTTTTATCATTACTCCTTTAGGTTTTCCTGTTGAACCAGATGTATAAATTAAATAAGCAAGACTATCTGGAGTTTGAGCTGTGCCGAATTGCTTGTATGTTTTAAAAGAGTTTTCATCATCTACCAAGATAGATTTAACAGGAACCATATCCTTATATTTTGACTCGGTTAAAATTACATCCACACCGCTATCTTCAATAATGTACTTAATTCTTTCCTCAGGATAAGTAGGGTCAATTGGCAAATATCCACTACCAGCTTTTAATATAGCAAGTTGGGAAATTATAAGTTTATCACTTCTGTCCATAAGCATACCAACAACTTCATGTTCTCCAAAGCTATGTATGTGGTAAGCTAAGCTATTTACTTTTTCTTGTAATTCTTTATATGAATATTTTGTATCTCCAAAAACCAAAGCAGTTTTATTAGGTGTTTTTTTAACCTGTTTTTCAAATAAGTCTATAATTGTAGACTCCTTAGAATATTCCAAAGTAGGATAAATATTTGGAATATCTGAAAGCATTTGTATTTTAGATATTTGTATATCACTATTATTAATAACTGCCTTAATGATATTGTTGTAACAATCAAGTAAATCTTGCATAAAACGCTTGCTAAACAATTTTGTGCAATACTCAAGTCTTAGGTTAAACCCTAAATCACTAGGTGTAACTTCTAACGAAAAATCAAATTTAGAAGTTTTATTTTTTGGTACATAATAATCTACAGAAATTCCGCCAAAATTAAATTGTGGGATTCCTTCGCTTTCATATGTAAATAACACATCAAAAACTGGATTACGACTTGAATCTCTTATAACATTTAGCTTTTTTACTAGTTCATTAAAAGGATATGTTTGATGAGAATAAGCATTTAAGCAATTATTTTTTACTAATTCCAAAAAGTCAGAGAACTTGTTAGTAGATTGTACATTTTGCCTAATTGCTAAAGTATTTACAAACATTCCAATAACATTGCTAAGGGCAGGATTGTTTCTACCTATAACAGGAGTTCCTACAACTATGTCGTTTTGCATTGTATATTTATAAAGTAATATGTAAAAACAAGATAGCAAAAACATATATGGTGTAACATTGTATTTTTTACATATATTTGAAATATCTGACAAATTGTTTAATGAAAAATATACATTATTTCCTTCGTATGACCTTGTTGCTGTTCTATCAAATTCTGTAGGCATATTTAAAATTGGTATTTCATCCTTAAATTGATTTAGCCAATAATCTTCATCATCTTGGCTTATTTGCTTTGAAACAGCATAATCTATGTAGTCGATTTTGTTTGAGTTGCTGTCAGAAATTGATTTGTTTTGAGTCTTTAATTTATCTTTATTAGATTTATCATTAGGTTGCTCATTAGAATTATTTAATGTTAAATCATTATACAAATCGCAAAGCTCATTCATAAAAATACTTATTGAAGAGCCATCACAAATTATGTGATGAACATCTAGTTGCAATAAATATTTGTTATCAAAATGATCTAATTCAATATGCACTAAAGGAGCTTTAGATAAATCAAAAGGCTGTATAAAGTCTTCATTTTTATAATTACAAGTTTTTAAACTAAAATCTACTTTTGGTACAAGTTTTTGTACTACATCATTATTCTCTAAAACAAAATATGTTTTAAAAGCATCGTGAGAATTTAGTATTTGCCAAATTGCAGATTCCAATTTTTTTATATCCGGTTTTTTGCTAAAAACTAGGCCGAAAGGAGTATTATAAGCTAAACTATTTTTCTCCATATTAACTTCATAAAATATACCTCTTTGGGCAGAAGTTACAGGATAAAACTTAGCTTCTTTGTGCTTTTTAATAATATTTTTAGCCTCAATTTTTGTATTATTATTTCCTTCAGATTTTAAAATGTCAATGTGCTTTGCTAAATCATAAATTGTAGGGTAAGTATAAATATCTTGTATTGCAATTTTCAAATTCAGTTTACTGTATATTTCAGATACAAACCTAATAATTGCAAGAGAATCTGCACCAATGTCAAAGAAATTTGCTTTTACACTAATTTTTGGCATATTAAAAATTTCTTTGCATATTTTTTCTAATTTCTTTTCTGTATCAGTGCTGCTTGCAACAAATTCTTCTTCTTTTATAGTAATATCAGGCAACTTTCTAGTATCAATTTTACCATTTAAAGTTATAGGAAATGTATCTAACTCTACTATATGTGAAGGTACCATGTATTTAGGTAAAACTTTTGAAAGTAGTTGTTTAAATTCATTTTCATCAATTTTTGAATCAGATTGTACATAAGAGCAAATACAATCCATATTATTTACTTGTTTTATAACGGTTACAGCATTATTTACATTGTGCAATTGCATTATTTTATTGGTAATTTCGTCTAATTCAATACGTAAGCCATGTAATTTTATTTGGTTGTCTTGTCTGCCAAAATAAATTAACTTACCGTTTGCAGATATCATACCTAAATCTCCAGTATGATAAATACCATTAAAATCATATTTATTTACATATCCAATGCCTACGCCATCACCTTTTATAACGATTTCGCCTCGAGTATTAATAGGCAAAATATCATTTTTAGAATTCGTAATATAAATTTTTGTATTTGTAAAAGGATAGCCTATGCTAAGGTCGTTTTCTGTAACTAAATTATTTGATGCGCAAACAGTACATTCAGAAGGACCATAGCTATTGAATATTTTTGCATTAGTAGCTTTTCTTAATTTCTTATAAAAAGTATTTTTCAAAACTTCTCCGCCAACTTGAATTACTTTAACATTTTTTAAACAATCGGCTTCTGTAAGTAATAAATCAAGTTTTGAAGGTGTAGCCAAAAGAAAATCTACATTATTATCTTTAATAAGCTTGCTAGTAAAAGCAGGTATTTTTTGCTCATCATCATCTGCAAAAACAACGGTTTTTCCATCAAGAATTGATACAAAGTTCTCAACAATAAAAATATCAAAAGCCACTGTTGCAGAACTTAAAAATGTGTTACATTCGTGAGAAGCTATTTGCTTTTTATAACCTTTTAATAGGTTAATAATTCCAAGCCTCTTTAACTCAACACCTTTAGGGGTACCAGTAGAACCAGATGTGTAATTAATACAAAATCTGTCTTCATTTGATGATTCTACTTTAGGTAGAGTACATTTATAATTATCTTTATTTTTAGATTTACTGTCATATTCGCTTGTTGATGAGTTTTTACTACTATTTTCACTTAAAGTGTTTTTAGAAATTTGTTCCTCTTTTAGTAGAATATTGTCAATGTTAATAGAATTATAATTAATGTACAAATTAGTCAAAACAAACTTTGCACTAGCATTTGTAAGCATATAATTAATTCTATCTTGAGGAAGGCTAGGGTCAATAAGCATATAAGCTGCCCCAGTTTTTAAAACGCCCCACATAGAAATAGGTATATTTAAAGAACGATTAAACATTATGCCAATTACATCATTTTTAGTTATTCCTTCATCAATTAAATAATTAGCAACAATATTTGACTTTTCGTCTAGTTCTTTATAAGTTAAATTTTGACCTTTAAATATATATGCAGTTTTATTAGCGTTTGCTTTAACAGTATTTTCAAAAATTGTAATTAAGCTCTCGTTTTTATCGTAATCAAAATCAGTATCATTAAACTCATTTATTATTTTTTTGTCATCATCACACAAAATAGAAATATCTTTAAGTTTTACATTTTGCAAAGCTTGTTCAGCCATATGACAAACTCTTTTGTGTAAGCATTGTATATCTTTATCACTAAACTTTTCTATTTGATAATCATATAAAATATTAGCACCATTATTTCCATCCATATCATAAAAATGTGCTTCAATAGACTCTGCAATATGGGAAATAGGCTCCCAAGTAGTTTTGTAATTAATACTTGAAGTCTCTTTATTATCTCTAGCATTTTGGTAAGATAGAACAAAATCATATAAGTTTTCACTTATATTGTACTTTTCTTTTATATTTTCTAGCAATTCTAAATATGGGTATTTTTGGTGTCTAAAGATAGAGGCTTGCTTTTGCGTAGCCTGCTTTAAAAAATCTTTGAAATTAATATTGAAATCTAAATCTATTTTAAAAGGAACGGTACTTACGAACATTCCAGAAGTATTTTTTTCTTTAAAATTGCTTCTATTTAATACAGGGGTGCCTAAAACAGCTGAAGATGCTGAATTAATCTTCGCTAAATAAATAGAAAAGATAGACATAAAAAAAGTATAAATAGAGCATTTATTATTTTTGCAAAAATCTAAAATTTTGTCGTAAAGAGCGTCGTCAAAAGAACATACTTTACGACGAGACTTTGAATTGTTTGAACTTTTGTTATGGGAAATATATGTAAGTTCAGGAGATTTATCAAAAGTATTCTCCCAAAATTCTTTATCTTTTGCAAATCTATTACTTTGTTTGTATTCATTGCACGAACTAATATAATCTGAGTAATTTGGAGTGTCGCTGAATGTAGCAACATCTTTAAAGTCGCTTAAAAAACTTAAGTCATTTGACTTTTTCAATAGAGCCGAGTTTTGAGGGTCAGAAGAAATTTTTAATAACTCTGTATATATATCAATAAATCTTGTAATAAAAAGTGAACAGCCCCAAGCGTCGCTAATTAAATGATGGAAAACAGGGACAATGCCACCTTTGCCATCAGGCAATTTAAACAATGTAAAACTGTATAAATTAGAATTAATTACTTCAAAGGGTTTTGAAACAAGCTCTGTGGTTAACTTTTTTAGAGCTTGCATACTCTCCACAGAAACTTTAGGTAATTTAAAAGGAGAAAAATCTGTAATAAATTGAATAGGTTCTCCATTTTTTAAGTCAAAATGTAGTCTAAGAGCTTCATTTGTTTTAATGTAAATGTTTGCAGCTTTTTCTAAGAGGTCAATATTTACGGGTTCATTTATTAATAAATACCCTCCAATGTTGTTAATATTTGTATTACTATAAAACATTTCAGAGTTCCAAATATTTTTTTGCTGACTACTTAATTCTAATAAATTTTTCATATTCTACATCCTCTCAAAAATGAGTACAATTAACATATTTATATTATACACTTTTCGACAAAAAATGCAATATTTTGTTAAAAAAGTTTTTGAAAAACCAATTAACTACAAACGCAAATTTAAAAAATAAATAAAAATCAATTGACTAAAAACGTATTTTAGTATATTATGTAAGCAAAACATTACGGAAAAGCAGATTTGCAATGATAAACACACCATAAATAAATTTTTACTCAAAGTTAAAATAGTGATGTTTTACCTTATAATTAGGTAAGGAGGAAGTAAAGTATGTCAAATCAAGAGTTGATTCCAAAAATGAAAGACTACAGAGAGCTATTAGAATATGCTCGGAAAAAATTATGCAAATAATATTGCATATAAGTATAAGAAAAGCTTAGAAGAAAAGCCAGCTAAATATGTAGAAAAAAAGTATAGCCAAGTAGTAAAAGATGTTAAGGCACTAGCCACAGCATTATTAGATATGGGCTTTAAAGGAAAAAGAGTAGCTTTAATTGGAGAAAACAGATATGAATGGGTTATTAGTTATTTAGCAGTTACTTGCGGAGGAATGGTAATAGCACCATTAGATAAAGCCCTTCCAGATAAAGAAATAGCATCATTAATTAAAAGAAGTGAAGTGGATGTGGTTATTTATGAAAAGAAGCACCAAGAACTATTTGAAAAACTAAAAGCAGATGAAGAAATTAATTTAAATACATTGATTTGTATAGATAAAGAAAATGATAAAGATAACGAAACAATTAGTTTTGAAGGCTTATTAGAAAAAGGAAGAAAATTAGTAAAAGAAAAAAATAAGCTATATGATTATGTAACACTAAACAATGATGAAATGTCAATAATGCTATTTACATCAGGAACAACCAGTAGCGCAAAAATAGTAATGCTTTCACAAAATAATGTACTTTCAAATTTATATGCTTATCAAACACATTTTAAAATAAATCAAGATGATACATTGTTATCTTTTTTACCAATTCATCATACATTTGAATGTAGCATAACTATACTTTATGGATTTTATAGTGGAGCAACAATAGCATTTTGCGATGGACTAAGATACATTCAAGCAAATTTAAAAGAATATGAGGTATCAATATTTGTAGCAGTTCCACTTGTGTTAGAAACAATGTACAAAAAAATTATGAAAGCAATTGCAGACCAAGGAAAAACAAATCTTATAAATACAATGACAAAAATATCAAATGCATTGCTAAAAATACATATAGATATTAGAAAAATAGTATTTAAACAAATAATAGACAACTTCGGTGGAAAACTTAGAATGGTGCTTTACGGAGCTGCATCATTAGATAAAGACACAATTATAGGATTAAATAATTTTGGAATTAACTCAATACAAGGATATGGGTTAACAGAAACATCACCGGTATTAACAGCAGAGGCAGAAAATAAGCATAAACCAGGTTCAATAGGATATCCTTTAGATAATGTAGAAATAAAAATAGATAATCCAGATAAGGAAGGCGTAGGAGAAATATTAGCAAAAGGACCAAACATAATGCTAGGCTACTATAAAGATGAAAAGAAAACAAAAGAAGCATTTAAAGATGGTTGGTTTAGAACCGGAGACTATGGATATATAGATGATGAAGGATTTATATTTATAACAGGAAGAAAAAATGATATTATAGTATTAAGAAATGGAAAAAATGTATATCCTCAAGAACTAGAATTTCTAATTTCAAAACTTCCATATGTTGCAGAATGCATGGTATTTGCAAGAAACGAGTCAAATACAGATACTGCAATAGTTGCAAAAATAGTATACAACAAAGAAGTAATGGAAAAAGATTATCCAGACACTAAAAAAGAAGATTATGAAAAAATAATTTGGAAAGATGTAAAAGAAATAAATAAAACATTACCAACATTTAAACATATTAAAAAAGTTATAGTTACAGATGAACCAATGCTAAAAACAACTACACAAAAAGTAAAGAGAAACGAAGAAATTAAGAAGACGGAAAAAGAATTACAAAAAGTAGGAAAATAAAAGGAGGATATTATGAAAGAAAGTAAAAAGGCAAGTGGCAATTATTTCACAGGAATAATAGGTGCAATAATAGGTGGTGCAATTGGTGCAGTTCCTTGGATTATAGCATATATTTATGGAAATATGATGATTGCACTTTTAGCTATACTAATAGCAGGTGGAGCATATTATGGATACAAAATATGCAAAGGAAAAATTACAAAAAAGGTAACAATAATTATAACAATCATATCTATAATAATTGTTGCACTAGTAACTCTATTAATAATACCAGTTATACTTATACATACAGAAGGCATGAATACAAACTTAGCAACAATACAGTATTTATATCAAGATGAAGAATTTACATCAGGAATTATAAGAGATACGCTTATAGCAATAATATTTACAGCAGTAGGAGTAGCAGTTGTAAATTCTAGCATAAAGAAAGACCTAGAAGAAGGAGTAACAAACAAGGAGCAAACTCCAGAAGAATTTGCAAAAGAAAAGCAAGAAGCAATTAGTAAAATAAAACCAATATTTGAAAAATACAATGCGGTAACAAAAGAACATACAATTGATAAAATAGAATTAGAAGCGGAATTAGAATTAAATAAAATTGATAAAAAATTATTAACAACTCTACAATCAGTAGAAATTGTAAAAAAGGAAAAGGGCAAATTCTACTATAATGCAGAAAATGAAAATAAAGAAATAACTCCTAAGAAAAAAATGTCAAAATCTAATATTATAGCTATAGTAATTGCAGTTATTGCAATAATAGCTGTTATAGCCATTGTCATATATGGATATAACAAAAAAAATGCAACAATAGTATATAATGATGGAACAGTAAGTTTTGAAATGAATGCTACATGGATAGAATATTCAAACTACTATGCAGGTGGATGGAATTATTATAAATACATAAGCAATATGCCTTTATCAAATACAAACGAAATTGACGCAAATGAAATAGACTATTCAACATATCCTGCAATGTTAAATGTAAACTATTATGAAGTAGACACAAGCGAATATAGTTCAATACAAGAAGTTGCAGATTATATGACAGAATATATAAATAGTGCAGAAGACAAACCAGAATATGAACAAGAAATATCTAAAACAGAAAAAGGATATGATGTTTTAAAAATCAAAGCTACATACAATACAGACCCTGCTCAAGTTGAATATATGTACTACATTTTAAATGGAAACGTCATGGCAACAGTAGATGGATACAGCTTTACCTTAAGTGATGAAAAAGAATTAGCAAAAGTTGTAGCAGACGTAGCAAATTCATTTGATTGGGTTGGAGTAGGAGTAAGTGAATAAATTTTACATTGGGGACGGTCCTTTTCGTAAAAAATAATTTTACATTGGGGACGGTCCTTTTTGCAAAATTTTACGTTTCGCTCCGCCTAAATTTATAAAAAACTAAAACTATAAAAAGCTTTTAACTATTATAATCTAACAATTACTAAACAGTATTGGAGGGCTTCTATTATTGCATTATTAAAGATTTTAAAAATATGATTATTAATTCAATCCGTACAAATTACCATCCACTAATAATTTAGCTCTTTTCCTTGTCTTTTCATCAGAATTTAAAGCATTTTCTAAAAATTCTGGATGATTAATTAAAAATTGTTTCATAGTTTCATCAGGATTTTTGAAAAATCCTTTTAGCATTTCTAGTTGATTTTCATTAATAATTCCCTTTTTATAAGCCATTTCAAATAAAGAATCATCAACATTAATCAAAGAATAAAACTTTACACCTTCTGCTTCAATTTTTTCTTTTCCACCTTGCATTCTGTCAACAACTACACAAGAATATTTCATATTACCATTAATAGCTTTTATAGCAGGAATCCAAGCTCTAATATAGCTTGAAGCAACTGTAACCAAATCAGCAATATGTAAAACATTCTTTCCGTCTAAATCACTTATTGGTTTAGTAGACGTAAATTCACTATCGCTACAAACAATGGATAAATCTTTATAAATTGTTAAATGAGGCTTATGTAAAAGATAACTAATAATGTTAGAAAAAAACCAATCTCTTCTTTCACCGCCAGAGATATAATCAACAGTGGATAAATCAATGTTCTTTTCAATTACTTCTTTCATATGATTAATAACATTGTGATAAATTTCATTTTGATTATACTGTGCTAAAATTTTCTTGAAAATCTTTTCAGGTAAAGACATTTTATCAGCTAAACATTCATCAATGTAAGATAAAAAATCACTCGCCTCATTTTCACTACCATATACAAAATGGGTATTAATAAAATATGGCCCTATTTTACCAGAAGTATACCAAAATGGCTTGTTTTCATCACAAAACCTTATAGCATTTGTTTCAAATAAATAATTGGCTAAATCAGACATAACAAAATCTCCTTTCTAAAATCATCTTATTATATTAAAAAGAATAAGTCAAGAAATAATTGACTTTTAATATTTAATCATATATAGTATAGTTAGTTTGAAAAAGTTAATAAAGCTTACCTAAAAAAGCACGAAATTTTAAATAAAAGGAGGTATGGAGTGAAGCATTTAATAGACATAAAGGATTTATCTACACAAGAAATTGATGAACTTATACTTATTGCAAAAGACATTATGAACAATAAAGATAAATATTTAAAAAAATGTGATACAAAAAAACTTGCCACATTGTTTTATGAGCCAAGCACAAGAACCAGACTAAGTTTCGAAGCAGCAATGCTAGAATTAGGAGGGAATGTGCTTGGTTTTTCTTCTGCTAATTCTAGTTCTGCATCAAAAGGAGAAAGTTTATCAGATACTATTAGAGTTGTGGGTGGGTATGCAGATATAATAGCACTTAGGCATCCAAAAGAGGGAGCTGCAATGGTAGCAGCGTCAAAATCAGAAGTTCCAATAATAAATGCAGGAGATGGAGGTCATAGCCATCCAACACAGACTTTAACAGATTTGCTAACAATTAAATGTGAAAAAGGAAGATTAGACAATTTAACAATTGGGGTATGTGGAGATTTAAAATTTGGAAGGACAGTGCATTCATTAATAACAGCTATGTCTAGGTATAAAAAAATAAAATTTGTATTAATTTCACCAAAAGAATTAAAAACACCGGAATATATAAAAGAAAACGTTTTAAAGAAAAATAATATAGAATTTATAGAAACAAATGATATAGAAGAATATTTATCAGATTTAGATATTTTATACATGACAAGAGTTCAAAAAGAAAGATTCTTCAATGAAGATGATTATGTAAGACTTAAGGATTACTATATTTTGAATAAGGAAAAATTAGAAAAAGGAAAAGAAGATTTGTGTATAATGCATCCATTACCAAGAGTAAATGAAATAGCAGTAGATGTAGATGATGATAAGAGAGCATGTTATTTCAAACAAGCTAAGTATGGAAAATATATTAGAATGGCATTAATTTTGAGATTATTAGAAATTGAATAATTTCGCACAAGTAGCAAAGCCAATATATAAATATTGCAAAATAATATACCAATATTAAAGAAAGGAACTTTTAAAAAATTAAGTTAAACAGATAAATTGTTTAATTTAAGTTTAAAGTTATTAAAAAATATGAATATAGATAGTATAAAAAATGGCTATGTAATAGACCACATACAAGCTGGTAAAAGTTTAGAAATATATAAATATTTAAATTTAGGAGAGCTAGATACACAAGTAGCAATAATAAAAAATGCACGAAGCAAAAAAAGTGGTAAAAAAGATATTATAAAAATAGATGAACATACAGATATTAATTTAGATATATTAGGCTACATTGATCCTAATATAACAGTAAATAAAATTATAGATGGCAAAATAGTAGAAAAATACCATCCAAAACTTCCAAAAGAATTGATTAATATAATAAAATGCAAAAATCCAAGATGTATTACTTCAGTCGAAAAAGATTTAATACATATATGTGAATTAACAGATGAGAAAAAAGGCATTTACAGATGCAAATACTGTGAAGAGCAAGTAAATTGAAAAAAATGAAAAAACTAAAAAAAGAAAGGAGAATAAGATGAAAACATTATTAAAAAATGGGCATGTTGTAGATTACAAAAACAATTTAGATGATATCTACGATATTTTAATTAAAGATGAAAAAATAGAAAAAATTGCAAAAGAATTAAATGAGAAGGCAGATAAAGAGATTGATTGCACGGGGTTATATATTATCCCTGGAATGATAGATATGCATTGTCACCTAAGAGAGCCAGGATATGAATATAAAGAAACAATAGAAACTGGTTCAAAAAGTGCAGTAGCAGGAGGGTTTACCACAATTTGTCCAATGCCTAACACAAAACCAACTCCAGATAATGTAGAAGTATTAAAAGAAATTATAGAAAAGGGTAAAAAAGCAAACTTGTGCAATGTTTTACCATATGCATCAGTGAGCAAAGGAGAAAAAGGAGAAGAATTAGTAAACTTTAAAGAATTAAAAGAAGCGGGAGCAATAGCTTTTTCAGATGATGGAATGCCAGTAGTAAACAGTAAAATGATGAGAGAGGCAATAATAGAAGCGGACAAACTAGGAACATTTGTATCATCACATTGTGAAGAAAAGTCAGTTTCAAAAGGAGCTATAAATGCAGGAAAAATAGCAGAAAAACTAGGAGTAGAAGGTGTTTTACCAGAAGCAGAAGAAATTATGGCAGCAAGAGAAATTGTAATATCTGAAACAAACAATGTAAGAGCACATATATGCCATATTAGTACAAAAACAACTGAAAACATGATAAGAGACGCCAAAAGAAGAGGAGTAAAAATAACCTGCGAAACTTGCCCACATTATTTTACTTTTACAGTAGAAGAAGTATTAAAATCTGGTGCAAATGCAAAAATGAATCCTCCATTAAGAGAAGAAAAAGATAGAAAAGCAATAATAGAAGGCCTAAAAGATGGAACTATTGATTGTATTATCACAGACCACGCTCCACATAGCAAAGAAGAAAAAGAACAAGGCTTAGCAAAAGCTCCAAATGGGATAATAGGTTTTGAAACAGCTCTTCCAGCAGAAATAATGAATTTAATAGACACAAACGAACTTACATATTTAGATTTAGTAAGGTTAACATCATATAATCCAGCAAAATTATTAAAACTAGATAAAGGAATAATAGAAGAGGGAAAAGTAGCAGATTTAACAATATTTGACCCTAATAAAAAATATGTATATACTGAAGATATGATAGTTTCAAAAGCCAAAAACAGTCCATTTATAGGAAAAGAATTAAAAGGAAAAGTAAAATATACAATAGTTGGTGGAAGAATTGTTTACGAAGGCTAAAGAAAGGAGAAGATTAAATGAAACTATTATTTATAGAATATCCCCAATGCTCTACTTGCAAAAAGGCAAAGCAATGGTTAGAGAATAATAAGTTGGATTTTCAAGATAGAAATATTGTATCAGAAACTCCAACAGAAGAAGAATTAAAAAAATGGATAAAAGAAAGTGAAATTATTATAAACAAATTTTTTAATACAAGCGGATTAAAATATAGAGAATTGAAATTAAAAGAAAAACTAACAACTATGGAAGATAAGGAAAAAATAAAATTACTAGCATCAGATGGAATGTTAATAAAAAGACCAATATTAATAGGTAAAAAAATTCATATAGGATTTAAAGAAAAAGAATGGAAGGAAGAATTATAAAAATGAAAAATGCAATAGATAATCTAATAGACAAAATTAAAGAAAAAGACAATCCAACAGTAACTGGATTAGACCCTAGATATGAAATGATACCAAAATGCATAACGCAAAAATATGCTCCAACACTGGAAGGAGCATCAAAAGCAATTATAGAATTTAATAAAAGATTAATAGATGCAACTTATGATATAATTCCAGCAGTAAAGCCACAAATAGCATTTTATGAAATGTTTGGAATAGAAGGAATGAAAGCTTTTAAAGAAACATGCGAATATGCAAAGCAAAAAGGAATGATAGTGATTGCAGATATAAAAAGAGGAGACATAGGTTCAACAGCAGAAGGATATTCAAATGCATTTTTAGGAAAAACAAAAATAGCAAATAAAGAAGAAAGTATATTTGATGTGGAATTTGTAACATTAAATCCATATATGGGAATAGACAGTATAAAACCATTTATAGAAGATTGTAAAAAATACAATAAAGGAATATTTATATTAATAAAAACATCAAATCCATCATCAGGAGATATACAAGATGTAAAAATGAAAGATGGAGAAGAGTTATACACAAAAGTTGCAAAACTTGTGGAAAACTGGGGAGAAGATTTGAGAGGTGAGTATGGTTATAGTAGCGTAGGAGGAGTAGTTGGTGCAACGTACCCAGAACAGTTAGAAAGCCTTAGAAAAGTAGCTCCGCATACATTTTTCTTAATACCAGGCTATGGTGCACAAGGTGGAAAAGCAAATGATATAGCAAAAGCATTTGATAGCAATGGAATAGGCGGAATAGTAAACAGCTCAAGAGGATTAATGTGTGCATATAAATCAGATTTGTGGAAAGATAAATTTACCGAAGAAGAATTCGAAAAAGCTACAAGAGCAGAAGCCTTAAGAATGAAAGAAGAACTTAAAATTGGAATAGAGCAAAAATAAAAATTTTACTTTATGGACGAACCTTAAATGAAAAAATTAGAACGGGGATTTTTAAATTGTAAAATAAAATAATAATTTTCGATTTAGGACTATCCCAAACTGAAAAGAACAGATAATTGATGAACTGAAAAAAACAGATAATTGATGAAAGGAGGCTTAACATGCCAATACAAACATTTGCAAAATTAATAAAAAAAGAAGAAATAATAAAAGACGTATTTAAGTTTAGCGTAGAAGCTAATGAAATAGTAAAGACTGCAAAACCAGGAAATTTTATTGAAATAAGAGTAAATGACCAGACAGAGCCGTTTTTAAGAAGGCCAATAAGTATATACAATATTAATAAAGAAGCGGAAATTTTAGAGTTTATTTTCCAAATTAAAGGTAATGGAACCAATCTTTTATCGAAAAAGCAGATAGGAGATAAAATAGATATTTTAGGACCATTAGGTAATGGTACTTTCAAATTTGAAAAATATAATAATATAGCAATAATAGGGGGTGGAATAGGCATATTTCCACTATATGAATTAGCAAAAGAAGCAAAAGCACAAGGCAAAAAAGTAAATACCTATTTAGGATTTAGAAATAAAGATTTAGTAATGCTTGAAAAAGAGTTTAAAGAAATATCAGATAAGCTAGTTATAACAACAGATGATGGCTCTTATGCTGAAAAAGGATTTGCGATAGATTACTTAAAGAAAGATATGGAAAAAGAAAATACTGCAACAGAAGAAACTAACGCAAAAGAAACACAAGCAGAAGATGAACAAAAATTTAAATATAGTACTTGCATATGCGCATGTGGACCACTTCCTATGCTAAAAGCAGTTCAAAAGTATGCAATAGAAAACAATATTAATTGTCAAATATCATTAGAAGAAAAAATGGGATGTGGCTTAGGCGTATGTCTAGGATGTGCAGTAAAAAAAGCAAGCAGTCCCAAAGACAATCCAGAATATTTTCATGTGTGCAAAGGACGTCCAGTATTTAACGCAAAAGATGTAGAAATTTAAGGAGTATGAATAAGAAATTCAAAAAACAAAATAGTACAAAACTAAAAGCGGTTTATAAGTCAATCCAATAAAAAACTTAAATAGAAAAAGGAGAGAGTGTCAATGAATACAAAAATAAATTTTGCTGGGATAGAAATGAAAAATCCAGTAACAGTAGCATCTGGAACATTTGGCTATGGTAGAGAATATAGCAATTTCTTTGATTTAGGAAAATTAGGAGCAGTTATTACAAAAGGAACTTCACTAAAACCTAAAAGTGGAAATAAACCACCAAGAGTATGTGAAACTGCTAGTGGAATGCTTAATAGTATAGGTCTTCAAAATCCAGGAGTAGAATATTTTGCTCAAAATGATTTACCGTTTTTAAGAAAATTCGATACAAAAATTATTGTAAATGCTTGTGGTAGTACAATAGATGAATATGTAGAACTATGTAAAATATTAAATACATTAGACATAGATGGAGTAGAACTTAACTTATCTTGCCCAAATGTAAAAGCAGGATGTATGGCTTTTGGAAGCTCTTATGAGGGAGTAAAAACCGTAACAAAAGAAGTAAAAAAAGTATTAGATAAACCATTAATTGTAAAACTAACTCCAAATGTATCAGATATAGCAAGTATTGCAAAAGGTGCTGAAGACGGAGGAGCAGATGCAGTATCACTAATAAATACACTATTAGCAATGAAAATAGACATATATAAAAGAAAGCCTGTTTTAGCAAATAACACAGGGGGACTTTCAGGACCAGCCATAAAACCGGTTGCTGTAAGAATGGTATACCAAGTTTCACAAGCTGTAAAAATCCCAATAATGGGACTTGGCGGAATAATGACAGGAGAAGATGCAATAGAATTAATGCTTGCAGGAGCAAAGGTAGTATCAATAGGTGCAGGAAACTTTGCAGACCCATATACAAGCATTAAGGTAATAGAAGGCATTGAAGAATATATGAAAAAGTGCAATGTGGAGAATATAGAAGATATAGTTGGAAAAGTAGAAATGAATTAGTCATCATATTTATAAACAATACCTTTAGGACTTTTATAATTAATAGGATACATACTACCAGAATGACAATTTTCACAACTAAATGTAGGTGGAAAATTTGGTCTACCTAATAACGAGTCTAGCGAATCCACAACTTTTTTAGGTATGTATTCTATATAGCCACAACTTTTACATTTAAACTTAAGCATATCTTTACTCAAATTAATCACCTCACGATAAAAATATTATACAATCATGAGAAAACTTTTGCAACTATGTATTAAAAAATTTAAAAATATAACATAAATAAAACACAGGTAATGGCTAATCTTGATTAAAAAACAACCAGCAAAGATATGATAAAAATGCGTGCTTTCTAAAAATGTGATAAAATAGCATTAAAATATTTCTGAAAATGTGATAAAACTATCTTGAAATCTTTCTAAAAATGTGATAAATTATTATTAGGAGGTAAAAAATGGAGAGACTTAAAAGAAAAATAGATAAATATCTTATTGAATGGAAAAAAGACGAACATAAATTACCACTAATAATAAAAGGGGCTAGACAAATAGGAAAAACAAATGCAATTAGAAATTTTGGAAAAAATAATTATAAAACATATATAGAAATAAACTTTGCACTACAACCACAATTCAAAACAATTTTTGAAGATGGGTTTGAAGTAGATAATATAATTAAAAATATAACTTTAAAATTGCCAGAAATTGAATTGAATGAAAATAATACATTAATCTTCTTTGATGAAATGCAAGAATGTGTAAGCACGGCTACTTCACTAAAAGCTTTTAAAGAAGATGGAAGATATGATGTAATCTGCTCTGGTTCATTAATGGGAATTAATTATAAAGAAATTGAATCTAATAGTGTTGGAAATAAAGAGGATTATATTATGAGGTCTTTAGATTTTGAAGAGTTCCTATGGGCTAAGGGATATAAAACAGAGCAAATAAATGACCTATATAGAAATATGTCAGAATTAAAACCTCTAAGCAATACTCAATATGAAGTAATGATGTCAAATTTTAAAGATTATATGATAGTAGGAGGAATGCCAGCAATAGTAAGTAGATTTGTGGAAAATAAAAATTTTAGTGGGATATTAAAAATGCAACAACAAATTTTACTTGACTATGAAGAAGATATAACAAAATATGCAGGTGGACTAGATAAAACAAAAATATTGAATTGTTATAGAAAAATACCAGTTTTTCTAGGAAATGAAAATAAAAAATTCCAAATATCTAAAATAGCAAATGGGGCTAGAAGTAGAGAATATGTTGGAGTTGTTGAATGGCTAGAAAATGCTGGAATAGTAAATGTTTCTTATGCAATGGAACAAGCAAGTCTTCCTTTAAAAGGAAACTATAACCCGGACAATTACAGATTGTATTTTTCGGATACGGGACTTTTAATTGGCTCATTAGACGAAGAGACTCAAGAAGATTTAAGAAATAATGAAAATATGAACACTTATAAAGGGGCTCTATATGAAAATATTGTAGGAGATATGTTGGTAAAAGCAGGATACCAATTGTACTTTTATAAAGATGATAGCAAGAAAATTGAGATGGATTTTATGATAAGAGATAAACAATCATTAATTCCAGTAGAAGTAAAGGCAAATGACAATGCAACAATTTCACTTAATAATTTAATAAATAATAATTTGTATAAAGATATTAAGTATGGAATAAAATTATGCAATAAGAATATAGGGTTTAACGGAAAATTTTATACTTTCCCATATTTCTTAACATTCTTGTTAAAAAGGTTTTTGGAAGAAAAGAAATAAATATAAAAAATAATATAAATAAAACACAGTTCCAATTTAATTGAGAACTGTGTTTTATTTATTGGTGCACTAATGACTTTATATCAACAATAAAATATGCGTATAATTTTTGAAAAATTACAAAAAATATATTTACACTTTTACCACAAAATGATAAAATGTGGTAAAAGTGTAAAGGAGAATTATGTTATGTATGAAAAATTTATTAATATTATAAATAAAAACAATGGGGTAATAACTGCCAAAGACGCTGAAAGCAAAGGAATATCAAGAACTATGCTAAAAAAGATGACAGACAATGGATATATAAAAAGAATAGATTATGGAGTTTATTCTACTGACAAATTTGTATATGATGAATATTATTTATTTCAATTAAAGCATAAAAATATAGTGTATTCTTACAACACAGCTTTATATTTTCAAAATATGACCGAAAGAACACCATCTAAAATGGATGTTACAACAAAAAGAAATACAAATTTAGCATTATATAAAGAACAAATTAACTTATATAGAGTAAATCAAAATATATTAAACTTAGGAAAAATAAAAGTATTTACACCATTTGGTAATCCTGTAAATGCTTATAATTTAGAAAGAACAGTTTGTGACATTATAAATAATAAAACAAATCTTGATTTAGAAACAGCCAACAAAGCTATAAGAAGGTGTATTAAAAGCAAAGACTTTAATGCTAATAAAATGTTTGAATACGCAAAAAAAATGAAAATATATGAAAAAGTAAAGAACTATATGGAGGCAATTATATGATAAAAAATGCACAAAGCTTAATGGACAAATCAAAAAATTTGGCAATTAAATATAATATTACACCAAATGAGGTATTACAAAATTATATGTTTGAAAGGATTTTAGAAAGACTATCAGTTTCACAATATAAAAATAATTTTATACTAAAGGGAGGGCTTTTATTATCTTCAATAATGGGAATTAGTACAAGAACAACTATGGATATGGATACAAGTGTGAAAGGTATTAATTTGACAGACACAGAATTGTATAAGATTCTAAAAGAAATATTAGATATAAATGTTGGAGATAATGTAAAATTTCAAATAATGAATTCCACTCCGATAAGAGAAGAGGATAACTACGGTGGGCTTAAATATAATATTATAGCAACATTTGACAATTTAAAAGTAAATTTAAGTATTGATATAGCAACAGGCGATACAATCACACCAAAGGAAATAGAATATAATTATAAAATGCTATTTGAAGATAGAAAATTACAAATCATGACCTATAACATAGAAAGTATTATTGCAGAAAAGTTTCAAACTGTGGTATCAAGAGGAATTCTTAACAGTAGAATGAAAGATTATTACGACTTATATTATTTGGTTACATATAAAGAATTTTCAAAGGAAAACTTAAAACAAGCAATAACAAAAACATTTGAAAAGCGAAATACAAATCTAAAAGAAATAGAGAATACGCTTTCTAAGATAAAAGAAAGTAGCTTTATAAAAGAGTTATGGGAAAATTATTCTAAAAAACACAGATATACTGAAAATATAAAATTTGAAGAAATAATAAATACAATTTATAAAATAAGGGATATTATAAATTAAAAATATAACATAAATAAAACACAGTTCCAATTTAATTGAGAACTGTGTTTTATTTATTGGTGCCAACGAAGTAGTTATCTACAACTTTTTTGGCTTTCTTGACGATTGATACAAATATCAATCAATTTATTAAAGTATATCATATTTTTTATAAAATACAAGACCAATATAAAATATATAAAACCAATAAAAAAGCCTGGCTTTAAAAGCGAAGAAGAACAAACTTGTTCTTTTGTGTTAATTATCCATAATAAATTTGTATATAGTCACTGATTTAATGGAGTTATAAAATGTTACATTGCTTATAATTATAACATATTTTCTATTATCTAATTAAACTTATTATCTTTCTATATTTTTACTTTTGTCT
>CALXWM010000017.1 GCA_944392425.1 uncultured Clostridia bacterium
AAATCATAATTATTTCCCCCCAATAATATTTTAAACTAATTGTAGGATAAAGTCAATTTTTTTCCGACAATTAGTTTAATTTTTTTATAAATTATATCATTTATTATAAACTTTTATTTAGTTTTAATTCATTGATATTAAACTTTTAAAATATATTTTTGTTTTAAACAACAATTATACTCTTCTAAATTTTAAACTTTAACAATATACAATTTATATTTGTATAGTTTTGTTGATATTTAAAAAAAATTTAAACCATAATCTTTTTATAAATATTATAAAGATTATGGTTTACTTTTTTTCTATATTAATCATTTTAATTATTGTTCTTTATGGTTCTTTGTTTAACGAATTGTGCCCAAATTGTGCCAAAAGCATTTATTCGTTTTTTGAAACCGTTGAGGCTGTAAGGAAAGAATTTTCAACATTGTGCCATTTACTGTGTCCTGACATGACTAATTCCTCCTTTTTTATTTTTTCCATTATTTATTGTAACACATTTTTTGGCTTTTGTGTAGTGTTTTTATCAATTTTTACCCCTAAATATTATATTAATAATTTTTTTATTTTTGCGACAAACATACAACAAAGGTGCGACAAACATACGACAAAAGTGCGACAAACATATAAAATTAATTATTTTTGATTCTATAAACTTTTTATGATATATAAATATTTTAAGCAATTAAATGCAGGGATGTATATTCTACCATATCGTTTTCATTAAAAACTACTCTAAGTTCACAACCATAAGTGCAATCAAATATTAGGGCTTTATTTCCCCAGAATATTCCTTTATCCAAGTTTCCTGCATCATAGCAGTATACTTCTTTATCTTTGTTACTATCGTATTGGTCTATTGGCTTACCTAATATATTAACAACTTCTTCTTTGGATAATCCTATTAGGGTTTCGTTATCACTGATTTCTTTCATTTCTCTATATAAATAATCTGTTCTTTCATCATTAAAATTAAATATTAGTATAAATACAAATTGCATCTAAACTATAGAAGTTTGTATTATATTTCTTTCCATCATTTGCAGTTATTCGAATTTTTCGAATAACTGATTGTTCTTCTAATTCATTTGTTTTAAAAATTTCTTTTAAATGATAATTGATTGTATTAACTTCAATGTCAAATAATTCAGCCATTGACTTTTGTGTTAATCAAAAGTCTTCATCATTATACAATACTTCAACAGATATATTCTCGTTATTTTGACTTTGGTATATAATTAAATCTTTTAAATTTTCTATGTTATTCATTTTTTTCACCACCAATTCTTTTTATGATTTCCGGCTTTTAACACTCTCCCGACATCAGCAAAGTGCTCTTCTTTAATCTTAGCAGAACTTTTGTTCGTATTTTATAACATTTTTGCCTCTTTGTCAAGTATTTTTTAGATTTATCCTTCATTTATAATTATTTATAAATCTTGAAAATAATTAGAAAAAGTGTACGAGCTCTACTTTAAGGCTGGTACACTTTTTAAGTATATTATAATGCTCCCACAATTTTATGTGGCACATACATTTCTCTACTCAACATTTATTAATTCATATTCTTTTGTTCCAAATCCTAATTCTGCTGCCGCATCTATTGTATGTGTTCCATTTCTTGAATTTACTCTTTCTAAGAAATGTTCTTTTCCTGGGTCATCAGAATTTTTTACTAAATCTATACATGCTTGGTCTATTGCGATTGGGTCAGTAGATGCTAATATTCCTATATCTTTCATGCATGGGTCTTCTGCAACTGCACAACAATCACAATCAACTGACATATTTGCCATTATGTTAATAAAAGCTATTTTATCTCCAAAATATTTAACTACTGTCCCTGCTGCATCTGCCATTGACTCTAAGAACTTATTTTGTTCAGGTAGGTTATTCCATATTGAATATTGGTCTTTACTTTGTCCTGCTGAATGAATCCATGCTTTTCCTTCTGATGATGCACAACCTATTGACAATTGCTTCAAAGCTCCACCATATCCACCCATTGGATGACCTTTAAAGTGTGAAAGAACTAGCATAGAATCATACTTTTCTATGTCTTTTCCCACAAAGTTTTCCTTCAAAACTTTTCCATTTTCTACTGGTAAAACTTTGTCCGGTCCTTCTTCATCCATTAAATCTACATTAAAATATTTGTTCCAATTATGTTCTTCTAACAATTTTTTATGTTTTTCACTTGTATTTCTTGCACCTTCATAAGCAGTATTGCACTCTACTACTGTACCGTTAACATATTCCACCATTGGTTTTACAAATTCTGGTCTTAAATAATTTTGATTTCCTTCTTCACCAGAATGCAATTTAACAGCTACTTTTCCTGGTAATTCTCTCCCTAACACTTTATACATTTTTACTACATTTTCAGGTGTTATTTCTTTGCAAAAATATACTTTTGATTTTTTCATAATAAAATCCTTTCTTAAAAATTATATTTTAATAGAAAAATGAAAAGCTCTATATTAAATATGAGCTTTTTATCTTATTTTTATTCAACTTCTTTTTTCCATAAAGAATGTTTATTACAATATGCATATAATGTTGAACCTGGAATGTAGTGGAATTTTGCATCAGCCACATCTCCTGGTTTAAAATATTTTGTACATTCTTGATTATCAGATACCATACTTATCCATTCAATGAAATGGTCTTCTTCCATTACATGATTCACTTTTACAAGTATTTTATCTCCTTCAACTGTGTACTCTGGCACATGTTTTTCTGCTGCTGCATCTGCTGTATTTGGTACTACCACATTCATTTGCTCTCCGCAACATCTTATTCCACATTCGTCACTATGGCAGTCTTGAATAACTTTTACCATAGCTCCGCAACTTCTGCATTTTTTTAAAACCATTTCTCTTGCCATCTTGCACTTTCTCCTTCTTTATTATTTGCTTTTAGTAATAAATTACTTACAAAATTTTTAGAATTTTTTGTCATATTATTCTTCTACTTTTTTGAACATATCTTTGCCAACTCCACATAATGGGCATGTCCAATCGTCTGGTAAATCTTCAAACTTAACTCCTTCTTTTTCTTCATCATAAATATATCCACATGCCATACATTCATATTTTGCCATAATTTTTACCTCCTATAATTATTTTTGTAAAATCTTCTTAATTTTTTATAAAATATATTTCTATATTTACAATTTTAATCAAGATTTTATTTTACATGCTCATTCTATCATGTTTGGAACTTTTTGTAAACAGTTTTCTATTTACTAATAGCATCTTCTAATTCTTTCATTTTTTCTTCTGATTCTTTATTTAATTTTGTTTTTATTGTAACTATTGGTTCTACTATTTCTATGTTTTTCATTGTAGATAGCATGTCCTTTATTACTTTGCCTGCATTTGGAGCCCATGAACCATTTTCTATAATTCCTATTTTTCTATTTTGATAATTTTTTTCTCTTAGTAAATGTAGAAAAGAATTCATTGCTGGAAAAATATTCATATTGTATGTTACACAAGCTATACACATTTTAGAATATTTAAAAGCCTCTGCCACTACATCTGCAATTTGAGCTCTAGAGATATCTATTAATTTTACGTTATTTTCTTTTTCTTTTAAATCTTCTGCAAATTTTTTAGATACTTCGTATGTGTTACCATGTAATGAACCGCAAACAACTAGTATTCCTTCTTCTTCTGGTTCATATTTGCTCCATTTATCATATAAATTAATATAATAATCTAAATTTTTCTTTAAGATTGGTCCATGTAATGGACAAATCATTTTAATATCTAAAGAAGAGGCTTTTTTTAGTACATTTTGCACTTGCATTCCGTATTTTCCAACTATATTTATAAAATATCTTCTAGATTCATCTACCCATGGTTCATCTGTGTCTAATGTTCCAAATTTTCCAAAAGCATCTGCTGAAAATAATATTTTTTCTGTTTGCTCATATGTTAGCATAACCTCTGGCCAATGGACCATAGGTGCCATAAAAAATTGTAGAATATGCTTTCCTAAATTTATTGTGTCTGTTTCTTTTACCACTATCTTTTTATCATCTAACCAATTTTGAATATCTAATTGCTTTGTACCATCTACTTCTTCGCATATTTTGCCAAAGTCTACAAATTGTGGTAGCATTGAAAATACTTTTTCATTTGAAATTATCTTAATATTTGGATATTTATTAAATAGTTTTCCTATACTACCTGAATGGTCTGGTTCTAAATGAGATATTACTAAATAATCTGGCTTTCTGCCATCTAATTCTTTTTCTAAATTGCTAAGCCATTCATCAGTTTTTCTTTTGTCAACAGTATCCATTATGGCAATTTTATCATCTAAAATTAAGTATGAATTATATGCCATACCATTTTTTAAAATATATTGGTTCTCAAATAAATCTAATTCTTTATCATCTACACCAATATATTTGATATTTTCTGCTATATTTACGTCCTTCATATTTTATTTGTTTTTTTCTCCTTTTGACAATTTAACATCTTTATTCTTCACATTTTTTATGATATTATTTATCAAATTATTTTTTAGAAATGCTACTATTTTTATATACTTCTTCACTTTGCTTTTTTACAAATAAATTACACTTGCATATTTGTTTTTCTACAAATTCATCACAAGGGCATAATGTTGTATCATCTACATTAAGTCTACATGGGCAGTGTCCATCTTTTCTATATATACCCTCTAATATTTTTTGCACATATTCTTTGTCCGGATTTAATTCATAACCTTTCATTTTGTTTACCTTTCTTTGTTTTATATTAAATTATATATACCTTTTTAATACTTCCTCTAATTCTGCTTTTGGATAAAATCCGCCAATTCTATCTATAGCAGTTCCGTTTCTAAATATAATCATTGTTGGTACAGCTTCTATTTCATATTGATAAGCTAAGTTCCTTGATTCATCAACATCTATTTCTATTATATCTATATCTTGTCTTTCTTCTGCTATTTCCTTTAAAACTGGCATTAACATTTGACATGGTCCACACCATGTTGCAAAAAAGTCTACAATTACTGGTTTTGTATTTTTTAAAACCTCTTTTTCAAATTCATCTTCTTTTATCTTTCTTATCATAAAACTTCCTCCATTTTGTATTTTTTCATTTTCACTGATATTTATACCATATCGAAGTAATTTTTGCAACAGCTCATTTTAAAATTATGTATTTTTTATGTAAACCTATAGGCTTTTGTGGAAATATATGGTAGTATGAATATGCCTTTCATGGTAGAAAGGAGGTATACAAAAGATGCAATACTTAAAAGAAATGCTAATATTAATCTTTATATACATAATTGTGTCTAATGGAAAAGATTAAGTGAAAAAAGCTAGGATCACAACTCCTAGCTTTTTTAGTATACTGATGAAACACTTAAAATTTAATTGCTATAATTATTATACTTTTTTACCTTATATTGTCAATAGTTTCTACAATATATTTTTCAATACTATTGTTTTCATTCTGCTCATTTCTTGAAGAGTTGTAAGAACACCCTCATTTCCTATACCACTATGTTTCCATCCACCAAATGGCATTTCGAATGAACGATAGAAGCTTGCTCCATTTACTACTGCTCCACCACATTCAAGTTTATTTGCTATTTTTACTCCTCTTGAATAGTCTTTTGTTACTACACATCCACATAGGCCATAAGAAGATTGGTTAGCAATTTCAATTGCTTCTTCTTCAGTGTCAAATCCTATAACTGGGATTACTGGTCCAAAGATTTCCATATCTTTTGCTACGTCCATGTCTTTTGTAACATTATCTAATATTGTTGGATAGTAGTATGCTCCTTCTCTCTTACCTCCACATACTAAAGTAGCTCCTTGTTCAATTGTTTTATTTACAAATTGTTCTACTCTTTCTGCTGCAGGAACATTTATAAGTGGTCCCATATCTGTATCCATTTTTGATGGGTCTCCAACTTTTAAGTTAGATATAACTTCTTTCATTCTATCTATAAATTCTTGTTTTCTAGAATTATGTATTAAGAATCTCTTTGATGCACAACACACTTGTCCACCATTATATAATCTTCCCCAGATAGTTTCCTTAACTGCTAAATCCATATCTCCATCTTCTAAGAATATGAATGCGTCATTTCCACCTAATTCAAGCATTACATGTGTTAGGTTTTTAGAACATGTTCCCATTGTTTGAATTCCGGCTCCTGTACTTCCTGTTAGTGAAACTAAATGAACTCCTGGATGTCCTGCTAGTTCTTGCCCTACTGTTGGTCCATCTCCTGTAAGTAATTGTATTGTACCTGCTGGTACACCTGCTTCAATCATTAATTTTACATATTCTGTAAGTGTAAGTGGATTATAGTTTGATGGTTTTACTATTATACTATTTCCCATAAGTAGTGCAGGTGGTACTTTTTGACAGAATAAGTCACTTGGGAAGTTGAATGGCAATATTGCTGCAACTACACCTATTGGTTGTCTAACAGTTATTTGCATTGTTTTTTCTTGGCCTGCTTCTTGTCCTGCTGGTATTGATTCATTATATAAATGTTTTGCTCTTTCAACAAATGCAGTAGCACCAATTCTTACATTTGCTATTTCTGCGATAGCTTCTTTTATTGGTTTTCCAGTTTCTGCTGATAATAATTTTGCTAATTTGTCTTTATCTCTTTCTACTAAATCAATAAATTTGTATATTTTGTCTGCTCTTTCATGAAGTGGAACTTCCGCCCATTTCTTTTGTTCTATTTCAGCTACTCTTACAGCTTCATTTACATCTTCTTGTGTACAGTTTGGAACTGTATCTATAAGTTCTCCAGTTGCTGGATTAGTTACTTCAATAACCTTTCCTTCTGATGCATCTCTCCATTCATAACCTATTAAATTCTTCATACCTATTTTCTTTCCTTTCTCACCTTGTATAGAGGTTGTTTCCTCTTTATAGGCAATTATTTCTTTATTGGAATTTATTTCTAAGTTTTTAGTCCTACTTGGGTCTTCCCCTTCTCTTCATTTACTAAATGCTGTGAATGAAAGCATTAAACCTCCACAAGTATTTGCTCCATGGTCTTTTAATCCATATTCTCCGAATGTAAATATTGTAATGAATGGTACACCTTTAGCTTCTTTCTTAAGTTGTTTTACAACTTCATCAATTCTATCTCCTATTCCTAATCTTCTTCCTCCACAATGTACTAATAGATAAGCTCCAACATCTTTTCCCATTTCTTTGTTAAGTTCTTTCATTGTGTCTCCTGTTGATTTTATTAATTCATCAACACTTGCTTGCATTTGAATAACTGCTGTATTTAAAGCAACATGATTTCCTACATTTATTGAGTAGTCTTTATTTGCTGACATTGGGTGACGAATTGCAACTAAATCTCCAAGTCTATCTTTTACTCCTAAAGGTTCTGTAACTGATTGCAAAAGTAAATTTCCACCTTCAATATCTTTTAACTTTTTACCTGTCCAAGTTGCGTATTTTTTAAGGGCTGGAACACCATCTATTTCAACAATTGTTCTCTTTCCTTTTAATTTTGTAATGATACCTGCGTTGCCTGTTTCATGATATGCTCCTGTATAAACATTTGCCATTTTCTTGTCTGTATAGAAAAATGCTACTGCTACACCATCAGAAAATACTGTATCACCAGTAAATATGCTCCATTTACCTTCAACTGTATTATCTGCTGCACTTCCACCAAAGAAAGGTACTCTACCAATTACATCTTCAATACCTTTTAAATAATCTTCTTCTTCTCCTGGTGATGCAACCATATAGAAGTATTCTGGTGCAAAGTCTAATCCTGCATTTTTCATAGCTTCTTCAGCCACTAATCTACCTGTTTCTCTAGCTGTTTTTTGCTTTTTATATCCTGCAACACCCACTGTTGTGTCTGGATCACCTAAAGCTAGCATTCCTACAAATCCATTTTCTGATGAAATAAATCCATCTGGTACTATAATACCAGCACTTGATGTACAGCCTATAATAGGAGCTGTTCCAAGTTCAGCCTTTGCTCCCTCTAAAACTTTTTCTACATCATTATCTACTGATGTATATAAAAATGCAACTTTTGTTTGCATCAAATCTTTAACTGCATTTTTTGCAGTCTCTTGTCCTGCTTTGTAACTGTCTTTATTTGTGCTATATGCAACATTTGATTTTAGCATAAATATTTCCTCCTTCGTATCAATATTTTCTTCATTATATTTTAAAATTCGACTTTTTTCAACAAATTTAATATTACATTTTTGTAATATATTTTACGAAAAGGACCGTCCCCAAAGTAAAATTTCATTCAATTTGTGACAGTCCTATTTTGAATCATATTCCTTATAATGATTATTTTTCTAAAACTTCTCTACATCTTGGGCATAAGCCATTTTCTGTATGTTCATCATACATCCAGCATCTTTCACATTTTTCGCCATCAGCATGTTCAACTTTTATACCCATTTTTTCTTCCTTACGCTTGTTTTCTTCTATTTTTAATCCAGAAACTATTAAAACTAATTTTATTAATTCTTCATTTTCTTTTAAGAAGCTGTATTCATCACTTTCTGCATAAATTGTAACTTTTGCATCTAGTGAATTTCCAATTGTTTTATTTGCTCTTGCAAGTTCTAATTCTTTTGAAGCTACATCTTTTAGTTTTATTATTTTTTCCCATTTGTCTGACAATTCTTTGTTATCCCACATGTCTACTGGAGTTGGGTAATCTGCAAGCATTGGGCTTTCTACATTTTCTTTTGCGGTATGCTTCATAGCTTTCCAAATTTCTTCTGATGTAAATGATGTCATAGGTGTTAATATTTTTACTAAAGCGTCTAGTATATAATACATTGTTGTTTGAGCTGCTCTTCTTTCAAGCGAATCAGCTTTTGAAGTATATAATCTGTCTTTTATTATATCTAGATAAAAGCTACTCATATCTACAACGCAGAATTGGTTTATATCATGATAGCAATTTGCAAAATCATATTCATCATAGTCTTTCGTGCAATCACGAATTAATTTGTTAAGTCTTGTTAATGCCCATTTGTCTATTTCCATTAAATCTTCATAAGGAACTGGATTTTCTGGATCATAATCGTTTGTATTTCCTAATATATATCTTGCTGTATTTCTTATTTTTCTATAAACATCTGAGATTCCTTTTAATATATCATCAGATAAGTTTACATCCATTGAATAATCAGCTGATAGTACCCATAGTCTTAGTATATCTGCACCATATTTTTTACATACATCTATTGGAGATACACCATTGCCTAAACTCTTAGACATTTTTCTTCCTTGTCCATCCACAACAAATCCACAGCTTAATACTTCTTTATATGGAGCTATACCTTTTGTTGCAACTGATGTAAGTAGTGATGATTGGAACCAGCCTCTATATTGGTCATTTCCTTCAAGATATAAATCTGCTGGATAGTTTAATCCTCTTTCTACTAAAACACCTTGATGAGTTGAGCCTGAATCAAACCAAACGTCCATTATATCTGTTTCTTTTTTGAAATGAGTGCATCCACATTTAGCACATTTTGCATTTTCTGGCATAAGTTTCTCTACTTCTTTTGCCCACCATGCATTTGAACCTTCTTTTCCAAATATATCTTGGATTTTCTTTATAGATTCTTTTGTAACATAAGGTTCTCCGCAGTCTTTACAATAGAATATTGGAAGTGGAACACCCCATGTACGTTGTCTAGATATGCACCAATCATTTCTGCCTTTTATCATTTCAGTCATTCTTTCTTCGCCCCATGATGGATGCCATTTAACTGTTTTTATAGCTTTTAAAACTTCGTTTCTAAATCCATCAACTGATGCAAACCATTGTGGTGTTGCTCTGAATATGATTGGATTTTTACATCTCCAGCAATGTGGATATGAGTGCATAATTTTTACTGCTTTTAATAAGTATCCTTTTTCTTCAAGCCATTTTGTTATTTCTTTATTTGATTTAGCATAGTACATTCCTGCAAAAGGTCCTGCTTCTTCTGTTTGAACACCTTTGTCATTTACTGCAACTTTTATTTCTAGTCCATCTTTTAGGCTTTGTAAATAGTCTTCTTTACCATATCCAGGTGCAGTGTGTACAGCTCCAGTACCTTCTTCTAAAGTAACATTTACTCCATCTTCTCCTCCTAAAACTACTACTGAATTTCTTTCTAGGAATGGATGTCTACATTGTACTCCTTTTAAATCTTCACCTTTAAATGTTTTTAAAACTTTGTAATCTTCTATTTCAACAAGTTTCATAACTTTTTCTACTAAATCGCTTGCTATAACTAGGTTACCTACACATGTTTTAACTAGACTATATTCAAAATCTGGTCCAACAGTAATTGCCATATTTCCAGGTAATGTCCAAGGGGTAGTTGTCCATATTACAATATAAGTATTTTCATCTTCTAATACGCATTTTCCTTCTACTACTGGAAATTTAACATATATAGAAGTTGATTCAACATCTTTGTATTCTATTTCTGCTTCTGCTAATGCTGTTTCGCAGTCAGTACACCAATAAACAGGTTTTAATCCTTTATATATATATCCTTTTTGATACATATCTCCAAATACGCCAATTTGTCTAGATTCCATTTTAGGGTCATAAGTAATATATGGATGTTCCCAATCTCCTAGAACTCCTAAACGTTTGAATCCTTCTGTTTGAATATCTTTATATTTTCTAGTAAAATCTTGGCAAGTATCTCTAAATTGTGTTACAGGGATTTTACTTCTATCTAGTCCTAATTTTTCAATAGCTTTCTTTTCAGTTGGCATACCATGAGTATCATACCCCGGTACATATGGTGAATAAAAGCCTTTCATTGACTTATATCTAACTATTGTATCTTTTAGAATTTTATTTAGGGCATGTCCTGCATGTATTTCTCCATTTGCATATGGAGGTCCATCGTGAAGTACAAAGCTTGGATGTCCTTCATTCTTCTTTAGAACTTTTTCATACAAACCATTTTCAAAAACATTTTCTAATATACCTGGTTCTTTTTCAGGTAAATTTCCTCTCATAGGAAAACCTGTTTTTGGTAAGTTAAGTGTTTGACTATAATCTTTCTTTTCTTTTTCCATAATTACCTCCTTGAATTTTTGGTGATGCTGGCAGTTGTATTTTCCGTTGGGGACGGTCCTTTTCGTAAAATATTTTACGATGGGGACGGACCAAAAAGTAAAATTTTACGAAAAGGACCGTCCCCAACGGAAAAAGACCCCATCCTTTTAGGACGAAGTCTTTCCGCGGTACCACCTAATTTAAAAGAATTTATATATTATATAATCTTTATAATTAACTTTTTAGATTATACTATTCTTTTCTCTTTAATATCTTTAACGCAGATTTACGACTTAAACTAATAACAACTGTTTTCGTTTAAGCAACATATAAGTGATAATAAATAAATAGTTTCTTACTAGCATCTCACCGCCACTAGCTCTCTTGGAAGGCTTGTTTATTTACCGTGTCTTATATATAGTTTTTATTTATGATATGACTATTTTACAACAAATTATGTAAAAAAGTCAATAGTTTATTATTTATTTTTCTTCATATCCTGGCTTTTTTAATAACTTAAACATATTTGTTTTGTATTTTTCAACACCTGGTTGATTAAATGGATTAACTTCTAATAACTCTGCTGACATAGCACATGCTTTTTCAAAAAAGTATATTAGCTCGCCTAATGTTTTTTCATCTAATCTATCTATATGAATTACTATATTTGGTACATTACCTTCTGAATGAGCTTTTATTGTTCCTTCCATTGCCATTTTGTTCACATAGCTTAGTTTTTTTCCATATAAATAGTTTAAATTGTCTAAATTATCCTCATCCATATTTATGGTAATGTCTGTGTTTGATTTTTCTATATCTATAACTGTTTCAAATAATATTTTTCTTCCTTCTTGAATATATTGTCCAAGAGAATGTAAATCTGTTGTAAATTCTGCTCCTGCTGGGAATAGTCCTTTTTCGTCTTTTCCTTCACTTTCTCCAAATAATTGTTTCCACCATTCTATAAAATAATGCATTCTTGGGTTGTATGAAACTAGCATTTCTATTGATTTGTCTTTTTCATATAATAAATTTCGTGCAACTGCATATTGATAGCATTGGTTATATTCTAAAGAACTATCTGAGTACTTATCTTCAGCTATTCTCGCGCCTTCCATTAATTTATCTATATTTACTCCACTTGCTGCAATTGGCAAAAGCCCTACTGCTGTTAATACTGAAAATCTTCCTCCTACATCGTCTGGAATTACAAATTGCTCATAGCCTTCTGAATCTGCTAATTGTTTTAATGCTCCTTTTTTCTTATCTGTTGTAACGTATATTCTTTTTCTTGCTTCTTTAATTCCATATTTTCCTTCTAGAATTTCTCTAAAAATTCTAAAAGCTATTGCTGGCTCAGTTGTTGTTCCAGATTTTGAAATTACATTTATGCTAAAATCTTTTCCCTGTAATACATCTATAACATCATTAACATAGTCAGGACTTAAATTATTTCCCACAAATATAATATGTGGTTTTTCATCTTTCATTTGTGAAAACGAGCTATGTAAAGCTTCAATAACAGCTCTAGCTCCTAAATATGACCCACCAATTCCTATGACTAGTAAAATATCTGAATCTTCTTTAATCTTTTTTGCAGATTTTTTAATTCTTTCAAATTCCTTTTTATCATATTCTGTTGGTAAATTAAGCCAACCTAAAAATTCACTTTCATCTTCTGATTTCTCTATTAATTCTTGATTTATTTCTTCTACAACACCTGAATGTTCAAGTATATCTTCCATTTTTATTTTTGATTCTTTAAAATCTAATTTAATATTTGACATTAATTTCCTCCTTTGATTTTGTTGCTACTATTCTATTATACTTTAAAATTAGTTGCAAGAGTTTTTTGCATTTTTTCAATTTTGCATTTTTACTTTTGGAACGGACCAAAACGTAAAATATTTTACGAAAAGGACCGTTCCAAAAGTAAAATTATATTTCCTCAATTATTCTTGCCAAATATTTCATCGCTCCCATGCTTTCTTCTAAAGTATTACCAGTTGAACCCACTTCTATTATGCAAGCTGCTTTTGCAACATGTTGATTATATTCTGAATTTCTTAATATTATTGGTTTAAAAAGCCCTGGATATAATTCATTTGCCTTTTGTTGAACTTTGATAGCAAACTTTAAATTTTGTAACCAATTTGTATGTGCTGAGTTTGCACCATCTGTTCCTATTACAAACATTAATTGTGATACATATTCGTCTCCTATTTTTACTCTTGGACCATAAGTCTCATCAGCAATTGCATCTCTATGTAGGTCTATTACTATTTCAGCATCTGGATTTGCACTTAACATGTTTTGAGCAGTAATTAAAGACCTTGAATATGAACCATTATATGCGGGATAGTCGTGGTAAGTCCTATCATGAATTACAGTACAACCATATGAATTTAAGGCTTTTTCAAGTTCATCTCCCACCCTAGATACAGAATAGTTTAAATCAATTGTTCTAAAATTACCACTAGCAGTATACTGGTATTTTTCTGTTGGAGTATAACTCTCACAAGTATGTGTATGATAAATTGCAACTTTATTTTTGTTTACTTCTACATCTGGTGTTAACATTTCTTGTGTTAATTGATAATTTGTTCCATTATTAATAAAAACCCCGTTATACTCGTCCGTATATCTTGGATTTACTCCACTGTTATCTACTTCTGTTACTGTCCAATCTAAATTGATTCCTGTTTGTGTATCATTTATTGATGTATTTTCTGTTTCATTTGTTATATTTCCTTCATTACTTAAGTTTTGATTTTTTTCATTTTCTGCTGTGTTAGTTGTTACCTCATTCGAATCGCTTTTTATAGCTTCCATAACTTCAAGTTCTGAGGAAAATGCAATCTTTGTCTGACTAGTTTTTTTACTTTCCTCTTCCGCTTTATTTATTGTTATTTGTGGTAACATATCATCTATACAAAAAATCCACGCTTTTGATTTATTGGTATCTTTATTTGAATTATTTTCATTAACGTTGTTTTCTGTATTATTATTAAAATTTTCTATATTGTCACCATTATTTCCTATATTACTACTATTTCCTATATTAAATACTTTTACTACTAACGCAACTGCTGTAAGTACAATCAAAATCTTTATTAAATATTTAATTAAATCTTTTACTTTAAATACTTTTATCATAATAAAAATTATATTCTTTGTACATAATTTTTATGTTATTTTAATTAAATCATTTTTTAAATATAAAAAATGTATAAATTTTCAAATAAAGGAAAATCTAATAAAGAAATGCAAATTAAAAATGCAAAACTGTTAAAATAATTAAACTTAAATATGGAAAGATTTGTCTATATTTAATAAATTATTAAGTGAGGATTTATGAAGTTTATTAAAAAAGTAAAAGAATTTTTTAATGTACTTACTCAAAATGCGGAAAGCTATGATTTTAGTATATCTAAAGAAAATTCTAGTGAATCACAACCTGAAGATTTATTAAAAAATCAAAGTATTTATCCAAGCCTTGATGTAAATTTAGAATACATTAAGTCCAGATATAATGTTTTGATTAATTCTGATATAAAAATAAGAGAATTTATGCTAAACGCCAAAGGTAAGCAATTTAAAGCTTTTATCATATATATAGATGGTTTGGTTGATACAACTTCTATAAATGATTTTATATTAAATCCTCTTATGATTAAAAATTTTTCTAATCAGAATACTGAGCCTCAGATTATATCTGAAGCTATTACTACAAATATAAGTGTTAGGAAAATTAAAAGATTTAATATTACAGATTATATATATGAATGTTTATTACCTCAAAATAGTGTTAAAAAGATTTCATCTTTTGATGAGATTGTACAAAATGTAAATTCAGGAAATTGTGCTTTATTTGTCGATACAATTAATTTTGCTTTTGATATAGATATAAAGAAGTTTGCACAAAGGAGTATTTCTGAGCCTAAAAATGAGCCCAGTGTAAGAGGTTCACAAGAGGCTTTTGTTGAAAATCTCAGAACTAATACTTCTATGATTAGAAGAAATATCAATAATGAAAATTTGATTATTGAAAATATTACAATTGGAAAAACAAATAAAAATAATTGTGCAGTTTGTTACATTAAAGATATTGCAAATTCTAGCTTAGTTTCCGAAACAAAATATAGATTAAATAACCTTGATGTTGATTATGTTCTTTCTAGTAGTGAACTTATTCAACTTATTAAGGATGACCCTGAAACAACTCTTCCTGAAATCCTTACAACAGAAAGGGCTGATAAGGCATGTTCAAGCCTTCTTCAAGGTAGGGTTATTCTTATTTATAATGGTTCTCCATATGCTTTAATACTTCCAGTGACTCTTTTTGATTTTATTACATCACAAGAAGATATGAACCTGAATTATCACTTTGCAAATTTATTAAAGATTATTAGAGGAATTGCTTTTTTTATAACATTACTTTTACCTGGACTTTATTTAGCAATAACAATTTATCATAGAGAACTTTTACCAACTGAATTACTTTATTCAATTGTGGCATCGCGTGTAAACGTTCCTTTCCCAATTCTGGTGGAAATTCTTATTATGGAACTTTCTTTTGAATTAATAAGAGAAGCCGGTCTAAGGGTTCCTTCTCCTCTTGGTTCAACAGTTGGTATTGTTGGTGCTTTGGTTTTGGGCGAAGCTGCTGTTTCAGCAAATATTGTTTCTCCAATATTGATAATTATAGTTGCAATTACAGCAATTTCATCATTTGCAATACCAGACTTTTCACTAGGTTTTCATTTAAGAATTTCAAGATTTGCTTATACGCTTCTAGGCTCTTTATGTGGTTTTTTAGGAATTGGTGTTGGAATATTTATACACTTAATTACACTATGCTCTTTAAAATCTTTTGGCGTACCTTACCTTTCTCCATATATGCCTAAGACAAATATTAGAAATAATGGTTATTTATTGAAACCTGTATGGAAAAGAGAAAAAAGGTCTGACTTTTTAAATACCAAAAGAACTACTGTTCAAGATAAAACAAGTATGAAATGGAGAGAAAGGAGTTAATATTTTATGAACAATAACAGAATTGGTTTTGTAGAGTCAATATCTCTTACTTTAATTGTTATTATAAGTCATATTTTGCTCAACCTTCCTAATGAAATATTGGGTTCTACTGCGTCTAGTGGACCTTTAAATGTTATTTACATTACAATTCTTGCTGTAATTTTATTTTTAGTTTTTAACAAACTCTTTTCTCCTTTTCAAGGTAAAGATATTTTAGATGTTGCAGAATTTGTTGGTGGTAATATTCTAAAAAAAGTAGTTTCAATTATTTACACATTATATTTCATTTTTGTTTGTGGAATACTTCTGCTAAACTTTGCCAATACATTAAAAACTGTTTATTTACAAGACATGCCTACTTCGCTCATTTGCTTAGCATTTATACTAATTGCACTTATTGCTAATCAATTTGGTTTTAAAAATGTAAGTAGAGTAAATGCTATTATATTACCATTTATAGTTGTAGCTATTTTAATAATATTTTTTGCTTTATCAGTACGTTTTGTACCTGAAAGATTCTTCCCCGTTCTAGGATATGGTGTAAATAACACTTTTATTTTAGGTGCTACAAATGTATTTGCATTTGGTGAAATTATACTTTTGCTTTTGATGAGATCAAGTTATAAAGATCCTAAGGATGTTAAAAGAAATGGATTAACATCTGTAATATTATCTGGCATAATACTTTTTTTAAGTGTTACATCTCTTATTTTAATATTTCCTTTTGCAACTGGTGGAGAAGGAATACTTTCTATATATATGATAACTAGAAGTATTCAATTCGGAACATTTTTTCAAAGAGTCGATGCATTTTTTATACTAATATGGGTATTAACATTTTTCTCATATTTATCAGTAGTTTTTGCTTTTATTTTAAGAATTACTAACAAAAATTTAAGAATGCAAAAATCAAATATTCCTACATTTATAATTGGACTAGGAGTTTTTATAGTTACATTAATACCTCAAAATATTGCACAAATTCGATTTGCAGAAAATGTTATTTATAAATATGCATGTTTAATTATTGTATTTGGAATGAGTTTTGTTATCTTACTTTTGGGATATTTAAAGAAGAATAAAAAAGGAATGGTATTAATTCGCAATTAAATACAAAATAACTATTTGCAAGTTAAAGCAATAATTTTTTGAAAGGAGTACTTTAATGGAAGCAAAAAAAATATTGATATTTATGCTTATAATAGTTTTAATATCAATAACATTATTCGGAATGAATTCTGTAACATCTATGGATAATTTAGCATATGTAGTTGCAGTTGGTTTTGATATTAAAGATACTGGAAAATTAGAACTCAGCTTTCAAATTGCTCTTCCATCTGGAACTGAAGGAGGTGCCTCTGGATCTAGCTCTTCTCAATCTTCGAGTTCGATTGTAACTAGTGTTGAATGTAATTCTTTTGAATCTGGAATTAATTTGGTTAATTCATATTTAAGCAAAGAATTAAATTTATCACATTGTAAAGCAGTAGTATTTTCAGAAGAAATAGCCTCACAAGGAATTGGTGAATATTTATATACTTTAATTAATCATATTGAAATAAGACCAACTTGTAATGTAATAATTTCAAAATGCAATGCTAAATACTTTTTGAACAACTCTAGCCCGATGTTAGACCAACTATCTTCAAAATATTATGAAATAGCTTCTACATCTGAAAGAGTTACTGGATACACTTATAATATAACTTTACTAGACTTTTTCTCAGATTTTGCAGATTCATTCACTGAAAGTTTTGCTACTCTTGGAAGTGTTAACGATGGTAATATCTCTAGTAGTGGGGCAAATAACAATTCTAGCTATAGTTCTAGTAACGGAAGTAATAGTGATCAATCTAGCTCAAGTTTATCTAGTGAGGGAACTGATGATAGTTATGTTGCTTCTGAAACTCCTATAGATTCACAAAAAAATATTGAAAACTTGGGACTAGCTGTTTTTAAAGGAGATAAATTAGTGGGAGAACTAAACGGAGTTGAATGTATTGCTCATTTAATTTTAGCTAATGAATTAGAAAATGCTGTAATAAGTGTACCAAGCCCTTTTGAAAGTACAAATTATATTGATTTATATCTTACAAATAGCAAATGTAAGACTAAAGTATATTTGACAAATGGTACACCTTATATAAAACCTAACATAAACTTGAGTGCCAGAATAATTAGTATGGCAGATGATTACAAAAATTTGACAGAAGAAAACATTGAATTAATTGAAGAATATGCTAAATACTATGTAGAAAGATTTATTTATGATTATTTATATAAAACCGCTAAAGTATTTAAGTCGGATATTACAGCCTTTGGTAAATATGCTGTTTCAAATTTTGCTACTATTGATGAATGGAATGAGTATAACTGGTTAGATAATTATCAAAATTCTTTCTTTAATGTGGATATAAATGTGGATATTGTTTCTAGGTATTTGTTGATTGACACTTGATAAGTTTGTGCATTTTACTTTGAGGACGGACCTTTTCGTAAAATATTTACTTTTGTGACGAAGTAAAACTTAAAATATGTCACAAAACAGAATTTTTTATTGATATATGTTTTTTCGTTTAAAGTAATTGACAAAAATAATTTTTATGTATATAATAGATGTAGAAAATGGAGAAACCACAAACGTGGTTGCCTCAAGATTTGAATTGTAAAAACACATCTCAAACTTGGCAATGTTTTACAGATGTGTTTTTCTTTATTTTTTTCTACTAATTAATATTCTTTTTTCTGCTTATTCTCATTTTCTACGATATATAGTATATCGCAATTTCGTTATTTTGTCTATAGTTTGTGTTAAATTTCATAAATAAAATTACGGCTCTAATTTAAAATCTATCTTTCTCGTTTGCTTATCTGCAAACACCACTTCAATTTTTACTTTTTGTCCAAGTTTGTATACTTTTTTAGTTTCTTTGCCTATTAGTTGTTTATTCATGTCATCATAAATGTAATAATCATCATTTATTTCTGCAAGTCTTATTAAACCTTCAACTGTATTATTAAGCTGTACAAACATTCCCCAACTTGTTATACTTGAAATAATACCATCATATTGCTCGCCAATTTTATCTTGCATGTATTCAGCCTTTTTTATATCTTCACTTGCTCTTTCTGCTTTTGTAGCATTTTGCTCACATTCAGAAGAACTCTCAGCATATTTTATTGCTTGCTTTTCTAGTTTTGCCTTTGTGTTTTCATCAATTATATCATTTACTGCCTTATTATTCTTAACATTTTTGCCTTTATTAGATTCTGTACTCATATACTCTAAGTATTTAGATATAACCCTATGTATAAACAAATCAGGATATCTACGAATTGGTGATGTAAAGTGGCAGTAATACTTACTTGAAATACCAAAGTGTCCTTTATTTTCCGCTTCATATCTTGCAACCTTTAAAGTTCTTAAAAGCAAATTAGAAACTACCCTTTCTTCATCTTTTCCTTTTACATCTTCTAATATTTGTGAAAATGATTTTGGCTTCACATCATCCAATTTTCCTTTTATTCTATATCCAAAGTTAAACAAATATTTATTTAATTCTTTTACTTTATCACTATCTGGCTTTTCATGAACTCTATAAATAAATGGCGCTTCTAACCAATAAAATCTTTCTGCTACTGTTTCATTGGCTGTTAGCATAAATTGCTCAATTATTTCATGTGCAAAGTTTGTTTCATAGGCCATAATATCTATTGGCTTTCCATTTTTGTCTAAAGTTATTTTGCTTTCTGGTATATCTAAAGATAAATACCCATCTTTTAGTCTTCTTTCTTTTAAAATTAATGCTAATTCTTTCATTTTATCAAAATGCTGAATATATGGTTCATATTTTGATAATATCTTTTCATCACTTCTTTCGATTATTTTATATACATCATTGTAATTCATTCTTTTAGTTACTTTAATAATGCTTTTGAAAATATCATTATCTATAACTTTTCCTTTTGAATCTATTTTCATTATAACTGAAATGGCATATCTATCTTTGCCTTCGTTTAAGCTACAACATCCATTTGATAATTCAGTTGGAAGCATTGGAATAACTCTATCTAGCATATACACACTTGTTCCTCTTTTTATTGCTTCTTTATTAAGCAAGCTTCCGTCTTGAACATAGTAGCTTACATCAGCAATATGCACTCCAAGTGTATATGTTCCATCTTCGTTTTTATTTACACAAACAGCATCATCTAGGTCTTTTGCATCTTCGCCATCAATTGTAAAAATTTCTTTATCTCTTAGATCTACTCTACCATTTGGGACAATTTCTTTTTTGCTTACTCTTTTAGCTTCTTCTAAAACTTTTTTAGGAAATTCGCTTTCTAAATTATATTCTTTTATAATTGAAAGCATGTCCACACCCGTTTCATCTTCATATCCTAAAACTTCGAAAATTTTTCCTTCTGCTTTCATTCCTTTTCTAGGATATTTAGTAATTTTCACTACAACTTTTTGATGATTTTTTGCTTTTCCAAAATTAGATTTTGATATAAAAATATCTGTTCCAAGTGTATTGTCATCTGGAATAACAAATCCAAAATTCCTACTTTTTTCAAAGGTTCCTACTACTTGTCTAGTATTTCTCTCAACGACTTGAACAATGGCACCTTCCCTACTGTTGCCACTATTTTCGTCTATTATTTTAACTTCAACTATATCTCCATTCATAGCATCTTTTTTATTGCTTTTAGCTATGAAAATATCTGGCTCATCATCTGATGTTTTTACAAATCCAAAGCCTCGTTCATGACCAATAAATTTTCCTTGAATTAAGTCCATTTTATCCTCCAAATAATTTCAAATAACACATAACTGATTGAAAAAGAGTGCACCAATTAAATATGTGCACCCTTTAAAAATTATAATACATAAACTATTCCTAAAACTATTGTTAATACTGCAAATATTATACCAATTATGATTGTATTTCTTTGAACTTTACCACCTTTTGTTCTACCTTTAGTTTTATCATAATACTTATTAGCATTTGGATTTTCTGCAATGTCTTCCATTGAATTTCGGTCTTTGTTTTGTAGTAATGTGATTATTATTAAAGCTACACAAACTATTAAATATATTACTGTTAATATGTTTTTTGCCACTTCCATTTTGAATAACCTCTTTCTTTCTGCCTAATGTTATCTCTTAAATTAAGCTCATTTTTCACATATAATATATAATATCATATTTTTGTTTAAAAAGCAATAGTTGTATTAGCTAATTGCAATGATTTTTTAAATTACAGTTAAGTAAAATATATTACCTAATAAAAATTATTGAACTGTAACCTATTTCTCTTTATTATAATTCTCAATAATATCTCCAAGTGCATCTGAAAAATCTTGAAGCATTACTACTTTAATGTTAGGAGCTTTGCCAGAAATATAGTCATCAACAACTTGTTTTAATTTATACATATTATTAAGTTCTGGCAAAAGTATTTTTGCATTTTTGTTTGCTCTATCTGCAAGTTTTTCTTTTATTGTCACTATATCTTCATTACTTGCACAAGATATTCTTTGGAATATTTGATAAGGATCACTATATTTAAATATAGGTATATCCATACATTCTTTGTCAAATAAGTCATAAAATTTTTCCATTTTCATCGGTATATTTTTAAATATAGTATCAGCTTTAATTCTATACATTTTATCTTTTAATTGATTATTTAAATCTCTAAATCTATTTAATATTTCTTGCATTTCCGGCATATTTTCATCAAACGACATTTGTTTTATTTCTTCTTCTGCGTCCTCACAATATTCTGATGTAATTGATGATACATTCATGCCATTTAAAAATACACTGTTTATTGTTTGCATATCATAATCAACTAAACCTTTTTTTACAAAATACACAAAATATGTGTATATCTTTATTAAATCTATAAGTTGTATTTCACCTTTTTTTACAGATTCTAGTACTTCAGAAATAACATTTGGAAATTGGTCATCTGATATTTTCCAATATTCTTCTGTAAGAAGTCTTTTGTAACCTGGTAATTTATCTGTATCAACTGTATTTATTATATCTTCCATGTCTTTTTTAAAAGTTTTCATGTCAAATATTCTAGTTCTTACATATATTTCAATAAATTTGAAAAATCTATATTCTGTTTTAAAATTGTAGTAATAGTTATTATCAAATTCTTTTATATAGAATTGTCTATTATCCATGAAAACTCTTGAAGATACTACTAATGACTTATATTCTTCATTATCATTAATATTTACAAATTTATCTTTTGTAACTTTTCCTGCTTTAATTTCAAAAGATACAGCTATTGTAAATATTAACATTGTTTGAAGAATTCTATTATTTGTATTTGGGTATGATTTATTAACCATATCCAATACCTTTTTGAAGTCATTTAAAGCGTGTTTTAAAATTCTTAAGTTCCTAGTACCACTTTTAATAAATGTTGAAACTATTAAATTTGTATTTTCTCTTAAAAATCTTATTAAATCTCTATTGTTTTCATATCTTATTAGCAATCCATTAATAATATATGTAAACTCAGGTGCATATTCAAATGTTTCACCTATAAGTTTTTCTTTTATTCTTTCATAATCGTTTGCTTTGTCAAATACATTTTCAATAGTATCTTCTATTTTTTCAACCATTGGTTTATCTGTTGTAAGAAGTTTGTCTTCTTTGTCCAACAAATATGTAGCAATAAATGTTTTCATTTCCAAATTGCTACTTTTTAATTTAGTAGAAAGTTCTTTTTCGTTGCAAATTATTATTGTTTTTATGTGGTCATGCTCCACGAAATTATTTATGTAACCCAATATATCTATAACGTCTACGTTAGCTCTCTCTAGGTCATCAAAGCATAGTACTTTGTCATCTGTTGAGAAAAAGTTTTCATAATCTATTTTATCTCCATTTTGAGTTACTCCAAAAAAGTTAGCCATATCTAGACCAGTTTTTGCATATTCTGGAATTATTGTTTGTCCATTGCTATTCATATATCTTTTTAAATTTTTATCCATTAACTGTGTTGTTTCTATGAATATTTTTTTGCTTATTTCTTCTAGGTTTGATATACCATATAAAGACATATAAATGGTTGTTAATTTTTTACCATTTACAGTCATATTTTCTATTCTATTTCTTATTTTGTGATTCCAAAAGTAGGTTTTACCACTTCCCCACTCACCATTTATCATAATGGCATAGTCTGTGTAATCCGACCTTATGTAATCTAATATGCTTTCTACTAAATCATCCATTGTAATTTTCCTTTCTTTCAAATCTTATGTTTTTACATTATTTTTAACTTTCAAACTTTATAATTATATAAAGCTTTTAATTATAAACATCTTTTGCTAATGCAATAAATCCAATTTTATTTGTAGCTTTACTTAGTGTTTTGATACATTCATTTGCAGTAGATCCTGTAGTGTAAATGTCATCAAGTAATAATAATTTTTTATTTTTAATTTTATCCACATTCTGAATTGCAAATATATTCTTTATGTCAATTTGCCTTTCTTTAGCTGTTTTTGTGCTTTGTGGCTTTATGTTTTTTGTTTTAACTAAACAATTTGTTTCAACTGGAATTTCAAGCTTTCGAGCTATTAATTCAGTTTGATTATATCCACGCTCATTCATTCTTTTTTTATGTAGTGGAACTGGAATAATTATATCATAACTTTTCAAAATAGAATATATTTTTTTATTGTTTTTTATTAAATACGCAAAAGACTTTGACAAATAACTGCTATCCATGAATTTGTAATTAATTAAAAGATTTCTAATTATGTCTTGGTATTTGTAGATAAAGATTTTTTGTACTCTTAAGTTGGCTTTATTGTCTTTATAACTAATCTTTTTTTCTGACATATAATTAAATAAAATGTCGTCTTTTTCTACTAAATTTATTTCAAATGGTTTTATTTTTTCTTCACACTCTTTGCAAATTGGTAAACCTATTTTTCCACAAACTCCACATTTTATAGGAAAAAATAAATTGAGGGCTTTTTCTAAAATCATAAAAATTCCTTTCTGCCCCCAATTTTTCTATAAATTCTCTATTTTATATTTTAGTCCTGAGTTTCTTTGTTTTATTTTTTCATTGTTTATCATAAACTGAATAGTAAAAGGATTTCCTATCATTATTAACTTATCTTTTGCTCTTGTCATTCCTGTGTATAGTAAATTTCTTGTGAGTAGCATTGGTGCTGCCTGATAAATAGGTATAATTACTGTTTGAAATTCACTTCCTTGTGATTTGTGTACTGTAATTGCAAATGAATGCTCTATTTGATCTAAGTCTTGATAACCGTAAAATGCAACTTTGTCATCATCAAATCTAATTTTTACTTCACCTGCTTCATCATCTATTTTTTCAATAACGCCCATTTCTCCATTAAAAATTCCACTATTTATCTCACTTTTTCTTCTCCACATTATATCATAATTATTCTTAGTTTGCATTATTTTGTCGCCTTCTCTATATATTACTTCTCCAAATTTCTTTTCGTTTTTAATGACACTTGCTGGATTAAATTTTTCTTGTATTAATTTATTTAAGTTTTTTGTTCCTAAATCTCCTTTTTTAGATGGCGTTATTATTTGTTCGTCTAAGTTGTATAATTCTAGTATTTTGTTTATTATTTGCATTGTAGATTTTTCTTGGATAAAGAAGAAATCGTTTCTAGTGACTGTTTGGCTTGCTAGTTTTGTTTCTCCTTGTGTTTTTGATCTATTTATTTGTGCAAAATCTTCATCTGTTTCACCATTTTGCAAATTTTCTAAAAAGTTTATTCCTTCATTAACTTTGTGGGAATTAACAATAATTTCACTTTGAAGAGCTTGTCTAAAGATTTTGTTAAGTCTTATATATGGTACTCTTTTTGAATCTATTAAATCTTTTAAAACAACTCCTGGTCCTACTGATGGAAGTTGGTCTGTATCTCCTACTAGCACAAGCTTTGTTCCTTTAAATAATGCTTTTACAACATAATTCATCAAGAATATGTCTACCATTGACATTTCATCTATTATAACTACATCTGCGTCAATTGGTGTTACATCTAAATCTGGGTCAGGCTTTTCGTCTGAAACTTTTCCTATTTCCAATAGTCTATGTAATGTACTTGCTTCTTCTCCAGTTGCCTCTGTCATTCTTTTAGCGGCTCTACCGGTTGGAGCACAAAGAACTACTTTTTTACCTCTTGACTTATATATGTCTATAATTGTTTTTATTATAGTTGTTTTACCTGTACCAGGTCCACCGGTTATAATGCATACATTATTGTCATTTACCATTTTTACCGCTTCTACTTGTTTTTCAGATAATTCTAATGAAGTAGCTTTTTCAGTTTTTTCTAATTCTTTATTAAAGTTTGATATTCTTTTTATATTATCTGCCTGCTCTAATCCCAGAATTCTTTGTGCAATATTTAACTCAGTTTTGTAATAATCAATTAAATAAATCCAAGTTTGTATACACAATTCTGTTTTGCCATTTGTGGTAGCTATTTCTTCTCTTTCCTCTATTTTTATTTGTTCTTTTACTCTTAAATCTTTTATTCCATCTAACACATCATCTTCTGAAACTCGTAAGAGCTTGGTTACAAATGTTATTAAATTTGCTTCTAATACACAACTATGTCCATTATATGTAGCTAAGTTAAGTCCATGTCTAATACCAGCGTCCACTCTCTTTAGGTTGTTTCTTTCCACACCTAAATCTAAAGCCATTTTATCTATTTGTGAAAAATCTACTTTCACGCCAAGTTCGCTTAAAACATATGGGTCATTTTCAACAATAGATATTGTATTAGCCCCCAATTTTTTGTAAATTGTATTAGCACTTTGAGGACCTATACCAAACTTTTCTAAAAATCCTACTATTTGCCACAACTCCCAATTAGCAACAAAACTTTCATTAATTTCTTCTGCCTTTTTCTTAGTAATACCTTTAATTTCTGTAAGTCTATCTGGATCAGCTTTTAATACCTCAACTGTCTCTTCTCCAAACTTTTTTATTATTTTTTTTGCAGTTGCAGGGCCAACACCTTTTACAATACCATTTGACAAATATTTTTCCAGAGCATCTAAGGTTTCGGGCATTATTTTTTCAAAAGTTTCAACTTTAAATTGGTCCCCATAATCTGGATGAGTAACAAATTTTCCAATGATTTTAAGGCTATCACCTTTTTGTACAAAAGGTAAATAGCCTACTATAGTTGTATCAGCTGACTCCATATCAAATGTAGCAATTGTATATCCGTTTGTTTCGTTTTTATATATTATATCTTGTACAGTTCCTTTAAGCTCCATTTTTTCCTTTCTTTTAATATCCGTACATTTGAGACATATACCATGAATTTATATCAAATGGTTCTCTTGTTTCTGGCATACCATAATTAATACCATAAGTTTCAACTCTAATACTTGTTATTACTGGTGGGTTTACTGGTCTATCTTGAGTAAGTTCACTGTTTGAATCTGTTTGTGTTTCTCTTGTTTCTACTTCTACACTCGCAATTTTATCTACTACATCCATTCCTTCTGTAACCTTACCAAATGCTGCATATAATCCATCTAGACTATCAGTCGAATCTTCGGTTGTTATGAAGAATTGGCATGATGCTGAATTATATCCTTCTGTTGCTAAACTAGCACTATAACTACTATAGTCACTTCTTGCCATTGAAATAACTCCTCTTTCATGTTTTAGAGTATTGTTATTGTCTCCATTAGCAATGAATTCACCAGTTATTGTGTATTCTTCATCAGAGTCCTGTCCTAAATCTTTTAGAGTAGCATTTCCTGTTCCGTCTCCATTAGGGTCTCCACCTTGTATCATAAAATCTGGTATTGTTCTATGGAATGTAAGTCCATCATAAAATCCATTATTAGCTAAAGCTATAAAATTTGCTACTGTTTCTGGTGCATAATTTGGATAAAGTTCTACTTTTATTGTTCCAAAATTTTCTATTTCTATTGTAGCAAGAGGATTTTGTACATAAAAGTTTTGCTTTTTTATTATTGTATTAGTAACATATGCTATTAATCCTAAAACTAGTATTATTGCTATAATGGTTGCTACAAATTTGATTTTTGTATATTCTCTATTATTTTCAGAAGTTTTAGCTTTTTCTGACTTTTTATTTGCTTTTTCTAGTTTAGCTTTTGCCTTTGCTTCTTTTTTCTCTGCTTTTGAAATTTTAGTTTTTGCGTTTACTTTCTCTTCATTTTTTGTTTCATTCTTTTTTGTATCTTTACTCATAATATGTATCCTTCCTTGTCTTTTACATCCTCTTTTAACAAAAGTATTCTATCACAGAATTTATGAATTATCAACGCTATTTTTTCTTATTTTTTAATATATTTTCAATATTAGTTTTAAAAGATGGAATTTCTATTTTCCTTACCCAATCAAATTATCAAACAAAAACTGCTCCTGCATTCTCTTTAATGATCTTTTAATAGTTCTAGCTCTTATTTCTCCAATACCATCAACTGCATCTAGTTCTTCTATATTTGCTTGTAATAAATTTTGAAAAGATTTAAACTTTTTAACTAAATTATCCACTATATTACTTGGCATTCTTGGAATTTTACTAAGTATTCTATATCCTCTTGTATATACACTAACTTCATCATAACTGTCTTGAGCTGTAAATCCAAGTGCTTTAGCTACATTTGTTGAAATCATAAGTTCTTCATGAGTCATATTTTGTATTTTTTCTAATGCTTTATCTGCATTTTTACCTTTAACATAATCTTTTATAATTAGTTCAACTTCTTCATTTATGCCATCTGTTAATTCTTCTAATTGCATTTCTATTAGTCTTCCATCTGTACCTAATTCATAAATTGCTCTTTCAACTTCATCAACTACTTGCATAAGCATTCCTGCTCTTTGCAATGTTTCTATAACAATTTGAAGTGTAACAATATCATTAAATTCATATTCATTAAGTAAGTTAAGCCTGTTGTCCAATACTTTTTTATATTTTTCAACTGTCTGAAGAGCTTGATTTGCTTCTGATGCTACTCTTGATGTATCTTCTAATACATAACGATTGTTTCCTTGATAAATTGTTATTATTCCTCTTCTTTGAGAAATACTAATTACAATATTTCCTGTTTGTTTTGCAACACGTTCAGCTGTTCTATGCCTTGTACCTGTTTCTTGAGTAGGAATTGATTGTGAAGGAACTAATTGAGTATTGGCAAACAATATTTTTTTCAAATCTGAACTCAATATAATTGCTCCGTCCATTTTTGCTAATTCATAAAGTCTCGCAGATGTGTAGTCAACATCAATATTGAATCCACCATCAACTAAATCCATTACTTCTTTGTTTTCGCCAATTACTATTAAAGCACCAGTTTTGGCTTTTAATATATTTTCTAGACCTTCTCTAATAGGTGTACCCGGTGCTATAAGTTTTAAAATGTTAATAAAATCATTTTCTTTAATTGCCATTGAATTCATCCTTTCAGCTATAATTTAATATATTTTAGACTTTTGTTTTTTATTTTATTAACAAGTACCTTATTATTACTCCATTAGTTTTTCAAATTAATTTTACTATTTTACTTATCTAAATTTTTTTCTATTTAATCTCAACTGCTCTTAAAGCATCATTTATATTTCTGACACCTATTATATCTAAATTATACTTATTTTTCAATAGTTTTTTGTTATTTTCTGGTATAATGCACCTTTTAAATCCTAGTCTTTCTATTTCCTTTAATCTTTTATCTATTAAATTTACACTTCTTATTTCTCCAGTAAGTCCAACTTCTCCAATAACAGCTATATCTTTAGGTATACTAATGTTCTTAAAGCTTGATGCTACAACTAATGCAATGCCCAAATCTGCTGATGGTTCATTTATTCTCATTCCACTCACAACATTTAAGTAAACATCTTGGTTACCGAGCGCTAGGTTTGCCCTTTTTTCTAACACTGCTATTAATAATGCCAGTTTATTAAAATCCACGCCATTTGCAGTCCTTTTAGGTATACCATAAACACTCATTGTAGTTAATGCTTGTACTTCTACTAAAAGTGGTCTTGTACCTTCAATTGTACATATTATAACCGAACCAGAATATTTATCGCTACCTTCTGAAATTAGAATTGATGATGGGTTTGTTACTTCTATCATTCCTTCATTTTGCATTTCAAACATTCCAACTTCATTGGTAGAACCAAATCTATTTTTTACGCTTCTAACAATTCTGTATGAAAAATATCTTTCACCTTCTATGTATAAAACCGTATCAACCATGTGCTCAAGCACTCTTGGTCCTGCTATATTTCCATCTTTAGTTACGTGTCCAATTATAATTGTAGTTATTTGATTTTGTTTACAAACTCTCATTATTCTTGAAGTTATTTCTCTTACTTGGCTTACAGTTCCCGGAGCTGAGGTTATTTCTGAAGAATACATTGTTTGAATAGAGTCTATTACTACAAGTTTTGGATCCATAGATGTAATTTCTGTATCTATTGCATCAATATCAGTTTCACCCAAAAACATAATATTATCACTATTTATGCCTAATCTATCTGCTCTTAGTTTAACCTGTTCTGCTGACTCTTCTCCTGAAACGTATAAAACTTTTGAATCTGGTCCTAAGCTTGCTATTTTATTACATAATTGTAAAATTAATGTAGACTTACCAATACCGGGTTCACCGCCAACCAAGACTAAAGAGCCTTTGACTAAACCTCCTCCTAAAACTCTGTCTAGTTCTTGGTACCCAGTTTGAACTCTTATAGCTTCTTTGCCTTCTACATTTTTAAGCAAAGTTGGTTTTGCTGCTGTTTTTTGCTTTCCATCTGTTCCTACAATTTTTTGCTCTTTTTCTTCATAAAATGTATTCCACTCATTACACGCTGGACATTTACCAAGCCATTTAGGTGATTCATACCCACATGAGCTACAAACAAAAATTGTCTTTGCTTTCGCCATTTTAACATCCTTTCTTTTTACGATGGGGACGGTCCTTTTCGTAAAATAATATATATTTAAAGCACACAATATACTTCTTTCCATTTTAGTGAAATGGAGCGGACAGCAAAATACTCAATTATGTCTTGTTCTCTGTAGCGAAGTGAGAACGTGCGAGCGCTGAGTGAGCATTTTGCGAACGAACCGCGAAGTAAAATAGGAAAGAACGTATATTGTGGCTTTGTTAGAAAATATTTTACGAAAAGGATCGTCCTCATCGTAAAATTAGTATTCCTTATTTCCATTTTTCAAAAATACAAGTAATTCAATAAATACTGCATGTGACCAAGCAAGACCAATAACCCATTTTTCATTTAAATCACTATTTGATTGTTCTGCTAAAAATCCTTGTGGTGTAGTGCTTTGTACTATAAAGTTCAAACATTCATTTGCTCTTTTATCATCACCAACAGCATGAAAATATAGTCCCATCCAACCTGTTGCAATTATCCAAGGATTATTACCACCAAGATATCCATCACCTTGATATCTTAAATATCCTCCTGAATAAGTTCTTAATGTCATATTTATTTGGTCAACTGTATTTTGTACAAATTTTTCATTCATGTCAAATACTCTAAATGGGAATATTGATGCTATAACACTTATATCTACGAGTCTATCTGTTGTATTTCTTAGCAATACATTCATTTTTTTATCTACTAAATTATCTAAAATGTACTTTTTTGTATCTCTTTTATATTCTTCTAATTTCTTTTTGCATTTTAAGATGTCATCTTGTTTTAATCTGTTCTTGTCAAACAAATCATATACTTCATCATAAGTTTTTATCATTGAATCAAATGCTGAATATATTGCAGATAATGAATATAAATGTATTCCTTCTGTATTTTCCCATAAGTCATAGCTTGGATGTTTGTATATTTCATCTCTTTCTTTGTAGTTGTAATCTTTTTCTAGTTCCATTCTAACTTTATCTTCTGTTTCTTCTTTGCCTAAAATAAAGTCCATATATTTTTCAAGGAATTTTATCGCCTTTTCTAGCATTTTTAAATTATCTTTTAAAAATTTAGTATCTTTCTTTCCCGTCTTTCTTGCCATAACTAGAAAATGTCTATATGCTCCATAAACTACTGTTGCTGTTTCATCTATTTGATACCCCCAGCAAGGTGCTAGTCTTCCATCTGTATAAAATCTTTGCTCCCACATTCCATTTTTTTCTTGCGTTTTTCTTAAAAAGTTTTCATACAATTTTTTAGACATACTTTCAAACCCAATAAAGTCTAAAGCCTTATATACTAAAACTGAATCTCTAGGCCAGCAGTATGCATATCTTCCTGATTTATCTCTTTCTTCATCAACTTCAACAGAAGCAGAAATTCCACCAGTTCTTTCATTTATTAATAATGCCATAAGTAAAATAGTTCTTTTATATATTTGAATTATTTTATTCATATAATCAGATCCATCTGGCTTTAGGTTTAATGTGTCATGTTCTTCAACATATTTTTTCCAATGTTTTATTACTTTGTTTATTTCTTTATTTACATCTATTCTTCTAACTTTTTCAATTTGTTCTTGTATTTCTGTTAAGCTATCATCCCCTGATGAAATATATATGTACATACAAAACTCTCTTGTTTCGCCTGGTTTAATTACACCCAAATCATAACTTATTGCACTGTCAGCACTCATACCAATATAATCTTTATCATAAATATTGCCTGATTTTATATTATTATCTACATTATTTAACTGATGGCTATATAGTTTCTCTTTAGAAAAAGTTGCACAAGTATAATTGTGACTGTATTGTATTAAAGCATTATTTGAAATCATACCACCTGCAGTATTGTTATATGATGAGAATACTTTTGAATGTACTAGAAATTTTAAGTCTAAATCTATTGTATTGTCATTTTTAAAAACATATTTTTTTAGTAAAATATCTTGGCTTATCATTGCACAGTCAACTTGTTTTACTTTTAAATTAAAATAGGTATTTTCTATATCTGTTACTAAAACATTAGTGTTATCTTCATAATATTGATTATATCTATTATTTACATCGTTGTGTAAATATATAATATCAGAATCATTTATTTTTACTCCTATATGATAAAAATCTGAATATTGCATATAGTCTGGAGAAGGATAATATAATCTTAGTAATTCTCCATATTTGCTAAATGTAGCAATTAAATCTTTGTTACCTATAAATGCATCATTGTAATACTTTTTCTTCA
>CALXWM010000018.1 GCA_944392425.1 uncultured Clostridia bacterium
TTTTTTTAGAAAAATTAACAATTTCTCTTTTCAATTGATAAGTGTTTGTGGTAAAATAACTCATAGAAAAAACCTCCGTTTTTTTGTTTAGTAAAAGTTTTTGATTGTTAATATATTATACCAAACAAAAGAGGTTTTTTCTTTATTTTAACAGAAATGTAATAATTTTGTGGATAACTTTTTTCTAAATTTTTAAAAAATCCCGAAACTCAAAGCTAATTTGTAGTTGTTTTTTAGTTCTTTTTCAATTATAATAAAATTATTATATACTATTATTATAAGTTTTAGTATATAGTTTTAATAAAATTATAGTAGTTGAAGGATAAGACGATGAAAACACTTATAATTGAACCAAAATATAATAATAAAAATCTAATTACATATTTGACTAATATTTTTCCTGATTTAAAGACTAGTTCTATTTATAAAGCCTTAAGAAAAAAAGATATAAGGTTAAATGGAAAAAGAATTAGTCAAAATGTAACTTTACAATCAGGTGACAAAATAGATGTCTATATTGTAGATAGTGAATTATATGGAGTTAATTTGCTAGATATTAAAACGGTTTATGAAGATGAAAATATTGTAGTTTTTAATAAGCCTATTAATTTAGAAGTTGTAGGTGATTTTTCGCTTACGTCAATCAAGAAAAATGATTATAAATTTTTAGAGCCTTGCCACAGAATAGACAGAAATACTATAGGCTTAGTTTTATTTGCTAAAAATCAAGAAAGTTTAGATATTTTACTTGATAAATTTAAAAATAAGGAAATTGAAAAACATTATATTTGTCTTTGTTATGGCATCCCTTTGCGAAAATTAGATAATATGGAATCCTATTTATTTAAAGATAGCAAAAAATCTATTGTATACATTTCTGATGAATTCAAAAAAGGTTATTCTAAAATTTTGACTTCATATCAAGTTATAGACACTAATAAAAGCAAAAAGTTGAGTTTGCTAAATGTTACTTTACATACTGGTAAAACGCATCAAATTAGAGCCCACCTTGCCCATATTGGTTTGCCTATTTTAGGTGATGGCAAATACGGTTCATATGAAATAAATAAAAAATTTGGAGTACACTCCCAGCTTTTATGCAGTTATAGCTTAAAGTTTAATTTTAGTAACGATTCGAAGAGTTTGGATTATTTAAATGGTAAAGAAATTAGACTAAAAGAATTACCTTTTACACAATATTTGAAGAATTATTAAACAATTTGTTTTAAGTATTAGTTACTATTTTTAGTCCTTATTTAGAACAAACTCCAGTACATTTGAAAGGATTAACATTATGTCAAGTTTTGTTATAAAATTAATTGCAATAATTACTATGCTTTGTGACCATTCTGGTGATGCCATAATTGGCCATTTTAGCATACTGAATATTATAGGCAGAATAGCTTTTCCCCTATTTTGCTTTCAAATAGTTATTGGGTATAAGCATACCAAAAATGTAAAGAAATACTTATTAAGGCTTTTCATATTTGGTTTTATTTCTCAAATCCCTTTTGGTTTATTTACATATTCATACCTAGGCAGATTTGATTTATTAAATGTATATTTTACGTTAGCTTTAGGTCTTTTAGCAATTTATATTTTTGATACATTTTCTAAAAAATATAAGCCTATTGCTATTGTTTTAGACATTTTCCTTATGGTAATAGCAGAACTTGCTCAAACTGATTATGGTTGGTTTGGAGTTTGCTTAATCATTTGCATATACTTATTTTACAATGATAAAAAGTATATTCAAAAATCAGAAAATTCTGTAACATATTTTAATAACAACATATTATTTACAATCGTATTTTTTGCATTAGTACTTATTAAATTTAGTAATTATTTTGCCGTTGGTTCCTACTATTTAGGTATTGTACAAATTATTGGAACATTCTTTCCTATTGTATTTATGCTATTATATAATGGCAAAAAAGGTCCAAGTATGAAATATGTTTTTTACGCTTTTTACCCTGTGCATTTGCTAATACTAGTAGCTATCCACTATATGATTTATTAATTCCCAAACGTATTATTAATACCATGAGCAATAATTAGCTTCATATTATCTACTAGACTATCAACCTCTTTTGGTGTTACTGCCAAATTGTACTTTGATGGTTCTAGTACAGCTTTTATTAATCTATATTTGTCTTCTTTACTTGCTTCTTGCAATTCTTTAAATTCTTCAAATTGTTTAGATATAAGATCTATGCTATCTGCAACTATTGTCGCCGCTTCTACAAGTGTAGGCACTCCTACAGCTATTACTGGTATTCCCATTGTTTTTTTGCTTATTTCTTTTCTAGCATTACCAACTCCTGCACCTGGAGTTATTCCTGTATCACTAATTTGTATTGTTTTAAACAATCTTGATATGTCTCTAGAAATTAAAGCATCTATTGCTATAATAGCATCTGGTTTTATTTTTTCTACAATTCCTTTTAATATTTCCCCAGTTTCTATACCAGTAGTACCAAGCACGCCCGGTGCAATTCCACTTATTTCCTTAGCATTTTGATCTATTAAATCTGGAACATATTTTTTTAAATGTCTTGTAATACTTAAATCTTTTATAACTTTTGGTCCTATAGAGTCAGCAGTTGTATCTATATTTCCAAGGCCTACAACTAATATTGAGTTATATCCTTTAACCAGTTCTTTTAATTGTTCTGCTAGTATTTGGCTTATCTTTTCTAATTCTTCTTTTGCAATTATATCTATATTTTTTATTTCTAGAGTTATATATGTTCCTATTTCTTTTCCTATTTTTTGTTTTCCCTTTTCATTTAATACTTTAACCCTTGTAACTTTCAATGTATTGTCTAAATCAATATTTTCTGATGAAATACCTTCAACTTCACCAGATTTTATACATTCACTTAAACGCTCATCAGCTAAATCAGTTCTAAAATCTATCATCTTAAATCCTCGCTTTCTAATTTAGAATTGCAATGTTGTTTTTTGAATAAGAAAACTTGATTTTTCATATTCAAAAAAGTTCTAACCTTATTATGTTAAAGTTAGAACTTTTTATTCATGTTTTTACGTACATCCACAAAAATGGTAAATTTTAAATTAACTAGAAGACCAATATATATTCTAGAGTATTTCAGCGAACGAGAGCAGTCACAGCATTTATTTCTTTTAAATAGTTATAATTCCACCATAATCTACTATTTTTAAATATTTAAAATCTTTAAATTTTAAGTTATGTCTTTCTATATGTTCAAGTAAGTTTTTTCTATTTTCTTTGCTTAAGTAATCTACATCTCCAAATAATATAAAAGTATCATTTACTAAAGCTGTTGCTCCACCTATAAATCCATGCATTTCTGAAAATAGATGGTCTTTATTTATTAAACCAATATTATCTGTTTGAAGAAGTAATACGTCCATTCCTAAGCTTTTAAGTTTTTCATATATTCCCACATCTGATGTGATACATGAATTATCCCCTGTAACGGCAATATTACATTTTGTATAACCTTGTTTTACAACAACATTTACTTTATCTTTTAATGTTTCATCAACGTATTTGCTTCCTATTACATATTTACCAATTTGACAAACATTGTATTTTACATCATCTGGATAGCTATATCGTACAGGTTCTTTTCCTATTATAAAATTTGTTTGTATATATCTTGCATTTGGACTACAATATATTTTGTCATCTATTTTTGCATAAAATATATCACTATGCCCAGATATTTCAGGATAAACACTTTTTGATGGTTCTATCAAAATAATGTCTAATTTTAGTTCTTCTAATAAATATTTAAATTCTTCTTCTCTAATTCTTCCATCTATTAATGCTTTCATGAACAATATTTGCAAAGTACAGTTTCTAGTCCAACATTTATTTCTATTCCTCCAGATTTTGAAGAACTGTCTATTTTTATTAGTTCTTCAAGTAAACTTCGCAATTCCTCCTTACTAAAATATTTTGCTTGTGTTTGATATTTACCAACTAAAAATGCCTGATTTGGCTTTAATTTTAAACTTTGTGCTACATTTTTGTTTTCTTCTACTGCTAATTTTATTATGTATAATTTTTTGAAATGATTGTATAACATGATAAGTATTCTTTGTATTGGTTCTTTCGCATAAATCAAATTATGCAAAACTTCTATTGCATCTGCAATCTTTTTTCTTCCCAAATTATCTGTTAAATCAAATATAATACTTTCTGACTTTTTTATACTTAGTGCATCTATATCCTCTTTTACAATCGTTTCGCCATTTCCTGCATATTCTATGAGCTTTCGTAGTTCATTAATTATGTCACTCATGTTTGTTCCAACACATTCTATAAAATAACTTGCTGTATTTTCAGCAATGTTTACATTATATGCTTTTGCAATAGATTTTACTTTTGTTATTAACTGTGGTAGTTTTTGTTCTTTAAATTCTTTTACTTCTCCAATTTTACTGATAGTATTAAATAACGAATTCTTATCAGGTTCGTTCTCTACAAAAACAAGTTCCACTCCTTCTAAATTAGCAGTTTTTAAATATTCTGACAAAGAATCTGCTAAAGCATTTTTCTTTTTAAAAAGACCTGTATCCTTTGCTATTATTAGCTTAGAGGCAAAGCCAAATGCTGGTGTTTCTATATCTGAAATTATATTTGACACATTATTCTCATCAACTTGCACATAGTTTATTCCTAGCTGAATTTCGCCAAACGTTTTTTTTATTTTCTTTAAATATTCATTTCTTAAGTATTCATCCTCACCATACAATAAATAAATCATTTAAGCTCATCCTTTCACAATGCTTTTGAAAATCTACTAGAATGTGCATAGCAAATTGCTGCTGCCATACTATCTGTTGTATCATCGAGTTTTGGTAATTCATCAACTTTTAATATAGATTTTACCATTTTTTGAACTTGAATTTTGTCTGCTCTTCCATATCCTGTTACTGCTTGTTTTATTTGAAGTGGAGTATATTCATATATTGGTACATTATTTTTTCTTGCAACAACTAGCACTATCCCTCTTGCCTGTGCAACATTTATAGCAGTGGTTGTATTTGTGTTAAAAAATAACTCCTCTATTGATAATACTTCTGGTTTATATGTATCTAAAATATTTTGCATATCATTGTATATTTTTACAAGTCTATCAGGAAAAGACTCACCTGCTTTGGTGAGTATTGCTCCTGAATCAATTAAAGTAAAATGATTTCCTTTATATTCTATTATGCTGTATCCAGTTATTGCAAAACCTGGATCAATTCCTAAAATTCTCATTTGTTGCCTCCAACAAAATTCTAAATACTTCTGCGACACTCCAAGCCTGAGCATATGCTCCTTTACCTGCCCAAGGTTCGCACGAATCATATATTTCACAAATACTTCCAACTGTATTTCCTTTTGTAAGTTCATAAGTAAACGTATTTGCTGTGTTTACTCTAAATTGTGTTAATGTATTTATTAATTTTTGTTTACTCTCTTCATTTTTTTCTGCTTTTATTAAATTTTTAAGAGCATTGTAATACTGACCAAGAAGCCATGGCCATGTTATACCTTGATGATATTTGCTATCTCTTTCTTCTGGCGAGCCTTCATAAATTGCACTAAATCCCGGCTCTCCTGAAGCTAAAGTTTGCAATCCATATCTATTTAATAGTTTCTGCGTTACTGTAACAAATACTTCTTTTGCCATATCTTTGTCACAATCAAGTACAGGATATGTTAAGCTTAAAGCAAATATTTGATTTGGTCTTATTTTATCATCTCCAAGAACGTCATACAAGCATTTTTTATATGGGTTATAAAATCTTTTTACAAAAGATTTTTGACAATTTTTTGCCAGCATTCCATATTCATAATATCTTATCATTTTCATATAATGTTTTGATATATCTTGCATCACTCTTAATGCATTATACCACATTGCGTTTATTTCTACTGCTTTACCGTTTCTAGGTGTAACAGGAATGCCTCTAACTTTTGCATCCATCCATGTGTTTTGAGTATTCATTGTTCCTGATGAAATAAGATAAGTTTTTTCATCAAATCTAATATTATTGCCATCTAAATTTGTTCCATCTATATAGTTGTCAATTATTCTAATCATTTTTCCATATAAATGTTCTCTTACAAAATCATAATCTCCTGTATATTCTAAATATTTTTGAACTGCCTCAAACAATAGAAGTGAAGCATCTGCACTATTATATAGAGCATGTCCATCATACTCATCAAATCCATTTGGAACAATTCCTTGCTTTGTTCTTCTTATTAGAGTAAGTAAAACTTCTCTTGCAATATCATATTTTTTAGATATAAGTAAAAGTCCTTCAAAAGCTATTAAAGTATCTCTTCCCCAATCTAAAAACCATGGGTAACCTGCAATTATTGTGTGTAATTTCATACTTGGTCTATATACTATAAAATTGTCCGATGCCACCATGTATTCATTAACTAGGTCAATATAGCTTTGCTTTTCCTCATCTTCTTTTGGTAACTTTTTAAAATCTATTAAACCTGATTTTTTCACTTGCTCATTTATTCTTTTTTTCTCATTTTCTATAATTTTAGTTCCACTTAATCTTTGTAATTCTTCTAAACCATTTCCATTTTCTCCATCAAGTGAGCAGAAAAAGACAATTTCTTTATCCTCATTTGGCTTAATTTCAATTTCAAATGTTCCTGGTACTGCATGATTTTCTTCTGCATCAAATCCTCTTAAAGCCTCTCTTTGATAAAACATTGAATAAAAGATATTATCAATATATTCTTTGTATTTTGCACCTTCTACATATAGGTTTATTTTTCCTTTATTTTCTCCAAAATCTAATTGAACTTTATCTCTATTTATTTTTTGGGTATATCTAAATTTTAAATCATGAGTTTCTGCATGAAAATCTCTAAAGTTGACTATTGGTGTAAGCAATAATTTAGCTTTAGCCTTTTGATTTATTACTCTGTATACAATTACAACTGTATTTTTACCATGGAGCATACATATTGATTTTTCTATAATTACATTTTTTACTTTGTAAGTATAAATTGGAATTATAGTTTTTTCAAATTTTTGCATATATTTATAGCCTTCTGTTGTAACTCCACCTGATGTATTTGTATAAAGATTATATTTTTTTCCATTTAGTTCAATGCTTTCATCTACTTTAGATAATATCAGTTTTCTTAAGCCCGGTGGATTGCATGCAGCAATTAGCAATCCATGATATCTTCTAGTATTTAGCCCCATATCTGTTGATGAGGCAAATCCACCAATTCCATTTGTTATTACCCATTCTCTCATTTGTTTTCCTCCATTTGCTTAAATTATATAGTTCTTGTCTCCCTATAATTTTGCATTGTTTTATCTTGTGCCTTATTTTTCTTCTTTTTTTCGTTTTTCGTTTACTTCCATCATTTTTCTTCTGACTTTTACTTTTTTATCACTATCTTTAATTGATTCTATTCTATCTTTATACTTTGTATTAAATTTACTTTTTATAGAACTGTCTCTTCTTTCAAAAGGTTTTCTTCCTGATTTTTGAAATTTTTTATCCTTTTTTTCACGTTTTTTGATTTCTCGCTTAGACTCTTTTAATCTAGAGTTTAAAAACATATATTGACTGTCATTTTGCATATCTTCAAATTTTAGTTCATCACATATTAATTGTATAATTGTAGAAGCTATAACATCTGAATCATGTCTTATAGAGTCTCCTTCAACTTTAGATAAGTTTCTTTGAACAAGTCTTACTCCAAGCTCTTTTGCCTTATTTGTATCTGGCATTACTATGTCAGAGCCTTTTAAATTGTACTTTTTAATAAATTCTGGTACTATTTCTCCAGTATCATATATGCAATAATCTATAATTCCTGTTCCAACATAATCGTTTATAGCTTTAATGTGGTCTGATAAAGTATATTCATCAGTTTGTCCAAGTTCTGTCATTATATTACTTACATATATTTTCATAGCAGAACTTTCGCGAATAGCTTTTGCTATGCCTTTTACTAAAAGATTTGGTATAACGTTTGTATAAAGACTTCCCGGTCCTATAACAATAGCATCCGCTTCCTTAATTGCATTTATAACTCCCGGTGCAGGACTGCAATTTGTAGGGCTGATAAATATTCTATTTATTTTACTTGCATGCTCACTTACGTATTCTGGTATATTATCTCTGTTTTCTATAACTGTTCCATCATCTAGCTCTGCACAAATTTTTATTTCTTCTAATGTAACCGGTAAAACTTTACCTGTTATGTTAAGCACTTCTTTTGAGCTTTCTATTGATTTAGTAAAATCTTTATGAACGTTATTCATTGCCAAAAAGTAAATATCTCCAAAGCTTAAATTTTTAAGCTGACCTGATATAAATTTAGTATCTAGCAAGTTTTCCATTTCATTTTCATTATATGAAAGTGCAATCAAACTTTCTTTAATATCATTTAAAGGTAATACTTGAAGTGCCTTTCTTGAATCTGTAGGAGTTTTGCCATAATCTGATACAGTAACAATTGCGGTTATGTTATCTGTGTAATTCTTAAGACCTTTAAGCACTGTATTAAGTCCGCTTCCTCCACCTATTACAACAATCTTAGGTCCTTGATTATACACCTTTTTATTGAAGATAAGTTTATTTATATTTTGAGTTTCTTTTCTAGTATCGCTTTCTTCTATTAAAAGTTCTAAGGTTCTTTTTTGCATAAACACAAAACCTATTACTATAGCAGTAAAGCCTATTACAAATGATACTACAATTTTTAATATTTCTACTACTCCTAGAGTATTAAAATATAATAAGTTTGAAATTCCATAGCCAACCAGTACAACTCCAACTAATATTAAAAGCATCCATCTTTTCATTTTTGCTTTTGAAGTAAACCATTTAAAAAATCCCATAATTTAATCCTTTCTGCATCTTCAATCATTTTTTAGAATTTGTTTTGTGATTTCGTACTTATCTATTATTCTAATGCTTTAATCTTCTCCAATTATTTTTACTTCTTCTTCTATAGTTTTTCCAAACTTTTCATATACTTTTTCTTTTACATAGTTTATTAAATTTACTATATCTTTTGCTGTAGCATTTTTCTCATTTATTATAAAGCCTGCGTGTTTATTAGACACTTGTGCTCCCCCTATACTATACCCTTTTAAACCGGATTCGTCAATAAGTTTTGCAGTAATAAAATCTGTTCCTCTTTTAAATGTACTTCCTGCACTTGGCTTATCTAGTGGTTGAGTAGCCTTTCTTTTTTCTGCATATTCATGCATTTTGGCCTTTATTTCTTCCTGATTACCTTTCTGAAGTTTTAATGTTGTTTCTAATATAACGGTGTTTAAATTTTGAAATATACTTTTTCTATACTCAAAATTATGTTCATTATTAGCTATTGTTTTTATTTCATAAGTGTTTAAATCAAAATATTTTGTGCTTACAACTATATCTTTCATTTCTACTCCATAAGCACCTGCATTCATATAAATTGCTCCGCCAATTGTGCCTGGTATGCCCCCTGCAAATTCAAAGCCTGATAAGCTATTGTCTAATAAAATTTTTGCAAGTAAGGCATTTGTCATACCGGATGAAACTGTGACATAGTAATTTTTATCTTCATTATTTGCTTGACTTAGCCCTAAATTTGTCGTTTTGCTTTGCTTTTCTTCTATATTTGCATTGATGCTGTCTATAACGGAATAATCATTAGCTATATATTTTATAACTAAGCCTCTTATGCCTCCATCTTTTACTAAGAGATTCGTACCATTGCCAACTATTGTGATTGGCATGCTATACTCACTTGCATCTTCTTTGTTTTTATTATATGTATCTACTTTTTGCCATGTTTGATTAATCCTTGCAAATTTATTATTTTTAACAAATTCTAAGACCTTAAGTAATTTTTCTTGTGAATCTATTGTAATAAATATGTCTACATTTCCACCCACCTTAAAGCTTGTATGTTTGCTCATTGGTTCATTGTATTTAACTTTACTTGCACCTAAAATATATTCTAACTCTTTCAAATAAGCCTCCTTGATTTTTGAAGTATTTCTTATTATTTTATGCCATTATTTTATCATTATTATTTGATTTTTACAATATTTAATGTGTTTTCCTAAACATAAAAAATTACCACCAAATGAGCTTGTTTTATTTGCAATAAAAATTAGCACTAATTTAATTAAGATTAGTGCTAATAAAACTTAAGACTTTTTACATATCTGTTTCATCATATTCTATATCATAAGTAGGCTCTACATTTACATTTCCACTTGGTCTTTGCTTTACTTCTGTTGTAGTTCCATTTGGAGTTGTTGTTATTTTTACTTCACTATTTTTTCCATCTTTCATTGCTTCTTTTTGCAATTTATTAAGTTTTATTCCATTCATTGTTTTTCCAAGCATTTCACTTAATTTGTCTGCTAAATCAGGTACTAAGTCTAGTAACTTATCAACAGATGATGAATGTTCTACTGGTAAAAGCTTTACTCCACTTGCTTGTACAACAATAAATGCTATTGGAGATATGCTAACTCCTGCTCCTGAGCCTCCTCCAAATGGTAGTCTTTCTTTTGGCATTTCTTGCTCTTTTTTGGCAGGGTCTTTTGTCTTTCCATTAAATTCACTTCCACCTGCTGCAAATCCAAAATTTACTTTAGATATTGGTATTATTACCACATTATTTGATGTTTGAATTGGGTCACCAACAATTGTATTAACATCAACCATTTCTTTAATACTGTTCATTGCAGTATTCATTAATCCTTCAATTGGATATTCACTCATTTTTAATCACATTCCTTTCTTGTTTTTATTCATAGTTTTGAGCTTCACTTCAATATATTTTCTTGAGCATTTCAAGTGAGCGTAGGCGACGTAGGAGCGAAGCGTAAAGTGCGAGCGCTGAGCATAGCGAACCGCGAAGTGAAATGTGAAAGAGTGTATATTGAAGTTTAGTCAAATCATTTTAACTTTTGCATACTGCTTTAAAAATATGCAATAATTTTATAGTTATTATGCAACTAAATTGTAAAAAAAATACATTTTTATTTAAATAAATTGGTGTTATTTTATAATTATGGTTTTTGTATTTTTCTACATCTGCTACATATGGAAGAGCTACTGCAATAAATATACTAACAATTGAACTAGCGATTGCTGTGAAAGCAGCATCTTCTGTTCCTAGTTCTAATTCTAAATTGCTTTTTTGTAGATTAAGTAAAGGTACTATTTTTTTAGATAATTCTTTTGCTTTTTGTTTGTCTTCTTCTATATTTTTATGTTTTTTTATTTCTTTATCTATTTGTTTCAGCATTATATTTTTTATTTTATTATTGTCTAATTTGATTGATAATATTGGTAACTTTTCAAATACAAGTATCTTTAGTTTTATTGAAAAGTTTAAATAGTCTAGAAAATTTAGTTTTAGCTTATCATCTTTTTCATAAAGCAATATATCTAATATTTTTATGGCGTCTTCTATATTTTCTATATTTATGTTTTTTATTACTACTTTAATATTTGCAGTTGTTAATATAGCTATTAGCAATACTAAAATAATTAGTAATGAAAAAAGAAAAACTATCACAAGAACTCCTCCTTGATAATAGTTTTTCCATTTTTTTACTTTATATACTTAATTTTTTTGTCTACATCAATTTCTCCAAATAATTCTTCTTGTTTTGTTACTACTTTGCTTCTTCTAGACATTTCTAAAAGTCCTGAAAATGCTGTAACCACTTCCTGTGGTTTGCATTTTTTTAATGAAAATAATTTATTAAAGACAAAATGTTTATTTTTTACTAGTGCTCTAAACATTGTTTTAACAGAGTCGCCAACTGTATAGTTTTCAACTATTGCTATTTTTTCAATATTTTTTGCATTATGGTTTATTTTATTTGCATTTTTGTTCAAAATGCCTTCGTATGTATCGTAGATGTCTTTTACTGTGAATTTAATTTCTAAATCCGTTCTTTTTGGTACTTCAATTGCCTCTGGAAGTCTATATGCTCTTTTATTATTTGCACTATACATTTCTCTAAATTTGTTTGTTATTTCTTTGTATTGCTTATACTCTATAATTCTTCTAATAAGTTCTTCTTCTGAAAGCATTTCTTCCTCTTCTTCCTGTCTTGGAAGTAATTTTTTTGACTTTATGTAAAGAAGATTTGATGCCATTACTAAAAACTCACTAGTTACTTCTAAGTTCATTTGTTCTGCCATATTAATATATTCTATATACTGGTCTGTTATTTTACTTAGAGATATATCATATATGTCCATTTTATTTTCATCAATTAAGTGGCATAACAAATCTAATGGTCCTTCAAAGTTTTCCAATTTAATTTTGTATTTGTTTATTTCTAGTGTAAATACGTTTTGCATTTTGATTCCTTTCTCGTGTTAATGTGTCAATAGAGACGCCCCATTGACAGCCTATTCATTGACACTCTTCCATCGCTTCATCAATACTTTCAGTTCTATACCCTTTTTTCAACAGATAATTTTTAATATCTTCTTTTTCTAAACTAGATTTTTTTATAGCTATATTTTTTGCCGACTGTATTTCATAATCTATTAGTGTATCTAAGTTATTTGAAATATAATCATCTATAATGTTTTTGCCAAGACCTTTTGACATAAGTTTGTACTTAATTTCTTTTATAGACAAATTCTTAAGAGCTATAAACTCATTTATAGCTCTTTTTATGTAATTGCTGTCATCTATATAGCCATTTTCTTTTAGTTCTTCTATTGCTTCATCTAAAAGCTCTTCATCTATAACTTTATTAAATTTTAGCCTAACTTCGCTTTCTGTTCTTTTTTTAAAAGAAATGTATTTTAAAATTTTAGTTTTAGCAAAGTCTAATTCTTCTAAACTGTATTTTTTTGAAAAATCATTTTCTTTTTTTACATACTCAAATTGTTTCATTTTTTAAAATTATTCCTCATCATCAGTTGGTTCTATATCTTGTTCTTCGTCAACAACTTCTTCACCTAGGCTTTGTTCAAATGCTTCATTGAAATTATTTCTAATTTTTTCTTCTATTTCTTTCATAACTTCTGGGTTATCTTCTAAATACTTTTTAGCATTTTCTCTACCTTGTCCAATTCTTGCGCCATTATAGCCAAACCAAGAGCCACTCTTTTCTACTAAGCCTAAGTTAATACCTAGGTCTAATATGTTACCTGATTTTGAGATACCTTTTCCATATACTATATCAAATTCTGCCTCTCTGAAAGGTGGAGCTACTTTATTTTTTACTACTTTTACTCTAACTCTGTTACCTGTTACTTCGCCGTCTTGTTTTATGTTTTCAATTTTTCTAATATCCATTCTAACTGAAGCATAGAATTTTAGTGCTCTACCACCCGGAGTTGTTTCAGGGTTTCCAAACATAATGCCAACTTTTTCTCTTAATTGGTTAATAAATACTATTACACTATTTGATTTATTGATTACACCTGCTAGTTTTCTTAAAGCTTGTGACATAAGTCTTGCCTGCAGACCAACGTGTGCATCTCCCATATCGCCATCTATTTCAGCTTTTGGTACTAATGCTGCAACTGAGTCAACTACTATTATATCGATTGCTCCACTTCTAACTAAAGCTTCTGCTATTTCTAGTGCTTGCTCGCCTGTATCTGGTTGAGATACTATTAAATTATCTATATCTACACCTAAGTGTTTTGCATAAACTGGGTCTAATGCGTGTTCTGCATCTATAAAAGCTGCCTCTCCGCCCATTTTTTGAGCTTCTGCAATCATATGTAATGCAAGTGTTGTTTTTCCTGAAGATTCAGGACCATATACTTCTATAATTCTTCCCTTAGGAATACCACCTATACCTAATGCTATATCTAAGCTTAAAGCTCCTGTTGGTATTGCCTCAACATTCATTGCTTTAAACTCTCCTAGTTTCATTACTGAACCTTTACCAAATTGTTTTTCTATTTGTCCTAATGCTGCCTCTAATGCCTTTTGTTTTTCTACATTTGCTTTTTCTGTACTCATAATTTTCCTCCTATTAATTAAACATTTGTTTGTACATCACTTATTATATACTAACAAAAAAATTTGTCAAGTATTTTACAAACATTTTTTTGATTTTAATTTTTTACTAGTTACAATTCACAGTTATTTTTTCAAAGCTACAATATATATTCCAGAGCTTTTAGCGAGCGGAGCTGACTCAGGGTGCGATATATTAAAGTCTTTATCATAGAAGCGTAGTCGGAGCGTGCGAGCGATGAGCATAAGCGAACCGCGAAGGAAACGCGGAGGAATGTATATTGGAGCTTAAGTAATAAAAATTAAGCTGTGAATTGTAACTCTTTAGTTCATTATTTTTGCCTAAACCATTCATTAAAAATATAATAAACATTATAACTGTTTGGTGAGAAATTGCCACCAACATTTGCATTTAATATTAATATGTTTTTATTTCTATATAATCCTATATATGGAACTTCATCATTTACAATCTTTTGTATATCTGCATAACTATCTACTGAATTTAACTTAGATTTTACATCATTGTTATTATAGTTTGCTAAATTACCATCTCCATAAAAATATGTTAAATCTGGATTTACAGAATTTGTTACACCTGTTAATATCATTTGATAGTTTTTGTTATTTAAATAATCATTATATTTTTCATTTGAAACTTTAGTTACATTAACAGCTATTCCTACCGCTTCTAGTTGTCTTTTTATTTCATTTGCTACATTTACTCTATCATTATTGTCTTCTGTTACTATTAAAGATAGGGTAAGTCTTCTTACGTGCCCACTTATACTTTTTTGCCATTTATTATTTTGATATGTCCATCCTGCCTGCTCTAATGTAGTTCTTGCTTGTTCTTGATTATATCCTATTTCTCCTGTGCTATTATATAAATAACTACCATAATCTAGTGGAGAATTTGCTACATAATAGTTGTTTGAAAATGCAGTTGAAACTAAAGTATTTTTGTCTATAGCATAATTTATAGCTTGTCTTACTGCTTTATCTTGCAAAATAATATCATTACAATTTAAGCTTAAGTAGTCATAATTTCTTCCTTTGTATTCTTTTTTGTTATATCCCATTGTTCCTACATAGTCTGTATAATTTCTTACAGAAGTGTTAATTATGTCAATGTTTCCAAGTTTGAAACTATTATATATTTCTCCCATTGTTCCATATCTTTTTATAGATATAGATTGAGCTTTTGGAGTTTTTTCTTTTATATATCTCCATCTATCATTTCGTGTAAGTAAAATAGTGTTATCATCAATGCTTGCTATTTTATACATTCCTGTACCTATTGGAATTTTGTTTGTTGTTTCAAAATTTTCATTCATATAGTACATGCTTGAAAGAATTGGAAATGTTAAGTTATATTCAAAAAAATTAACTGGTTTTGATAAATGAATGATTACGGTTTCAGTATCTGGTGTTTCTACACTTGCCACATCAGCCACATTTGCCGAATATACAGTATTTCTTTCTTTTAATCTATCTATTGTAAAACTAACATCTCTTGCAATTAAGCTTGTTCCATCTTGCCATTTAATAGAAGTATCCAATTTTATTTCATATGTTAAATCATCTGTTTTAGTGCAAGACTTTGCTAAGCAATATTCTAATTTATAGTCTGCAGTTATGTTTAGTAATGGCTCAAATATAATTTTACTTATGTTAATTATTTCTTTATTATTTGTTAAAAGTGGATTCATAGTGTCATAGTTGCAAAGTCCCATTGTTAAGCTATCTAGCATTTCTATGGTTGTTTCTCCAATAGTATTTTCTTCTTCTATTTCATTACTTTGTACTTTTTGATTGTATAGAACATATACTGTTCCTATAATTAGAGCAATTATGAAAACTATAAATATATATTTGAAAACATTATTATTTTTCATTCAATTCTCCTAGTTAAATAATTTTTTAACAAGTTACATTTTTTATTTTTAAAATCCGTAATTATAATATAATAATTTCACCTTATTTTCAATACTTTCACAAAAATAGTATAATAAAACATAATTATATTATTCATAAAAATAGACATATAATTAGCAGTTAAATACTAAATATATGCCCCCTATATACTTAAATCATAATATTAGTTTATCTTGATTCAACGATAAGTCTAATTCCTGTTCTGTCTTCTCCTTCGACTTGCACCTCTGCAAATGCCGGTATGCAAACTAAGTCAACTCCTGTTGGAGCTACAAAACCTCTTGCTATTGCAACAGCTTTTACAGCTTGATTTAATGCTCCTGCTCCGATTGCTTGCATTTCTGCCTTTTTTGTTTCTTTTACCATCCCAGCTATAGCTCCTGCTACTGAGTTTGGATTTGATTTTGATGAAATTTTTAACACTTCCATTTTTCCTCCTAATTCTTTTATTTGTTTTTTTGTAATTACATATATATGTTATACTACAATGAAGAAAAAATGTCTAGTCTTTTTTTACATTTTTTGGAACTTTTTATCGACATTATTTGACAATTTTTTTACACGTTTATTCTATATATTTTTTTAGTCTTACAAGACTCATCATCTATGTCAAAAATAACTCCATTTAGCATGCATTTACCTTCTGCAAGTTTATATTTTTCTGGAAGAGAAGTAACAAATCTTTTTAATGACGCTTGTACATCCATACCAATGACAGATTTTATAGGTCCTGTCATTCCTATGTCAGTTATATATCCTGTTCCTTTTTCTAATATTCTCTCATCTGCTGTTTGAACATGAGTATGTGTTCCAAACATTGCAGTTATTCTTCCATCTACATAATATCCCATCGCGATTTTTTCTGCTGTTGCTTCTGCGTGGAAGTCTAATATTATTAAATCTGCATTTATTTTGCTAATTATGTTATCTATGCAAGTAAATGGATTATCTGAAAGTACGCCCATATCTGTTCTGCCTATTAGATTTATTACAGCTATTTTCTTATCATTTTTATTTATTATTGTGTATCCTTTTCCTGGGCAACCTTTTGAATAATTTGCTGGTCTGATTATTTTTTTGTCTTCAATAAAAGTGAATATATCTTTTTTTCCCCAAGTGTGATTTCCCATTGTTATTACATCTATATTTAATCTATTTAATTCATTATAAATTTTACTGGTCATGCCCATTCCACCAGCAACATTTTCTCCATTTATAATAGTAAAATCTATATTTTCTGCTTCTTGTAAATTTGGCAATGTGTTTTTTAATTTTTCTAAACCTGTCTCTCCGACTAAATCTCCTACTGCTAAAATTTTCAAAATAATACCTCCTAAATTTCATTTTTAATATTAAATTACTATTAAATATTTTAGTATATAATTAATCATTAGTCAAATTTTATTAATTAAAAAGGTATCATTATAAAAAAATTATATAATTTTAATCCATAAAAATGAACCTTGAGTTTTAGCTCAAAGTTCATTTTTTTAATTAGTCATTATGTTCATACATAAAGTATCTTATTGACCACAATCCTGATAGTCCAACTAAGGCATATATAATTCTACTAACTATACTCATTGTACCAAATATGCTATCTACTAAGTTAAAACCAAAGAATCCTATTAATCCCCAGTTGATTGCGCCAATGATGACTAAAACTAAAGCTATTCTGTCAATTACTTTCATATCTTTTTTACTCCTATCTTTTAGTTTTACATTTTTAGTTTATGCAATTTTTTATATATTATTCATTTTCCATTACTTACAAAATCTATGTTTTCCTATTGTTACAGTCATTGGTCTTGACCAAATCCATTTATTTGTAGCTGTTGCTGGATTAAAATAATATATTGCTCCATATGTTGGATCCCAACCATTTATTGCATCTTGAGCAGCTTTTCTTGCCGTAGCATCTGGTGTTAAATTTATTTGTCCATCTGAAACACAATCAAACGCCCCAGATTGATAAACTACTCCTGAAATGGTATTTGGAAATGAACTTGATTTTACTCTATTTAAAACTACTGCTGCAACTGCAACTTGTCCAGTATAGCTTTCACCTCTTGCTTCGCCATAAACTACTCTACTCAACAAATTTAAATTGCTCGAATTTACATTACTACTTGATGTAGAAGAACTACTAGATGAATTATATATTCCCATTGCTTGTAAAGTTTTCGTTCCAGCTATTCCATCAACAGTTAATCCATTTTTCTTTTGAAAACTTTTTACTGCTGACAAAGTTGCACTTCCATAAATACCATCTACACTTCCTGAATAATATCCCCAATTTTTTAATTTTGTTTGAATTTGTCTAACTTCATCTCCCCTTGAGCCATATTTTGAAAGTGCCTGAACTTCGGCATTTCTAACCACAATATTATAACTAACAAAAAGCATAATTGCTAAAATCAATAAAATACCAATTTTTCTTTTAATTTTCATTTTAAAATCCTCAAATTAAATTTTGAAGTTTTAATATTTTGACTGAAATTCAAAATTTTCCATTCAAATAAAAAACCTTCTTTGAAATTATTTTTTCCAAAAAAGGTTTTTTTATGCAATAATTTTTAATTTAAGCTTCAATATATGTTCTAGAGCTTTTAGCGACCTGAGGCAGCGTGAGCATTTTAATTATAACTAAGTATATCTGTCGAAGTGAGCGTGCAAGCGTTTTCGCGTAAGCGAAACCGTGAGGCAAATGCGGAGAAGCTTATTTTAAAATTATTAGAGATTGTATCATAATTTTAGAAAATTCCTACAATATTGCCATTTTCATCTATGTCTATGTTTTCAGCTGCTGGATTTTTTGGAAGTCCTGGCATTGTCATTATTTTTCCTGTTTTTACAACAACAAATTCTGCCCCGTTTTTTAGTTCTACAGAACTTATATGTATATCAAATGGATTTTTGCAAAGTAAATTTTTAGGATCATCTGAAAATGAATATTGTGTTTTTGCAATGCATACTGGCATATTTTTTGCTAAGTTTCTTATTTGCTCTATATCTATTTTTGCTTCTTCTGAATATACCACATTTTTTGCCCCATATATTTCTTTTGCTACTTTTTCTATTTTTTCTTCCAAGCTCAAATTTAATTCGTAAATTGGCTTAAAGTTTTTTGGCTTTTCACAAATTCGAACTACTTTTTCAGTCAAATCCTTTGCTCCAATTCCGCCTTTAGCCCAGTTTTCTAATAAGCTAAATTCTACTTTTCCTTCTAATTCATTTTGTAAAATTTCTATTTCTTTTTCTGTATCTGACGTAAATTTATTTATTGCTACAATTGGATTTAGTCCATATTTTTTTATATTTTCTACATGTTTTAATAAATTATTTATTCCTTCTTTTAAAGCTTCTTCATTTTCATTGTTTACTTCATCTTTAGCCACTCCACCATGATATTTTAGTGCTCTTAATGTAGCTACTATAACTACTGCATCTGGTGAAATTCCCATTTGCCTACATTTTATATCTAAGAATTTTTCTGCTCCTAAGTCTGCCCCAAAACCTGCTTCTGTAACAGTGTAATCACCAAGTTTCATTGCCATTTTAGTTGCTAAAACGCTATTACATCCATGAGCAATATTTGCAAATGGTCCTCCATGAATTATCGCTGGATTATTTTCTAAAGTTTGCACAATATTAGGATTTAATGCATCCTTTAATAATACTGTAAGGCTTCCTTCTGCATTTAAGTCGTGACAATATATTGGATTGCCTTGTTTATTATATCCAACAATTATGTTTCCTAATCTTCTTTTTAAATCTTTAATAGATGTTGCTAAACAAAAAATTGCCATTATTTCTGATGCAACTGTAATGTCAAAATGATCTTCTCTTGGAGTCATATTTTTTTCTCCTGAAAGTCCTATTTCAACAGTTCTTAGAGCTCTATCGTTTAAGTCAACACATCTTTTCCAAGTAATTTTTTCAAATCCAAGTTCATTTCCTTGAAAAATATGATTGTCAATTATTGCACTTAGTAAATTATTTGCTGAAGTTATTGCATGAATATCTCCTGTAAAATGAAGGTTTATATCTTCCATTGGAGCTACTTGTGAATGTCCACCGCCTGTTGCTCCTCCTTTTATACCAAATACAGGACCTAGTGATGGCTCTCTTAATGCTAGAATTGCATTTTTATTAATAGCATTTAATCCATCTGCGAGTCCAATTGAAGTAGTTGTTTTTCCCTCTCCAAGTGGTGTTGGATTAATTGCTGTGACTAATATTAGTTTTCCCTCTTTTTTATTTTTTAAATTTTCTAAATAATTTAGAGAGATCTTTGCTTTGTATTTTCCTATTGGCTCTACTTCACTTTCTGGAATATTGAGCTTATTTGTTATTTCCATAACATTTTTTAATTTTGCACTTCTTGCAATTTCAATATCTTCCATTTAAACACCTCGCATTTTTTACTATATAATATTTCTTTTGTACTTGTCACTAATACTATTAATTCTTTTATTAAAAAATTACTCCTACAACAAAACCAATTAGTGCTCCTGCTGCAACTTGTACAGGTGTATGTCCTGTTTTTTCTTGTAAATATTCTGCTGGTGTCATATCTTTAACTTCTTTTACAACCCTATTTAATATATGTGCTTGTTCTCCAACTGCTCTACGTACTCCAGCTGCATCATACATTGTAATAAATGCAAATAGTACGCTTAATGCAAATATAGGCTCATCAACTCCTATGTGTTTGCCTATTAAAGTAGCAAGTGATACTACAACTGCTGAATGTGAGCTAGGCATTCCACCTGCTCCCATAAATCTTTTAATATCCCATTTTCCTTCTTTAAAATATTCATATAATACTTTAAACATTTGTATCCCAAACCATAAAACAAATGGTATTATTAAGTACTTATATTGATTAAAAAAATTTAGCATTTTGTTTCCCCTTCTTTAAATATTAATACTATTCTTTAGAATAACAAAAAATAATCAAGATGTAAGTAAGAAAATTATTCTACATTATCTACTGTAAAATCTTTTTCTTCTCCATTTACAAGAATAGTTATCTTCTTTTCGGCTTCTTCTAGAATTTTATTGCATTTTTGAGATAATTTCATTCCTTCTTCAAATTTTTTTACTGAAGTATCTAAATCTAAATTATCATTTTCTAATTCATTTGCAATTGACTCTAACTTTTGCATTGCTTGTTCAAATGTTAATTTTTCTTCCATTTTGAAATTCCTTTCACTTTATTTTTTCTAGTACTTTTGTTTTTAATTTTCCATCAATTAATCTTAGTTCTAGAACATCATTTATATTTGCATCATCTAATTTTGATACAATCATTCCGTCTTTTTCTGCTATAGAGTAACCACGTGTTAATGTTTTTAGTGGGCTTAAGGCGTCTAACTTAGCAATAAGTTTAACAGCATCTGCCTTTGATTTTGTAATTCTATTATTTATGCTATTTTGTATAGATTTTACCAGCATATCTAAGCTTATAGACTTTTCATTTATTTTTTGCAAAGGTTCTTTAAAAACTCTTCTAGTCATACATTTTTCATATCTTAGTTTCATTAATTCTAATCTTCTCTTTAATGCTACTCTATATCTATTTTGATATGTACTTATTGTATAAACTACATCTGCAATATTTGGTACAGCAAGTTCAGCAGCTGCAGATGGTGTTGGTGCTCTTAAATCTGCCACAAAATCTGCTATTGTAAAATCTGTTTCATGCCCTACTGCTGAAATAATAGGTAATTTTGAATTATATATAGCTCTTGCTACAACTTCTTCATTAAATGGCCATAAATCTTCTAGTGATCCTCCACCTCTACCTATTATAAGAACATCAGCCAAGTTTTCGTCATTCATTTTTTGAATAGCATCTGCTATTTGTTGGCTCGCTCCCGGTCCCTGTACAGGAACTGGTAAGAGCCTTATATGTACATTTGGATTTCTTCTAGTAGATACATTAATTATATCTCTTATAACTGCTCCGGTTGATGAAGTAAGTACACCAATTGTTTTAGGAAACATTGGTATTTGTTTTTTGTGTGATGTGTCAAATAAGCCTTCTTTTTCTAATTTTGCTTTTAGTTTTTGATATTCTTCATATAGTGTTCCCATTCCCTCTTGTTTCATTGCTTTGCAATATATTTGGTAAACGCCATCTCTTTCAAAAACTGAAACAGTTCCCAAAACAACAACTTTCATACCATCTTTAGGCATAAATTGTAAATGAGGTGTATAACTTTTAAACATTATACATTTAATAAGTGAGTTTTCATCTTTTAAAGTAAAATACATATGCCCAGTATAGTGTAATTTAAAATTTGAAATCTCACCTTTTACATATACATTATTTAAAAATTCATCACCATCTACCTTTTGCTTTATGTATTTATTTAATTCTTGAACGGTAATTGGTTTTATGTCCATGAATTTAATTCCTTTCACTTGCTCAGTTTGTTTAATTTTTACTTTTTATCTAAAACTTTATATAAGTAAAAATTAAGCTTCATTTTTCTTTACTATGCTTGCTAACACTCCATTTACAAATGATTTTGAGTTATCATCACCATACTTTTTGGCTAATTCTACAACTTCGTTTATAACGACTTTGTATGGTAATTTTGAATAGATGATTTCATATATACCTAGTTTTAATAAGGTTAGATCTATTTTTGAAATTCGGTTTATATCCCAATCTGACTTTATGTTTTCTGATATTGATTTTTCTATTTCTTCATTATATTTATTGGTTCCAACTATTACGTCTTTTATGTAATCTATACCATCTTTATCTTGAATTTCATTTTCCTGTATAAATATTTCTAACTGTTCTTCTATATTTTTTTCATCCATTAATTGTAGACTATATAATAATCTGAATGCTTGTTCTCTTGCCTCTGTACGTTTCATTTAATTAGTTCCATTTCTTGCATAATATTTAGGTTTTTAAGGCTACCTATAAACCATTTTATTGTAAACTTAATTTTACATTTTATCAATTATTTTTCTCAATTTTTCTTTTACCTTGTCTTTATTGTGTTGAAAATAATTTCCAGCCCAAATTCCCATACCAACAAGAACTAGTCCTATAACTAATCTATACATATCTGTGCAAGCAATAATTAAAGCTACTATTCCTCCTAATACTGCTCCCCAGTAATTTGCCATAAACTTTTTAAAATCGTCCATTTTGCACCTCCAAATTTGTTAATTGTCTAATCTATATAAATTCTAACTTATTTTTTAATAATTATACAAAAGCATGACTTATATAGATTTTTTATTTTTCTGTTTTGCTATTTTCAGCTTTTTTTACTTCTTCTTTTGTTGGCACTTCTTCTCTTTCAACATCATTTATCTTAATATTAACTTCTTTAACCTCTAGATCAGTTGCCTTCTTTACTGTTTCTTTAATCTTATTTTGTAACTTTGTAGTTACATCTTTGATAATAGTTTCTTTTTGTACATTAATTTCCAATTCAACATGAACATCATTGTTTTGATCTAATACAACTTCTGTTTCTGCACCATCTACATTTTTAAAATCATCGACAGCACTGTTTACCAAATTTTTAATTGTTCCTTTTGTTATTAAAAGCTTACCATTATCATTTTGTAGTAGGATTCCTTCGTCATCATCATCTTTAACAGTACGTCTTTCATAGCTTGGGAAAAATAAACATTTTATTGATAAAAGTACCAATACAACACAAATTCCTATAGTTATGTACATTCCATTTTGTGATGCCACTGCATTTGTTAATGCTACTGTAATTATTGATACATCTATCCATCCAAATGCTATTAAACATACTAAAATTGATATTATCAATGTTATTAGTGAAAATATTGCTAAACCTAGCTTGTCCAAAAATTTCATACTTTGCTCCTTTTCTAGTTCTATATACTTGCCTACATTTTTATCAAGTATAAACTATTATGATTTATTTCTTCCAAATGACTAAGAAAAATATAATTATTAATTTTTATTTTTTTTAGTTTCCTTAGTTTCATCTTTTGCTTCTGGTTTCTGTTCTTCCTTTTTATTATCTTCTAACTGAACAGTACTTACGCCTTGTACATGTACATTTACTTCAAGTACACTTAAACCTGTCATATTTTCAACAGATTTTTTAACCCTTTTTTGAATTTCAAATGCAACATCTGGAATTCTTGCTCCATATTCAACAATAATATTTACATCTATTCTAGTTTCTTTATTGTCTAGAATTTCAACCTTTATACCTTTTGCTAAATTCTTTTTTCCACTTAAAACTTCTGAAATGCCTCCAGCAAATCCGCCAGCCATTTCAGCAACTCCAGAAACTTCTGATGCAGCCATACCAGCTATTACGGCAACAACATCATCAGATATTTCTATATTATTTTCCCCTTCATTTAAAACTATTTCTTCTTCATTTTCTTGCTTTTTTGTTTGTTTTTTTTCTTCACTCATATTAATTCCTACCTTTCTTTTATTTAAATAAGGATTTTCCTTAAGTTATAAACTTCCTCTTTTATACATATTCTAAGTATACCAATATATGCTTAATTTTACAAGTATTTAGAGTGAAAAAATCATGATTATTTTCTTAATTTTTACATTAATTATTATATTTTTATTTTTCCTAAAAACAGCAAATTATTTTTTTTAAATTTTGCTTTACTTTTTTATTTTTTTAGTGATATACTAGGAATATAAAAATATTATCTTAATTCTAACAAGGTAATAATAATTTTTTACGAAAGAAGTGTATTTTATGCTAAATTTAGATGAAAATAATTTTAAAAATTATGAATTTACAATTGATGAAAATAAACTTAATAATATTTTAGATACAGCAATAGCTAATGATAGCTCTTTAATTGTAGGTAAATTACCAATTGAGACTCCAATATATTCTACTTCTTTTAGTGCTAATTCTACTTCTAGTGATCAAAATAAAACTAGTGTTTTAGCTCTTACAGTTAGACCTACAAAGGAGTCATTTTTGAAAGGTGTTCGTATGTCTATAAAAGTTGCTGTTTCTACATTTTTTATTCAACTTGCAAGAATTTTTATATAATACGATTTATACTCTTCAATAATATCATATATGAAATTTTCTTTTTATTGCTTCTTTTAAATCCTTTGCAGATAGAATAATTGTGATTATAAGGTTTAAGATTGAGATTCCTATTGCAATAAAGCTCATTACTGGCTGTGTTACTATTCTTTCGCCTATTAATATTGCTGGCAAAATACTAAAAATTAAGATGAAGAATTGATATATTGCATATCTCAAGTATTTTTTATAGCTAAAAATTGTAAGTATAAGCATTGCTGTATTTGCTACAATCAAAATTATTGGTATCGCTAAACTAAGCGACCATCCTTTAAAACCTATTCTATAATCTATAAATATGGTCAATAAAGAAACTGCTATTGTTTGAACTAACACATGTCCAGCGATATTTACATTCCTATGTATTGAATATACAACTATAACCCATATATATATTATTCCACAATTTGCTAGTGCTGCCCATGGAACATTAGGAGTTGTTAGTTTATTTATAATTGTCAATATTATTGCTATAGCAAGTGATATTGCAAGCATTATTTTTGTTATTATTTCACTTTTATTAGCATTAATTTTCTTTGGATATATCATTTAAAACACCATTGCTTTCTACTTTTACTTTTATTCCTCTATTTTTCAAGAAATTGTAAAAAGTTTTTTCTATATTATTGTCATTTAAAATTGATGTAAATGTAAAACTCATTTTATTTTCGAAAGTGCATCCTGAGCATTTTATTTTTTCAACAGGTTCAGGTGCAATCAACATTAAAAATTCATCTATGTAATCTTTATATTTCCCTATAATACCTATTCTTCCTATGTTTGAAAATGTTATAGTTGTGTATTTTCTAATTTCTAAATAGCTTAGTCTTACTATTGCTTTTTTTAGCTCAAGTGGAATTACTTTAATAAATAAATTTGTTCCCAATTTTACATTTGCAGACATAGTTTTGATTATTTCTTCTTCTGTAAGTTTTTGCTTAAAATCATTTTTTACAAATTCTATTATGTTTTCAAACCAAAAATTCTTTTCATCTTTATCACTATTTTTTTGCTCTTTTTTCTCTTCTGAATTTTGTATCAAACTTTTCATATTTGCTTCAAGTGTGATATATGAGAAAAAGTTTGACATAGTCTTTGATGAAAAATATTTTTTTAAATTCACTGGTATGCATACTTTTATTGGCTTTTTTGATTTATTCTTTTTATAATTTGCTTCATAAACTGAATAAATTAAAACTGCTGTTAAATATTGAGTAACTGTTGCATTATATTTTTCACATTCTTTTTTTAAATCTGACATATCAATTATTTCATGTATTGCTGAAATAGCACCCAATTTTATTTTTTTTCCTTTTAAAATGTATGCTCTTTTTGAAGAGCTATTACCTTTTGAATTTTTTATATAATTTTTTAAGTAGCTATCTTCAGTGTTATAATCAATTTTTCTTGTTAATCTTTCATTGCGATTAAAAACAGTTGGATGCAATAACTCTAAATACGTATAAATTATTTCTCTAAAAAATACTGTTCCACTTCCACCATCTGTTAATGCATGAAATATATCTATATTTATTTTTGTGTCAAAATATGTCACTTTAAATAAATAATCATTGTTTTTAGAAGGTTCTATGTATTTACAAGGATAATTATTTTCTTCTTCAATAATTGGCACTTTATTGTTTTCCTCTAAATAATACCAAAAAAATCCATACTTCATTTTTACTTTAAAAGATGAATATTTTTCTAATGTTATATTAACAGCTTTTTCTAATAGGCTTGGATTAACTTTTTCTTTCATTACCGCTGAAAGTCTAAAAACTGTACTATATTTTTTTCCTGCAGATAATGGAAAAATTTTAGCTGAATTATCTAGTTTTCTCCATTTTAAATTCTCACTCATTTACTTTATCCTTTCTTTCGAGCTCTGTGTCAGCGGGGACGTTCCTTTTTGACAATGTTTCGCTGTCAGTGTCAATTAGAACCATTACTATTAACACTGTTCATATTGGTAGCTTTCAGTTCGGCGATAAAATCATTAAATCCCTGCTCAGTTATGTCTTGTTCTGACTCATTGTTTTTCAAAATCCAAATATGTGAAGATCCTTCATATTCCCTTATGTTTATGCTAGTTCCTTGTTCTTCTGCTCTTTGTGCTAAAACGTGTACATCTGGATTTAATATATCAGAGGTTCCTGTAAATATTGTAACATTTTTTAATTTTGACAAATCTCCATCTATTGGATTTACCAAATAACTATTTATTCCTTCCTCTCCCGCATAAGCTAATCCTGCTAGTTTTAAAGTATCTTTGTTTAAATCTTTATCTATTTTTTGAATTTCGTTTATTTGGGGATTTTCTAATCTAACATCCAACCAAGGTGAAATAAGTATTGTCTTTGTCGGAAGTTTGTAGACTTGATTTACTTTCATCTCATCTTGGTTTATTTCTTCTCTATCTTCTTCCTTTGTAGACAATGCATTGGCATCAGCAACTATTTTTTCTTCTAAAGCTAAAGCTAAGCCTCCTCCTGCTGAGTCACCACAAACCACAAAGCGATTTAAATCTACGTTTTTTACAATTTCATTATATAGTGGCACTACCATATCAAATACATCTTTATAATTATGCTTTGGAGCTAATGGATAGTCTGGAAGAATAACAGTTGCACCTGTGCTATTAATAACCTTTTCTAAAAAATTCCAGTGTTCTTGCATTATCTCTGCCATATATGAACCACCATGAAAATACAAAATTATCATATCTGATTTTTCCACATTTTTTGGCGTTAGTATAAATACATTTCTATTCATGAACTTTTTCTGTTCAATATTACATGTATAAGTATTCTCATTTGGAATTACTTTCGTTTCAATTTCTGCTATCATAAAATATGCAACAACAGCTACTGCTGTTAATACTAGTAAAATTATTAATGTAACTACACTTTTGATTACTTTTTCTTTCATATTGTTTTCCTTTTACTTAAATTCTACGCAATAAATATATTTAGTTTATTTCAATTTTTTGCTTTTACATTGTTATATTTTAATTTATTTTTTCATTTTTTTCAAGATTTATATAGTAATATTATAATTGACATGTCTCACTCTTTATTGCATAGAAAAACTTGATTTTTCCTATACAAGAACAAAAGCGGGCTCCTTTAACTTTGTTCTACTTTTAAATTTACATCGCCCGCCTCTTTGTTCGTGCGCCAATTTTACAAATGTAAAATTGTGTGCAATGCTTTTATTGTATAGGAAAAACTTGATTTTTCCTATACAATAAATTAAGAGCCCTTGCAAATGCAAAGGCCCTTTGTGTAGGAAAGCTCACGCGTCTTTATTTTCCGCAAGAGCATTTTTGTATGCACTAAACATTTTGTAAAGTTCTTCACTTTTTACTGTTTCTTTTTCCAAAAGCAATTTCACAACTTCTTTCACAAAAAAGCTGTGTTCTCTAAGAATTTCTGTTGCCTTATTCTCTGCTTGGCAAAGCAACACTTTGATTCTGCTTAATATTTCATTTGAATAGGAATCCGATTCAATATATTCAGTGTATTCCCCCATCATTGAAATAGGCCCAATAACTTCATCCATGCCATAAACAATCAGCATTTTAGTAATAATGTCAGTTGCTCGTTTCAAATCATTACTAGCTCCTGTTGAAATATCATGGACAAAAAATTTTTCTGCCGCTCTTCCTCCAAGCAAAGAAATAACTTCTTCTTCGAGTTTTGTTTTGGAAACAAAATTTCTATCTTCAGTTGACTCATACCATGTGTATCCACCTGCTGAACCAGCACTAATAATAGAAATTTCCTTTACCCTATCATGTGTTTGTAAAAACATACTTACAACAGCATGCCCAGCCTCATGATAAGATACGAGAGTCCTTTCTTTTTCACTCAAAATATTCCTGCTTTTTGATAACCCAATCATTACCTTTTTCATTGCAACATCAATATCACTATCAGAAATTTTTGTATGCTTATTTCTAACAGCAATTATAGCTGCTTCGTTCAGGATATTTTCAAGTTGAGCACCTGAGTAACCAGAAGTATTATAGGCAAGTTTTTTGAGATTTACGTTATCATCAAATTTTTTATTACGTGCGTGAATTTTCAAAATTTCTTCTCGATCATGTACATCAGGTAAAGAGATAACAATTTGCCGGTCAAATCTTCCTGGTCTTAGAAGTGCTTTATCCATGCTTTCTATACGGTTGGTTGCTCCCACTACAATGATTCCATCTTTTTCTGTAGATATTTGGAATCCATCCATTTCTATCAAAAGTTGTTCTAGCGTTTGGTTGTGTTCTACAGTATTGGAACTGTCATCACGCTCACCACCAATAGCATCAATTTCATCAATGAAAATAATGCACGGTGCCTCCTTTCTTGCTTCTTCAAACAAGTCTCTAACTCTTGATGCCCCAACGCCAACATATCTTTCTACAAACTCTGCACCAGAGTATGGAAAAAACGCTACACCAGCTTCTCCAGCCAACGCTTTTGCAAGAAGAGTTTTTCCAGTACCAGGACTGCCGGAAAGCAATATTCCTCGAGGAATCTTTGCTCCCATTTCATTGTATTTTTGAGGATTTTTCAAAAAGTCGACAACCTCCTCAAGTTCAAGTTTTTCTTCTGCAAGCCCTGCAACATCTTTAAACGTTATATATGTCTTTGGTGGTTCAATTTTTTTATTTTCTTCGAAAGAAATACCTTCACCTTCCTTAAAATTTCTCTCTATAATTTTTTCTGTTTTTTGGGTTAATTTAAATATTTTATAAGTCCCCCAAATAGTTACAACAACAAATAAGACAGAAATAAGATCGGATATATCAAAGATATTTACATCTTTTGAAATAAAAATAATGTTGATTAGCTTAAGCAACGTTGGTCCAATAACAAGAATTAAGCCTATAATACATACCAACCGAATAATTATATCTTCTTTTTTGTAACCTTTAAAAAAGTTAAACATAGTCTCCTCCTTTATGTTTTGTGCATATCCTATTTAATTTTCAAAGTGCATACAACCTATATTTTACCATAGTTTAGTATCATTTGCAACTTAGGAATAAATCCGAGATTATTAATAGATAAAAGAAGAAAGTGGTGTAAGGTATTTGCTTTATCGCCACTTTCTTTTCTATTAGGTTTATTCGTTATTTTAAAATTTCTTGTTCTAAAGTATCTGCGTTTTCTGCAATAATTACATAAATTGTATTTCCGACAGTTCCAACTTTTCTGTTTTGAACTAGTGCATATTGTGCTGGTAAATAGGTACTCCATTGTTCTTCATATTGTGCCAAATAATTATCTAGTTCTGATTTTACAGTATCTACAGCACCATCTTTAGCTTGAACTAATAAATACATAGAAGCTTGAACATTCATCATAGGTATTTTTCCAGCTACTTTTTCTACATTTTCTGTATTAATACCCATTATTGTGCCCAACTCTTCTGCTGTAACATCCATTGATGTTAGCTCATTGAATGGAGCTGAACTTGCTAAAGTTTGATTTGCAGTATCAACATCTAGTGTTTTCTCCTCGTTAAAGAAAATGAAGTATGCTCCCACTGCAATTAGAGCTATTACTAATATTATGATTATTGCAATTAAAATTTTCTTTTTCATTTTTTCCTCCTTTTGATTTTTACATTTCTACTTTACCATATAGTATAAAAAATGGCAACTGTTTTTTGTAAATTATCTTTCACTGCCACACAATTCTAACTGTTTCTTTTATCCTTCTCAATCTTCTTTTTATACCTATCTTCTTCGCAACTCTTCCTATTTAACCACACATAATTGTGTACCCTGTCATTACTGGTCTAAATGCTTGATAATAAAGCTTTTGAAGTCTGTTTCAATTCATCAAAGTAGCTGTTTTATAGGCATCTAAAAAATTAATATTTTCTTACTGTTATAAGAGATTGCTCATTTTTGCGGTTAAAATATATACCTTCCCTATCCTATATATTTATTAATTAGTTTTTATTATTTAGCTTATTTGCTTCCAAAAGTAATTTATCAAAATCTGAAGTTATTTTTTGTTTCTTATTAAATTCAATATACTCATTTTCAGCTTTTTCTTCTGCTTCTTTTCTAGAAATCTTTCCATTATCTTTTAATACATCATATTTTCTAAATTCTAGGAATTCATTTACACTTTTTGCAAATTCTTTCATAGTAAATGTATTTTCTCTTTCCACTAAGTCTTCTATATAATCAAAATAACCTGATACTGTTCTCTCAAGTCTTTTTATTTGTTTTTCATCTAAATAGTTTTTAGCAATCATTACATCGGATTTCAAAATTCTTCCATCCGGAGAGTTTTTCCAAGTAGTTAGTCCCATATGTTCTTTTGTATGATCAGCTTTTTGATAAATTATTTCTGCAGCAGTACTACCTGTAATCGCATAATGGAATTTATTTTGAACCATTGCATAAAAATTATGAGTAATTTCAGAATCTTTATCATAGTCAATACTACATTCTGCAAATATGTCTGTTATTTGTTGCCATATTCTTCGTTCACTTGTCCTAATTGAACGAATTCTTTCTAGTAATTCTTTAAAATAATCTTTGCCAAATTTTGGTCCATTTTTCAATAATTCATCATTTAGTACAAAACCTTTTTTAATGTATTCTTTTAATGTTTTAGTCGCCCATATTCTAAAATCTGTTGCTTCTTTTGAATTAACTCTATATCCAACCGCTATAATTGCATCTAAACTATAAAAAGTTAATTCTCTTGAAACTTTTCTATTTCCTTCATTTTGAACTGTTCGAATTTTTCGAATAGTTCCATTTTCTTCTAATTCATGAGTTTCAAAAATCTCCTTTAAATGATAATTAATAGTATTAACTTCCACTCTAAATAATTTCGACATTGATTTTTGTGTTAGCCAAAAATCTTCATCATCATATAGAACTTCAATAGAAACATTATCTTTATTTTTACTTTGATAAATTATCAAATCTTTTAAATTTTCTATAGGATTCATATTCATTCTCCTTTATTTTATGATTTATTAATTTCATACCATCTATATAACTTGTAATTTGAACAACCATAAAACGATTTTTTTAATACAATATTGTTGCCACACTTAGGACATTTTCCTACAAGGGG
>CALXWM010000019.1 GCA_944392425.1 uncultured Clostridia bacterium
TAGAGAGCCTAAATACATTTGATGCCACAGCAGAACCTGAAGATATTTTATGGGGCAAAACAGGCTATGTTAAAGGAGAAAAAATAACAGGCACAAGAGTAAATACTGTAACTTTAGGAAAAGAGTCTCAAAAAGTATTTGAAGAAAATACAATTTTAACAGATGATTATGGAAATAGTGTAAAAATTCCTGAAGGCTTTAAAATAGCAGAAGATTCAGCAACGACCGTAACGGGAGGAGTAGTAGTAGAAGACGTATCGGCAGGTGATAATAATACAAAAGGGAGTCAATTTGTATGGGTGCCAATTGGAGATGTAATAACAGATGAGAACAATAGCAAAACTACAATAACTCTTGGAAGATATACTTTTGATGATACAGAAAAATTAGTACAAAATGCTAGTGAATATGCTAATGAAACTCAATTAAAAGATAGATATAACGAAAGTGAAATAGGAGGATATTATCAAGAACTTTTGAAAGATAAAACTACTAATAATAGTAAAGCAAAAGATATTGAAGATTTTATAAAAAAGGCAACAAGTAGTGGAGGGTATTATATTGGAAGATATGAAGCAGGAGATTTAACTGCTATAGATAGTGCTAGAACAAATGAGAGCAATGACAATAATCCATTAGTATGCAAATCAGGAGTATATCCATATACTTTTGTTACACAAATACAAGCTTCGGAACTATGTCAAAATATGTACCAAACTACAGATTTTGAAAGCGATTTGGTTAATAGTTATGCTTGGGATACAGCGTTAAAGTTTATTCAAACTTTTAGCCTAAATAAAAATTATGCCAATAAAGAAATACCTCAAAATGATATAATTAAATGTGGCGAAATTTTTTCGGGAGAAGAGGAGGATATTGAATGTAATATATTTGATATGGCAAAAACACCTGGAGAGCTTATAACAGAAACTTTTATGGAGTCAGAAACTCATCTTACAGTTCGAGGAAGTGTTTTTATGAATGCATATCATAGACCTATAGGCAGAGACACAGTATTGGACATTAATACTTCTTATAATTATATTTCATTCAGACCAATTTTATATTTATAATAAAGTTGAGCCTTGTCAAAAGGGACGGTTCTAATGACACAATTTTGTGTCATTTAGAACCGTTCCTTTTGACACATTTAATATATGCATAAAAAATTCTTGAAAAATAATAAACCTTAGTATATAATTTGTGAAAATAAGGAAAGAATTATAATAAAAATAATGTTAAGAAAGGTAAGGATAATTATATAAAGAGCTAGAAAAAATATTATTATCCAAGGAAATTTTATGCAAATAGAAAAAGTTTATTTTAATTCTATAGACAATTTAAACCTAATAGGATTATTGCATACTCCTAAAAAGAAAACTCAAACTGTTGTTATTTCAGTTCATGGAATTACTAGTAATTGCTTAAAAAGAAGAGATGACATTCTAGCACAAAAGTGTACAGATTTAGGAATGGCATATTTCTGTTTTAATAATAGAGGCCATGAGATAATAAGCAGTTATGGCAGAATAGAAGACAATAACATGCATTTTTATGGTTCAGGAGGAGAAAGCATTTACGATTCTTATTATGACATTAAAGGTGCAATGCTTGAAATGCAAAAAAGAGGATATAATAAAATTATATTACAAGGTCATAGTATGGGTTGTACCAAAGTTGTATATACTTACAACGAATTTTTAAACAACAATGAAACTACAATGTTGGAATCAATAGTAGGGGTAATTTTACTTTCAATGGTAGATATACCAACAGCATTAAAAGAAATGCTGGGAAAAGATTATAAAAAAATAATTTCATATTTTCAAATGTTAAAAAAGAGAGGAAAGGGAGACAGACTGGTTGTTTTAGATGCAACAACTCCACCAGTAAGACCTAATTCTATATTGGAATATGCAGAAGATAATAAAAAGATAGATTTTGCAAAATTTGGAGACAACAGGACTACATTTAAAGAATTAAATAATATAAAAGTGCCTTTGTTTATGCGATGGGGAAATATTAATGAATTAATTTTTCAAGGAGCAGATGCACTAGCTCAAAAACTTAATGAAAAAATTAAAAATGAGAATAAAGATATTTCATATATACAAGGTGCAAATCACAACTATACAGGTAAAGAAGATGAACTTGGAGAGCAAATTGTTAATTTTATTAAGAAAAATAAATTACAATATTAAATGAAAAATGATTATTCACAAAAAAATTGCTTGATTTTTGAATGTGATTAATTAAGCACTTATTACAAAAAATAAAGTGGATAATATTAAGTAAAAGTAAAAAAACAAAAGAAAGGATTTTTAATTATGAAAATTACAAAAATAGAAGCATTGGAAAAAATAGCAAATAGAATAAGAATGGACATTATAACCGAAGTTTATTACGCAAAATCTGGACATCCAGGTGGTTCTTTATCTATTGCAGATATAATGACGGTTTTATATTTTAATGAGATGAATATTAGCGAAGATGATCCAGAAAATAGTTCAAGAGATAGATTAGTATTATCAAAAGGACACGCATCTGCTGCACTATATGCAGCTTTAGCGGAAAAAGGATATTTTTCAAAGGAAGAATTATTAACTTTTAGGAATATTAATAGTAATTTACAAGGACATCCAGATATGACAAAAGTCAAAGGGGTAGACATGTCAACAGGTTCATTAGGACAAGGATTGTCTATTGCTAATGGAATGGCAATAGCTTCAAAAATGAATTCAATGGGCTACAGAGTATATTGCATTCTAGGAGACGGAGAATTAGATGAAGGACAAGTTTGGGAAGCGGCAATGACATCTTCTAAATATAAATTAGACAACTTGTGTGCAATAGTTGATTGCAATGGACTTCAATTAACAGGTGATACAAATGAAATAAAAGGACTAAATATAGAAGATATAGAGCAAAAATTTAGAAATTTTGGGTTTAATACTATTACTATAAATGGTAATGATATATTTTCTATACTAAATGCGTTTGGAGTAGCAGATATGACTAAAGATAAACCTTCTGTTATTTTAGCAAAAACAGTAAAGGGTAAGGGAATATCTTTTATGGAAAAGGATGTGTCTTGGCATGGAAAAGCTCCTAATGATGAAGAATACAAAAAAGCAATTGATGAATTAATACAAAGAGAGAAAGAGATAGATAGTAAAATGATAAGTAAGTAAATTACTATACAGGCTGAATGTGGAAAAATTGTGGAGTAATAAGTCTAAAGATAGTTATGTGAAAAGAGAGGTATACAAATGGAAAAAGAAAAGACAAAGGTTGAAAAAATAGCAACAAGAGAAAGCTTTGGTAGAGCATTAGAAGAACTTGGAATGGAAAATAAAAAGGTGGTTGTTTTAGATGCAGACCTTTATAATTCAACAAAAACTGAATATTTTAAGGAAAAGTATCCAGATAGATTTATAAATCTTGGAATTGCAGAAGCGGATATGATAGGAACAGCAGCAGGCCTTGCTACTTGTGACCAAATACCATTTGCAAGTACTTTTGCAGCTTTTGCTACAGGTAGAGTTTATGATCAAATAAGAACTAGTATTGCCTATCCAAAGCTAAATGTAAAAATATGTGCAACTCATGCAGGTGTTACTGTTGGTGAAGATGGAGCAACACACCAAATGTTAGAAGATATTAATTTGATGAGAGGTTTGCCAAACATGGTGGTTATTTCTACATCAGATGACATACAAACTAAGTGGACCGTAAAAGAAATTGCAAAGTATAGTGGTCCGGTGTATTTAAGACTTTCAAGGTACAAAGTTCCAAATATTTATAATGAAAAAACTAAGTTTGAAATAGGCAAAGGAATTCAAATAGGTGATGGAAACGATGCTACAATTTTTGCTACAGGGATTACTGTAGCAGAGGCAATAGATGCTCAAAAAATATTAAAAGAGCAAGGAATAAAGGTAAGAGTTGTAGATATTCACACAATAAAACCTATAGATAAAGATTTAATTATAAAATGTGCAAAAGAGACTAAAAAATTAATTTCTGTAGAGGATCATAGTATCATTGGAGGATTAGGCACAGCAATAAGTGAAGTTCTTACAGATAATTATCCCAAAAAATTAGTTAGAATGGGAATAGACGATACATTTGGAAGGTCTGGCAGAGCAGAGGACTTAATGAAATATTATGGCATAGACAAAAATGCAATTGTAGAAGAATTATTATAAGAAAATTATATTATAAGAAAGAAAACGCCGGGGAGTAGAACCCCGGCGAAAAGATTATTAGCCAATTGAATATTTTTTTAGCCTCCATAATATTATCATAAAAAGGATGGCTGTAATATTGTTTTGAAAGATCAAAAATATTATGACATAGGAAATTATTATTCCTAGTATTGCTAGTCCAAAAGATAGTATATTTTGGGCTTTAATACATACTAAAACCTCCTCAATCATGAGTACGAATATGATAGCTGTAAACGGACTTATGATGGTAATGAACAATGTAATGACTGCGTAAACTACTAGTTTTTCTGTGCTAGCGTTTAACATTAAAATTACATAAAGAAATAAAACAATTGCCCAACCATACTTAGCAAACATAGCTATATCTGGGGTTTCAATCATTAGTAAAGCAGTCAACACGCACAACAATACGTATTTTATGTCTTTACGTCCGATTGCCTTTAATAGTTCTATGACAAGTAATATTAGCGCAATTAGCGCACTAACTCCATATAAGAATATGTTTTGTGTTAAGCTAATTATCATTACTAATATAAAACTAATAATGAAAGTTTTGCTAACATTCATTCTTTTTCGAAGTTCAATTACCATAAATATGGGAATAAGTATGGCAGAAACAATAATTATTTCTTCTCTTTTGTTGTTTCCTATACTGCTAAGCATCCGCTCGCAAGCATGGACGAAAACAATCAGAAAAGCGGGAAGATATATACTTGAATTTTGTTTTTTCATGTCCATTCTCCTTTTTTTATGTCAACATGCTAATAGTCTTTTTTTTGTGCAGTGTACATAATTCAATTATACTATATTTTGTTTGGAAAAGCAAATTTAAAAAATAAAAATAAAAATTGACAAAAATACTTGCTAAAAGGAATTTTTTAGTATATCATATAACAAAGTGTAAATAATAACACATAAGAATATTTGAAAGGAGAAAATTAATGGACGAAAATAATGAAGAATTAGATAATATTGTAACTCTTAAAGATGAGGATGGAAATGATGTAAAATTCGAATTCTTAGATTTAATAGACTATGAAGGAGAAGAATATGTTGTTTTACTTCCAGCTGAAGAAGCAGAAGACTCTGAACCAGACGAAGTAGTTATCCTTCAACTAGAAAAAGGTTCTGATGAAAATAGTGAAGAAGAAACTTATGTAAGCGTTGATGATGAAGAGGTATTAAACGCAGTATTTGAAATATTCAAAGAAAAATTTAAAGATGAATTTAATTTTGTAGACTAATTAGGTTTTTCATAAATTGAATGACTTATAGTTTAGGTTAATTTTGAAAGCCTTTTGGTAGTTGATTCCAAAAGGCTTTTCTAACTACTTTTCTTTAAAAAGGGAGAATTAAAAAATGAGAACTTTTGCAAATTGGATGATAGCAATGTTTATGATAATGTATTGGGCATTTAGAGTTGTAGTTGCTTATCAAGCATCAGTTTATGCAGACTTTTTTGTACAACCAATTAATTTAACAGTAGAAATTATTTTATTGTTTGTTACAGTTGTTTGCATAGTATTAGTTTTTAAAAGAAAATTAATAGGAGCAATAATTTACTTTTTATCATATTTGGCATACTTTGGCTTAGATTTAATAAATCAGGTAATACCTGTGTTTACAAGTGGACAAGCAGAAATAACTAGTCCAATGGGTGCTTTTACATCATTTTTAGGAATAATATTGGCTTTTGCAGTACTTTTGGACTTATTTGTTGATAAAGGAAGAAAACCAAAAGATAAAAAGACAGATTGGTTTTATACAAATAAAGAATACGATAGACAACTTGATGATAGGGCTGATAAAAATAATTATAGGACGTTGTAATTTGATTAATGAAAATTAATTATGAAAAAAATAGCAAGTAGTAAGTTGAAAACTACTTGCTATTATGCTATAGTGGAAATGTAGGGGAGAACAAATTTAATAGTAAAAGAAAAATAAAAATGAGAGTAATATATGTAGTAGCTTTCGTAATAATTTATTTAGAAATGATATTCAAAATAGTAGTCCTAAAGTCAGTAAGAATAGATGACATAATGTTCACACTACTTTTTAGTATGCAAATAATAATGGTATTAAACTTACTATGCAATGTGTTTAAAAAGAAGGTATCTAAAATTATTCTAATTATTTCTACAATAATTTTAACTTTATATTTTAGCGTGCAAGCTATATTTTATAAATTGTTTAGTGTACCATTTTCTTTTATGACACTAGGGTTAGCTGGAAATGCGTTAGATTTTACCAGTATAATAAAAGATGCTATTTTGCAAAATTGGTTTACTTTGCTTTTAATTGCCATACCTTTAATATTAATAATTTGTCTACATAAAAAGATACAATTTAACCAATTTAATAGAAAGCGAATTGGAATTTGGTTATTAAGTATTGTAATGTACTTAATTATTCTTGTTGGAGTAATTTTTATAGACAGCAAAGGAGTTTATTCATCATACAATTTGCTATTTAGCATAAATGCACAGGAGAAAAATATTGAAAAATTCGGATTAATTAATTCAACAACAATAGACTTAGTGCGAACAATATTCGGATTTGAAGAAAAGGCTGCTATTGAAAATAATGGCATAGATGAAGTGAAAAATGGCGAACAAAATGAAGTAGATGGTGAAGAGGTAAATGAACCAGAAGAGCCAACTTATAATGAATTGGATTTGAGGTTAGAAGAACTTATGGCACAAACTAGTGATGAGGGACTTAAAAATGTATACGAATATATTGCAAATAAGAAACCTACAAATAAAAATAAATACACGGGTTATTTTAAAGATAAAAATTTGATTTTTATTTTAGCAGAAGGATTTAATAGTATTGCAGTAGATGAAAATTTAACACCAACATTATATAAGCTTGTCAATTCGGGATTTGTATTTAATAATTTCTATACACCGGTATTTTTAAGTACAACAGGTGGAGAATTCCAAGCAACAACTGGTTTAATTCCTACGCAAAATATTTTGAATTTATGGAAAAAGAATAAACCAAAAATTTCATATGCATTGGGAAATAGTTTTAGAAAAATAGGATATACAGCAAATGCTTACCACGACTGGACCTATACATATTATTCTAGGCATGATACAATGAAAACATTAGGGTTTGACTCTTATATGGGAATTGGCAATGGTTTGGAAAAACTAATGGATAGTAAATGGATTCCAAGAGATGTAGATATGATGAATGTTACAACGGACTTCTATACATCAGAAGATAAATTTGTTACATACTATGTTACTGTTAGTGGGCATGCTCCATATAATTATGGAAGCGGAAATTCAACTGCAACAAGGTATAAGGCGGAAACAGAAGATTTACCATATAGCACGCCAGTTAAAGCTTATTTAGCAACACAAATGGAATTAGATAGAGCATTAGAAACTCTTATAAATAAATTAAATGAAAAAGGAATATTAGATGATACAGTAATAGCTCTAGTTGGAGACCATTATCCATATACCTTATCAATAGACCAAGTTAATGAAGTAAGTGATTATACTAGAGATGAAGTTGTTGAAGTTAATAGAAGTAATTTCATACTTTGGAATAGTGAAATGGACGAGCCAGTTCAAGTAGATAAAGTAGGGAGCCAGATAGATGTTTTACCAACATTGCTAAACTTATTTGGAATAGAATATGATTCTAGACTTATGATGGGACAAGATATTTTGAGTGATAACCCGGGAGTAGCTATATTTTCAAATAGAAGTTGGGTAAGTGATTATGGAACATATTTCTCTTCTGGAAAAGAATTTGTACCAAAAGAAAATGTAGAAATTCCAGAAGATTACGTTGGTGAAATGAATAGAGAAGTAGCAAATAAATTTACTATGAGTCAGTCATTCTTGAAATACAATATTTTGGTGGTTCCATATTAGAATATATTATGAGCTGGGGATATGTATAATAATAATTGGAAGTGATAATTTTTTATATCTCTATATGATTTTGTTGGCGAAATGTGAAAGAATGTATATTGAAACCTAGCAAATTATTTTAGTTGTAAATAGTAACTGAGAGCCTTATTTAGCAAAAGGAGAAAGGATTGAATTTTAAAATGAAGATTTTAGTACTATCGTGTAGTACAGGTGGGGGACACAATGCTTGTGGTCACTATATAGAAAAAGAATTTAAAGATAACAATATTACCTGTGATTTTGCTGATTATTTTGATATTATGGGCCCTAAAGCAAAAGAAAAAGCTGAAAAAATATATTTGGGTTCCACAAAATACAATGGAAACATATTTAAAATAGCATATAAACTGGGAGAGGCTTATAGCAAAACAGGGATTCCTAGTCCAGTTTATGGATTAAATAAATTAGGAAAAGATAAGTTATATTCATATATTAAAGATAATAATTATGACTTAATTATTTCTTCACATCTCTTCCCATCAATGGCAGTAACTACATTAAAAAAAGAAGGAAAGAATATAGAACTTATCAATGTAGCAACAGATTATCATGCTATTCCATTTTGGGAAGAAACAGAGCCAGATTATTTTGTTATACCACATATTACATTACAAGATGACTTTGCAAAGAAAGGATTTAAAAAAGAAACATTATTAGATTTTGGAATTCCAGTTTCTAGTTCATTTAACAAAATAGAAAATAATCTAGACTTACCAAAAGATAAAGATATTATTTTAGTTGCTTCTGGTAGTATGGGATTTGGAAATATGAAAAGTATTGTTAAATCTTTATTAGAGTATCTTCCAAATACATATATTGTTGCAATTTGTGGAAATAATAAGGAATTATATTCAGAACTAGAAAAAATTAATAACGAAAACCTTTTGGTTAAAGGATTTGTAAACAATATAAACGAATATATTTCAGCTAGTACAATTGTTTTGACAAAACCAGGAGGTCTTACTAGTACAGAAGTTGGAGTAATAAGAAAACCAATGATTCATATAATGCCAATACCAGGAGTAGAAAATTATAATGCAGAGTTTTTTGAAAAAAATGGACTTAGTCTTATATCAAATAATTTAGAAGAAGTAAAAATAAATACTGCTAAACTATTAAAAGATAAAAATATGCAACAAATAATGGTCGAAAATCAAGCTAAAGTTATAAATAGAAATTCGGCGAAAGATTTAGTAGATTTTGTGCAAAAAAATTTATCTTAGGGTATTATATAAAAGTTGGAAAATAATTAGAGTAATATATTTGAAAATAAGCGGTTGGTTGAAAACTGCTTATTTTTATGGTATTATATAAATATAAAAAAGCTTTAGAAATATTAGAAGGTGAAAAAAATGAGCGATAATTTAAATATAAATTGGGCGAGATGAATTTATGGAAAAACAAGAGAAAATGTTGAAAAGTCAACATTTTATGATAATAGATTATTACATATATTAATTTAAAATAGTAAAGGAGGTAATGAATGGCAAAAGATTTGATGATTAGAAGTTCTACGGAAGAATTTATTACATTTAAAGTTCAAGAAAAAGATAAAGGTATCCAAGTGCGTTATGAAAATGAAACTTTATGGATGACGCAAAAAGCTATAGCTGAACTATTTGATTGTAGTACTGATAATATTTCTTTACATCTAAAAAATATTTTTAAAGAAAAAGAATTAGATAGCAATTCAGTTACCGAGGAATTCTCGGCAACTGCTTCTGATGGAAAAAAATATAAAATGAAGTTCTATAATTTAGACGCAATAATCTCGGTTGGCTATAGAGTAAATTCTATTCGAGCAACACAATTTAGAAGATGGGCAACACAAGTCTTAAAAACTTTTACAATTCAGGGATATGTATTAGATAAAGAAAGAATGAAAAATGGTTCATTCATAGACAAAGACTATTTTGAAAAACTATTAGAAGAAATAAGAGAAATAAGATTATCAGAAAGAAGATTTTATCAAAAAATAACTGATATTTATGCTACAAGTATCGATTATGATTCAAAATCTCCTATTTCAATAGATTTCTTTAAGAAAGTACAAAATAAAATGCACTATGCAGTATCTCATCAAACGGCAGCAGAAATAATTTATAATAGAGCTGATTCAGATAAAGAACACATGGGACTTACTAATTGGAAAAATTCCCCTAATGGCAAAATAATGAAGTCAGATGTTATAGTAGCTAAAAATTATTTAAGCAAAGAGGAATTAGAGAGTTTAGAACGTATTGTTTCAGCCTTCTTGGACTTAGCAGAAGATAGAGCAAAACGAAATATACCAATGACAATGGAGGATTGGGCAAATAGAATTGATAAATTTTTATTAGCAGATGATAGAGATATATTAAAAGATGCAGGAAAAATATCACACGAAATAGCTTGTGATAAAGCTCTAACAGAATTTGAAAAATATAGAGTAAAGCAAGATAAATTATATAAATCAGATTTTGATTTATTGTTAGAAGAAGTAGAAAGAAGAAAGAGTGAAAATAATGAATGAGAAAATGAACATCAACTGGTACCCACGGTCATATGAAAAAGACCAAAGAACAAATAATAGAGGATTTAAAGTTAATAGACATAGTTATAGAAATATTAGATGCAAGAGTACCACTTGCTAGTCAAAACCCGGATATAGAAGATGCAATTAAAAATAAAAAGAAAATAATTGTACTAAATAAAGCAGACTTAGCAGATAATAATTCTACTAATAAATGGATAGAGTATTATTCAAAAAAAGGTATTAAAGCTGTTGCAGTTGAGGCGAATACATCAAAAGGAATAAAAGATGTAATTGAAACCATAAAGAAAGAGTACTCTGAAATAAAAGAAAAATATGTTCAAAAAGGCAGAATTGGCAAGGCTATAAGAGTGATGGTAGTAGGAATTCCTAATGTAGGAAAATCTACTTTTATTAATAGTATTGCGAAAAGGAATACTGCAAAAGTTGGAAATAAGCCTGGTGTTACTAAGCAAAAGCAATGGATAAAAGTTACAAATGATATTGAACTTATGGACACACCTGGTATGTTATGGCCAAAATTTAAAGATAATGAACAAGGGGTGCATTTAGCTTTTGTGGGAACAATTGGAGAAAATGCTATAGATAAAGAAGAAATTGCGTATTATTTATTAGAGTATTTAATAATAAATTATCCACAAGCATTAGTAGAAAGATTTAATGTGGAAGTGTATGAAACTAGTGATGAGATAGAAGAAAATACGTCAATTGGTAATAATTATGGAAAGAAACAAGAGTCAATTAACAATAATGATGGAAAAGCAAAAAGTATGTATAAAAAAGAACCAAAAGAAACAATGGAAGTTTTAGAAGAAATTGCAAGAAAAAGAGGAGCACTTCTTTCTGGCGGAAATATAAATATGCAAAAAATATCAGATATAATATTAAATGAATTTCAAAGTGGAAAATTAGGGAGGATAACAATTGAATTACCTAGATGAAATATTAATTAAAGATGAGTCACAAATAAATATGATGTCACCACTTACTTGGGCATATGTGGGAGATAGTGTTTATGAGCTCTATATAAGAGTTTATTTAGCAAATACAACAAATTTAAATCCGCATAAAATGCATGTTGAATCAATAAAATATGTTAAAGCAGGAGCTCAATCTAAAGCTGTAAAGAAACTAATTGAAACTGATTTCTTAACAGATGATGAAAAAGAAATTGTTAGAAGAGGTAGAAATACACAAAATCATCATTTGCCTAAAAATGCAAGTTTAGAAGATTATGCATATTCAACAGGATTTGAAGCTTTAATTGGATATTTGTTTTTAAATAAAAAAGAAGAGAGAATAAAAGAAGTTATTGAACAAATTATAAAAAAAGCCTAGTAAGTATTTTACTAGGTAAAGATTTTTATAAAATGAAGTGGTGACCCCTACGGGAATCGAACCCATGATTCAGCCTTGAGAGGGCTGCGTCTTAACCGCTTGACCAAGGGGCCATAACAAAATCTATTATACAATAGAAAAAAGCTTAAGTCAAATGTTTTTTCAATTTTTTTACGTTGGGGACGGACCTTTTTGTAAAATATTTATAATTTATATTGACTTAAAAGCTCTAGTTCAATATAATAAGTTCAAATTTAATAGAGTTAGTGGTATGAAAAGTACAGGTGAGATACTAATTATAAAATTTCACTTTATAGTATTAAAAGTTATTGTGAAGGGATGTATTTTAAAATGAGTAAATTACAGGTAGGAAGTATAGTATTTTTTAATCACGGAAAAAAACTTGAATTACCACTTTCGTTTTCAAACTTAGATGATTTAATTTCAAAAGTAAAACAAAATTATATTTCTAGAGAAGAAGCAAAATTTCTCTCTAATCTTTTAGGCACACAAATAGAAGAAGGTTCCATATTTAATGCTAAATTTTATAAAAAACTAACTGAACAAGGCTTTTCTATAATCAGAGATATGCCTCAAATAAAAGAGGGAAAAGAACAAAATGGAAAAAGAGCTTTAACTGCAATTATTTCGGATAAGATAAAGCCGGAAGATGCAGATAATTTATTAAGCTATTATACACTTTTAGAACAAGAAAATGAAATTGTAGATTTTCTTAAGCAAATTTATGTATTTGATGGAGAAAGATATTATTATAATGGAAAAAATGAGAATGGCTCATTACATAATGAAGTTTTAGATATCTTTTTAAATTATAAAACAGAAAGACTATCAGCTGAAGAAGCAAGAATTATAGACAAATACCTTAACTTTGATTTGCAGGATGTACTTTTAGCAAATACTAAAGAAAGAGCTCTTTCACATAAAAATGAAGGTGTAATATTAATTTTACCAAATGGAAAAATATATAAATCGACAAAGAAAAAAGAACAGCATAAATATGAAGCAATAGAAATGATTGAAAATGATATTGGATATAAAGTAGATGACAAAGAAGCAGAGGCGGAAAAGCTTGCTAAAGATTATGGTTTAGTAGTTATAAAATTATATAAAACAGATAGAAATGTATCAGCTATTTTTTGCCCAGAAGAAATGCCTGAAATACAAGTTGATGGAATTATTAAATGCATGCAGGAGTTTAGTAGAATAAATTTAAAATTGCAGGAAGAAAATGAACCTCAAATTTTGACTTTAGTAGAAGGAAATAGATTTTTAAAAACAGATTTTTCAGAGTCTGCAAATGTTGAGGCTGTTTTACAAAAAATGCTAGAATATGAAAGAAGCTTAAAAACAAAAGGTGTGCTTGGAACAAGTATGAACTGGATTGCATCAAGTGTAGGCAATTTTACAAAAGTTTTGGAAAAACTAAAAAGAAATATTCCATTTCCTAGTGAAGAGCCAGATGGAAGATAAATTTTAATGACAAAGTATGATTAAGTAGTTTTTAGTAATAATAATAAGTGTGAATTTACTTTTCGACAAATAATGACAAATATTATTTTATTATTACATTTTTGTAATATTATCCACAAAGCTGTAATAAAATGTGGATAACTATTTTTAAAATTTCTTTTTTAGGCAATAATATAAAAAATGTTGAAAGATAATTTTTTACTTAATATTAATTATTCTAAACTAAAAGGTAAATTAGAAAGGAGCTTTATTCAAAATTATGAAGTATTTATTTACATCAGAAAGTGTTACAGAAGGACATCCAGATAAGCTATGTGATTATATTTCAGATAGTGTTTTAGATGAATGTCTAAAACAAGATAAAAATTCAAGAGTTGCTTGCGAGACTTTAGCAAGTAAAGGAGAAGTATACATTACAGGAGAGATAACGTCAAAAGCAAATATAGATATAGAGCAAATTGCAAGAAATACTATTAAAGAAATAGGCTATGATAATGCAAACTTAGATATAGATTACAAAACTTGTAAAATAACAGTAAATATTTCTAAGCAATCATCAGATATAGCAATGGGAGTTGATAAAAGTTTAGAAGATAAAGAAGGCGAGAATGCTCACTCAGAAGGTGCAGGAGATCAAGGAATAATGTTTGGATTTGCATGTGATGAAACTGATGAATTTATGCCACTTCCAATAAGCTTATCTCATAGACTTGCAAAAAAATTAACAGAAGTTAGAAAAAATGAAGAAATAGTAGGACTAAGACCTGATGGTAAAGTTCAAGTCACAGTGGAATATGATGATGGTAAACCTTTAAGAGTGGATACAGTTGTACTTTCAACTCAGCACATAGATGATAAAAATATAGATGAACTTAGAAAAGAAGTTAAAGAAAAAATCATTTTTAAAGTAATACCAGAAAACTTGATAGATGAAAATACAAAATACTATATTAATCCTACAGGAAGATTTGTAATAGGTGGACCACTTGGAGATAGCGGACTTACAGGAAGAAAAATAATTGTAGACACTTATGGTGGATATGCTCGTCATGGTGGAGGAGCTTTTTCAGGAAAAGATCCAACAAAAGTAGATAGAAGTGCATCATATATGGCAAGATTTTTAGCTAAAAATATTGTTGCTAATGGCTATGCAAAAAAATGTGAAATACAGTTATCTTATGCGATAGGTGTTGCAAGACCAGTTTCAATATTTGTAGATACATTTGGAACTGAAACAATACCATCTACTGAAATAATTGGCAAGGTAGAAAAATTTGATTTGACACCTAGAGGAATTATTAATTATTTGGATTTACAAAGACCTATTTATAGATTAACAACAAACTATGGTCACTTTGGAAAAGAAAATTTGCCTTGGGAAAAGATTGTGGAAATGTAAATGAATAAGTTACCATAATAAAAAATTATACTTGAGAAAAATGAATTAGGAGGGAAAAATGCTTGCTTTAGTTACAGGTGCTTCTTCAGGAATAGGAAGAGATATTGCAAGGGAAATTGCAAAAAGAAAGTATGATGTAATAATTGTTGCAAGAAATGAAAAAGCTTTGCAAGAATTAAAAGAAGAATTAGAAAGAGAATATAAAGTAAAAGTTTATATAAAAATAATTGATTTAACTGGTAGAGATAATTGCATAAAACTATATAATGAAGTCAAAGCAGAATTTAAAGACATTGATGTATTAGTAAACAATGCAGGACTTGGAACTTGCGGAAGATTTACAGATACAAGCCTAGAAAAAGAAGAGCAAATAATAAATACAAATATAACTGCTCTCCATATATTAATGAAATTATTTCTAAAAGATATGAGCAAAAGAAACAAAGGATATATAATGAATGTTGCATCAATTGCGGGATTTATGCCAGGACCTTTAATGGCAACTTATTATGCAAGTAAAGCGTATGTAATAAGACTTACACAAGCTGTTCAAAAAGAATTAAAGTTTCAAAAATCAAATGTAAAAGTAAGCGTATTATGCCCGGGACCTGTAAAAACAAATTTTCAAAAGGTTGCAGATGTAAAATTTAATTCACCAGAAACTGAAAGCTCTGTTGTAGCGAGAAAAGCAGTAGCAAAAATGTTTAATGGAAGAAAAATAACTTTTACTTCATGGTATATTAGTTTAGTTAGAGTATTTGCAAAAATATTGCCTGATTCATTTATGGCATTTTGTTGTTATTTTGTACAAAAAAGAAAAATATAGGAGGTTTCTATGTCATATATTGAGTTTAAAAATGTAGTAAAAGAATACAAAATGGGAGAAGTAAGCATAAAAGCCTTAGATAATACAAACTTTCAAATAGAAAAAGGAGAACTTGTAGTTATTGTTGGACCTAGTGGTGCAGGAAAAACAACAGCTTTAAATATTTTAGGAGGTATGGATACTGCAACTTCTGGTGAAGTAATTATTGATGGAAAAAATATTTCTAAATTTAAAAACAAGCAACTAATAAAATATAGAAGAGAAGATATAGGCTTTGTATTTCAATTTTATAACTTAGTTCAAAATTTAACAGCAATAGAGAACGTTGAACTGGCAACTCAAATATGTAAAAAGCCTTTAGAACCAAAAGAAATTTTAATAAAAGTTGGGCTAGGAGAAAGACTAAAAAACTTCCCTTCACAATTATCTGGTGGAGAACAACAAAGAGTCGCCATTGCTAGAGCAATAGCAAAAAATCCTAAATTGCTTTTATGTGATGAACCTACAGGTGCATTAGATTATAAAACTGGTAAACAAATACTACAGTTATTGCAAGACACTTGCAGAAAAGAAAAAATGACAGTAATAATTATTACTCACAATGCGGCTTTAACACCTATGGCAGATAGAGTAATACATTTTAAAAATGGTACAGCTTCAAATATAGAATTAAATGAAAGTCCAGTGCCAATTGAAAAAATAGAGTGGTAATTTTCTAAAAGTAAATTATTGTATAAGAAAAATCAAGTTTTTTATGTACAATAAAAATTACACGTAAAATTTGTAAAATGGTGCACAAAAAAATACATAAATATTTTTTACAGTAATTTAAAATGAGGTGAAAGCTTATGAAAAAAGCTTTATTAAAAGATTGTTTTAAAGAAATAATAAAGGGATTTAAAAGATTTATATCAATACTTCTAATTGTACTTTTAGGAGTAGGATTTTTTGCAGGAATAAAAGCTACTAGCCCTGATATGAAACTGACTTTGGATACATATTTTGATGATAAAAATGTTATGGATATTCAAGTATTATCTACGCTTGGACTTACTGATGAAGACATAACAGAACTAGAAAAACTGGACTTAATAGATGATGCACAAGGTACATATCAAACAGATGCAATTGTTACAGCGGGAGATAAGCAAGTTGTTGTAAAACTTGAGAGTCTTGCAAGCTCTAAACAAAATGAAACAACGGATTCAATCAATGCTCTGCAAGTTACAGATGGCAGGTTACCAGAAAATCAGAATGAATGTGTAGTTGAAGAGGCTTTTTTGCTAGGTACAGAATACAAAATAGGTGATACCATTAAAATACAAATAGATAATATCACAGATGATGATGGAAATGATATTTCTGTACTAAAAACTAATGAATTGCAAATAGTAGGAACTGTTAAGTCTCCAATGTATATTTCTACAGACAGAGGGACTACAAAGCTTGGGTCTGGAGTAATAAATTATTATTTATATGTAAGCTCAGATAATATAAATGCAAATATTTATACAAATATTTATTTAACAGTAAATGGTGCAAATGAATTAGAATGCTATGATGATAAATATGAAGATTTAATAGAGCAAGCAGAGGATGAGATTGAAAAAATTGCAGATGCCAGAAAAGAAGCAAGATACAATGCTTTATTTGACAAGGCAAATCAAAAACTTCAAGATGCAAAAAATGAATTTGAAACGCAAAAAGCAGATGGAGAAAAACAACTTCAAGATGCTGAAAATGAAATAAATTCAGCAAAACAAGAATTAGAAAATGGAAGAACTGAAATAGCTGCAAATAGAGCAAAGGCAAATAATGAGTTTAATGAAGCTGGAAAACAATTGCTTGATGCTAAAAATACATTACAACAAAATGAAAATGATTTTAACGCAAAAAAACAAGAGGCAGAAAAGCAAATAAGTGATTATGAAACAAGCCTAAATGAACTTAAACAAATTCAAGAGCAATATAATAATCTTCAAAACACATTATCTACAAGTAAAGCACAATTAGAAATTCTAGAAAAACAATTAGAAGAATTGGAAAATCAAGCCAATCAAGGAAGAGCAACTACTAAACCACAAAATGTAAACAATAATGTGCAAAGTCAAAGCAATGGAATAGCTAATACAACAGATGATGAAAAAGAAAAAATAGAAGAATTAAAAAAGCAAATAAATGAATTAAATGCATCTATTTCAAAAATAGAAGCAGGAATTATAGTAATAGATAAACAACTAGAGGCACAGGGAATAACAGATATAAATCAAACAGTAACATATACAGAAAATGCTATACAAACAGCAAAAGCAGAATTAGCAAATGGGCAAAAGAAAATTGATTCTGCTAAAGCAGAACTACAAAGCAAGGAAGAACTATTAAATAAAACAAAAAACGATACTTATGCAGAGCTTGATTCAGCAGAGAAAAAATTAGATGAAAGTGTAAAGCAAATAGAAGAAGCGGAAGCAGAACTTGCTAAATCAAGAGAAGAATTTAACTCAAAAATATCAGATGCGGAAAAAGAATTGGACGATGCAGAAGAAGAGGTTAATTCAATAGAAAGACCAACTTGGTACATATTAGATAGACAGCAAAATGCTGGCTATGTAAGCTATATGCAAGATACTGACAGAGTTGCAAATTTGGCACAAGTTTTTCCAATAGTATTCTTCATTGTTGCAGCATTAATTAGCTTAACATCAATGACAAGAATGGTTGAAGAACAAAGAGTGCAAATTGGTACACTAAAAGCACTTGGATATAACAAGTTGCAAATAGCTAGCAAATATATTATTTATGCAACACTTGCAACTGTTATAGGTGGGTTAATTGGATTAGTAATTGGGTTTAGCATACTTCCCAAAGTAATAGCAGATATTTATGCAATGGTTTATGATGTACCAGATGTAATACTTGAATTTAATATGACTTATGCAACAGCAGGTATGCTTGCAGCAATGCTTTGTACAATAGGAGCAACAGTAATTTCATGCTATAAAACATTAAAACAAAAACCAGCAACATTAATGAGACCAAAAGCTCCAAAACCAGGAAAACGTGTTTTATTAGAACGTATAACATTTATATGGAAAAGATTAAACTTCACTAAAAAAGTAACAGCGAGAAATATATTTAGATACAAAAAAAGATTTATGATGACAATAATAGGCGTGGGTGGATGTACAGCACTTATTATAGCTGGATTTGGACTCAGAGATGCAATAAGTAGCATGATTCCTTCACAGTACGGAAAAATAGACCTATATAATATAAGTGTAACATTAAAAGATGAGTACAAAAATGAAGAACTAGAAAATATAGATAATATTTTGAAAAACTATGAATATACAGAAGATGTGTTAAATGCAAATGTTCAATCTGTTACAATAGACAAAAATGACAATACTCAATCAATACAGTTAATAATACCGCAAACTCCTGAAAATTTAAGCAATTTTATTGTGTTAAAATCAAGAACTGATAATGATGAAAAATATGTTTTAGATGATACCGGAGTAATTATAACAGAAAAACTATCAAAATTGTTGGATATAAAAGTTGGGGATGAAATAAAAATCTTAAATAGCGATGATAAAGAATGTAATGTAAAAGTAAATGCAATTACTGAAAATTATATTTATCATTACATTTATATGACGCCAAACTTATATAATCAATTATATGATACGAGAATTGGCTATAATGTAGTATATGTAAATACAACTGACATGGAAGAGTCAGAAGAAGATGGATTTGGAGAACAAATATTGTCTAATGGTGACTACATTTCAGGTGTAACATTTATGTCAAATACTGAAAACATATTTGCAGAAGTTATGAACAATATGGATTTGGTAGTATGGATTCTAATAATATCTGCGGGGTTACTGGCATTTGTAGTATTGTATAATTTATTAAACGCTAATATTACAGAAAGGATAAGAGAACTTGCAACAATAAAAGTATTAGGCTTTTATGATAAAGAAGTATATGATTATATTTCAAGGGAAACAATAATACTTACAGCAATTGGCATGTTATTTGGCATAGGCGGAGGATATTTCTTAACATTGTATATTATAAAAACTTGTGAGATAGATATGCTTATGTTTAATCCTCAAATAACAGTTTGGAGCTACTTGTTTGGAGTCATTATAACTACTGTATTTGCTATTATTGTAAATATTATTACGTATTTCTCATTAAAGAAAATTGATATGATAGAGTCACTTAAGAGTGTGGAGTAAACTGTAAAAATTATCCTTAGATATAAAAAAGTGAATATTAGAACAATACCAATATATGTTCTATAGCTATATTGGTATTGTTAAAAATTTTAATACTTAACTATAATGATACTTATTTTAAATTTAAAAGTTTATACGCACTACAAATAGCACAACCAGTGCATATATGAATTCTTTTTCCAAAGATAAGTTCTAATGTTTCTATATATTCATCCTTAGGAGAAATAAGATGAATATAAATGCTTTCTGGCAATTTACCAATCAAAGTATTTAAAGCATAATCATTTTGAGAAAAAGATATATCAGATAAATACTCAGAATCAAAGTCTTCAAGCTCAAGCATGTTATAATTTTCATCTAATAAAATTGATTCCTTATTAGCATAAATTAAATGTATTTTAATGGGTTCGGGAATTTTAGAATTTACATAACCTTTAAGAAGGCTAACAAACTCTAAATACTCTTTATCTAGCACAAATTTACTAACTGCACTTTCAACTAAAGGTTCTAAAGATTTTTTATAATTAGCTAATCTAAAATTAACGAATCCATCTAAAATAATACTTTTATGATTTTCAATATAGTCTAAAATATCTTTATTTATATACTTTTTACTGTTATGATTAATAATATTGTATTCATTGTATATAGAATTTCTATCTAATGCATCAAAATAAAAATAATCTTTTAAAATTAAACGTTTTACAATTGTTGGTTCATAATAATTTATAATTGCTTCAGAAATGAGGCTAGATAAGAAATTGTAAAACTTATCCAAGTCTTTACCTTTGTAGTGAATAATAACATTTTCATAAATTTTGAAAATATGTTTAGAATAATATATATCGGGAATATTTGACTCGCCAATTTTTTTTATTAAAAAATCTTGAATATTTTCGTTATTATCCTTAATACATAATGAAACCATGTAATCCTCCCCGAATTATTATCTACCATATAACATATATTATTCCAAAAATTTTGTTTTGTTATTCATTTTACTTTTGGGACGGTCCTTTTCGTAAAAAACTTTTCAATTTCAAGCCACAATATGTATTCTCTCTCATTTCACTGCGCCGGTCGCTCGATGAACTCGCTCCAGCTTGCACGTTTCACTCGGCAGATAAACCATATTGCAAACTTTAAGTACGCCCGCTGCCTACGTTTACTGAAATGTCGAGAATCATATTGTGGGCTTATAAAAAATTTTACGAAAAGGAGCGTCCCAAAAGTAAAAAATTTCTTAAAAATAGTAGAAATTTAAAAACAATAATGATACAATAAAATAGAATAATTGAAATAAACGGAGGAGAAATTAATGCCAAGAGGAAGAAAAAGCAAAAAAAAGCAAGAACAAAAGAAGCTAAACATTACAGTAGCAATACTTATGGTACTTAGTATTTTGCTTGCTGTACTTATATATACAAAATCGGGATATTTAGGACAAACACTTAGTCCTGCATTAGGAGGGGTACTTGGATACATTAAGTACTTAGTTCCAGTGGCTCTTTTTGCGTTTTCTTTATACATAGCATATGATAAAGATACCAAATATTATTTACCTAAAATTTTTATGTTTGTATGTATTCTTGTCTTAATTGATGTTATATTTAGCTGTTATCAAATATCTAAAGGAAATATAGATATTTCGGCTACAACTGACACAATTTTAAAACAAGCATATACTTTGGGAACAATGGATATTGGTGGCGGTGTGCTTGGAACTGCAATAGCAGCACCACTAATAAATTTAATAGGAATATTGGGAACAGTTATTGCTTCAATTGGTGTTTCTTTGATTGCATTAGTATTTATATTTGGACTACATCCAGCAGAGGCAATTTCTAATTCGATAGATAAATTTGCAGAAAAACAAGCTAAAAAGAGTAAAGAAAGAGAACAAGTAAGAGAACAGCAAAAACAAAATATTGCTAATGTAGAGCCTGAAAGACATGAAACTAGAAGAGAGAGAAGATTAAGAGAAAAACAAGAAAGAGAAGCTAGAAATAAAGAAAATTTAGAAGAACAAATTACTATAAATTTAAATGAACCTAAAAAGTATGACCATTCAAAAGATAATTTAGATGCGTCAATCTTTTCTAAGAAAAACGCTACTAGTCCAAAAAAGGCAGTTGCGCCTACATCTGGAGATGATTTATTCACTAGTCAAGAGGAAGAAAAAGAAGCTAAAACTAAAGAAGTTTTACAGCTTGACCATGGAATAACAGTACATGATGAACATTATGAATTTCCACCTATTACATTATTAGAAGAAGGGGAAAATAAAACTGATCAAAATAGTGAGAAGAGACTTCTAGCTACTGCTGAAAAATTAAGAAGAACTTTGTATAGCTTTGGTGTATCAGCAAAAGTTGAAAATGTATCAGTTGGTCCTGCCATTACTAGATATGAATTAGCACCAGCAGAAGGAGTAAGAGTTAGTAAAATAGCTAACCTTTCAGATGATATTGCTCTAGCCTTAGAGGCTGAAACTATAAGAATTGAAGCGCCTATTCCTGGTAAACATACTGTTGGTATAGAAGTACCAAATAAAGAAAAAAATATGGTACCTTTAAGAGACATTATTGAATCTGATGAGTTTATAAATAGTAAGTCAAAACTTGCATTTGCACTTGGTAAAGATGTTGCTGGTAGCATTGTTGTAACAGATATAGCAAAAATGCCTCATACTCTTATAGCAGGTCAAACAGGATCTGGTAAATCAGTATGTATAAATACTTTAATTACAAGCATAATATATAAAGCTAAACCTAGTGAAGTAAAACTTCTTATGATTGACCCAAAAGTTGTTGAACTTTCAGTATATAATGGAATTCCACATTTATTAATTCCAGTTGTAACAGACCCTAAAAAAGCGGCAGGTGCACTAGCTTGGGCTGTTCAAGAAATGGTTAAAAGGTATAGCTTATTTGCAGAGAAAAAAGTTAGAGATATGAAAGGATATAATTCTTTAGCAGAAAAAGAAGGAAATCCAAAATTACCTCAAATAGTTATAATTATAGACGAGCTTGCAGATTTAATGATGGTTGCTCAAAAAGACGTTGAAGATGCCATTTGTAGATTAGCCCAAATGGCAAGAGCTGCAGGTATGCACTTAGTAATTGCAACACAAAGACCATCAGTTGACGTAATTACTGGTATAATAAAAGCAAATATACCATCAAGAATTGCATTTTCAGTTTCATCACAAGTAGATTCAAGAACTATACTAGATAGTGCAGGAGCTGAAAAACTTTTAGGAAAAGGAGATATGCTTTTCTATCCATCAGGAGCACCAAAACCTGTAAGAATTCAAGGAGCTTTTATCTCAGACAAAGAAGTTGAAAATATAGTGAAATTCTTGAAAAAAGACGGCGAAACTCAATATGATGAAGATATAATTGAGTCAATTGAAAAGAGTGGAGAACCTGAAAAGGCAGTTGCGGAAGATGATGAAGAAGATGACACAGATCCATTATTAGATGAGGCAATAGATTTAGTTGTAGAAACTGGGCAAGCTTCAACATCATTTATACAAAGAAGATTTAAGGTTGGATATGCTAGAGCTGGTAGAATAATAGACCAAATGGAACAAAGAGGCATTATTTCAGGCTACCAAGGAAGCAAACCAAGAGAAGTATTGATGTCAAAAGAAAGATGGCAAGAACTAAAAATGGCACCGGCAGATAGCCAAGTTTCTACTGATAACAACACGATTGAAGTTGAAAGTGCTACTTCAGAAGAATAAAATTTTTAGTACATTATGATTGTATAATGGAGAGTTACAATTCACTGTTAAATCATTTTTTTCTTAAGCTTCAATATACATTCTTCCGCATTTCACTGCGCGGGTCGCTTCGCTCCAGCTTGCCCGCTCCACTTCGCAGATAACCCGTATTACAGGTCATAATTGCTGTGACTGCTCTCGTTCGCTGAAATGCTCTAGAACATATATTGAAGCTTATCTAAAAAAGAAACTGTGAATTGTAACATCGAATACTTTTGATATAATAAAAAACTACAAAGGAGAAACAAGTGAAGTCTAAACTTTTACAAAAAGATTATAGTGAAGAATTAGAAGAAATATGTGAAAGCAAAAGGTTTGATAAAGAAGCTCAAAACCTTTTGCTTAGTATGTTTTATAAAATAGATGGAGCATATAATGACTATAAAACTGTAAAAAGAGAAGTACCTTCAAAAGAAGATTTTTTAGAAAACATAATAGAAATAGTAGAAAAATATTGCAAGGAAATAGAAATAGCAAAACCAAATTCAGAATTAGAAAAAGAATTAACTAAGTCAAGATGCAAAATAGTAGAAGAAGAACCAAATAATAAATATAATAAGGAACAAAAAGTTATATTTTTTCCAAATGAAAAAGTAGTATTGTATAGTATAATAAAAGCAGGTTTGGAAAAAATCAATTCTAATTTGAGCTTAAAAGATAAGTCTATGTTAGGAGCAGTGCAAATAGGAAAATGTATTTCAAGTTCAGAAGTAATACGAGATTTTAATGGATTTTCTTGGTCACAAATAGTAAATGAAATTGAAAGCTTAGAATGTAATGCATTATATACAGATTTAATATTTTTACTAGGTGAAAAATACGTAAATAACTTGAAATCAAGTAATATAGAAAAAATAAATAATGTTGTTCCAAGTGAAGTGTTAGAACAAATGCAAAAAATAGCAACAAAGTTTTATTTAGAGTATGATGAAAAACAAGCTGAGATCGCATTAAATAATTTAAAAAATGACAAAGAAAAACTTAAAGAAATGGAAGCAGGAACAGAGTATGTTGAAAACATAACTAAAATAAAGAAAGATTTACTTGGTAAAATAAAAGAAATAGATGAAGAGCTTAACAATCCTAAAGAATTAAGAGATGCATACATTAATCATAATAAAGACCTACCAAATGAGCAAAAAATTTTTAGCGTTAGTCATTATGAAGAAATGATACAAAAGAAAAGGCAGAATATTTTAAATGAAATAGAAGAATATAATAAACTTCAAAATCCTATAGAATTTGTAAAAATTAAACAAGAAATAGAAAATAAGATAAGATTTGCGGAAGAAGTAAATACTTTAAAAATTGAAGATTTGCAGAAAGTATTTTTTAAAGAGTTTAGCAAAATTTTAGATGATTTAAACGAAAAAGATAGATTAATAGACTATATTTACAAAATTAGATATTTAAAATATTTACCAGTAAGCAAAAATAAATTCATGAAAAATATAATAGACTTTTCTGACTTAGAACAAAATACAATAAAAAAATGCATTGAGAAAAATATAATAACACCAATTTCAAATAATGCAAAAACAGATTACCTATTGCTAAAAAGTTTATTTGAAACAAGAAATATTGTAATAGAAGTATTGCAAGTCAAACTAAATGTACAAGATGGTAAGCTAATTTCTGAAATATATGATGGAGATATTTTAGATAGTACAAATGAAATAGAACTTCCAAAAGGAAGCAATATACATTTGAGAAAAACAAAAAAAGTCAAGATTTTTGACTAGGAGGAAGTTATGAAAGTTACGTTTTTAGGAGCAACAGAAACTGTTACTGGATCAAACTTTTTAGTAGAAGGTGCAGGAAAAAGATTTTTAGTAGATTGTGGGTTACATCAAGGTAAATATGAAGAGGAAATTTTAAATGATGAACCTTTTGATTATGATATAAATACAATAGATTTTATGCTTTTAACTCATGCCCACATAGACCACTCTGGCAGAATACCAAAACTTTACAAAGAAGGATATAGAAAGCCAATATATGCTACAAAAGCAACTAGAGATTTATGTTCTATAATGCTTCCAGATAGTGGTCATATACAAGAATCAGAAAATGAAATAAAAAATAAGAAGAGAAAAAGAAATGGTCAAAAGCCAATAGAACCACTTTATACAGTAGAAGATGCAGAAAGTTCAATGGAACTATTTATACCTGTAAAATATGATGAAATTATAAAAATAGATGATAATATTTCAGTTAGATTTAATGATGCTGGTCATATGCTTGGCTCAAGCATAATTGAAATATGGGTTGCAGAAAATGGGAAAACTAAAAAAGTTGTATTTAGTGGAGATATAGGGAATAACGATATCCCTCTACTTTCAAGCCCAACAATGATAGAAAATGCAGATTATTTAATAATGGAATCAACTTATGGTGATAGATTACATCTAAAAAATGACCAAAAAGCTTCTATGTTTTTGGATATTGTTTCAGAAACTTTAGAAAATGGAGGAACAGTTGTAATCCCATCATTTGCAGTAGGTAGAACACAGGAAATATTGTTTGAATTAGATAAAATAAAGGATTTAAGAAAAAATGATGAAGCTTTTGCAAAAGAATATGATACACTTATGAAAGCAAAAGTTTATGTAGATAGTCCACTTGCTACATCTGCAACAGAAGTATTTAGAGCAAATATGGATTTGTTCAAACCTGAAATACAAGCGTTTATAAGAAGAGGGGATAATCCACTAGATTTTCCTGGACTAACATTTACACAAACTGTAGAAGAATCAAAAGCTTTAAATGAATCAGACGAGCCTTGTATAATTATTTCTGCAAGTGGTATGTGTGATGTAGGCAGAATAAAACATCATTTAAAACATAATATTTGGAATCCAAAAAGTACTATACTTTTTGTTGGATATCAAGCTCCTGGAACACTAGGAAGAAGAATAGTTGATGGAGAAAAAAAGGTAAAAATACTTGGTGAGGAATTTGCTGTAAAAGCTAGAATTGAATATATAGAAGGATATTCTGGACATGCAGATCAAGAATGGCTACTAAACTTTGTATATTCATTTACAAGTAAAATGCCAGAACACATATTTTTAGTACATGGTGAGCCACATTCACAAGATGTATTAAAGCAAAAAATAGAAGAAACAACAAATATAGGAGTAACAATACCTAAATACGGAGAAACATATAGTTTAGACAGCACATTAGAAAAATGTCAACATTGTGTAAATCCTGCTAATAAACAAAAACAAAGAATTGATATATTAGATAAAATGGATGCTTTGGAAAGCGAAATAGAAGAAATGAAGCATAATTTAAAAGAAAATATTAGATTATCTTCTAATTATGATGACGATATGGTAAAATTGAATAACAGAGTAAACGATTTAAGAAAACAAATTATTGAGATTATGCAAAATAAGTAAAATATCTTTATTAATAAATTAAATGTTTAAATCTTCAATATACATTCTTTCACATTTCGCCGCGCGGGTCGCTATTCGCTTAAGGCAAAGCACGTTGCGCTACCCTCCTACGTCGCCTACGCTCACTTGAAATGCTCAAGAAGTATATTGCAAGATTTAAACTATAAATTATAAAAAAGGAGTAAATTCAAATGAAGAAAAAGTATTACAATGATGCATTTATAGGTAACAAAGATTTAATTGCTACATTTAGCAAATATGGAGAATTA